>CAMDEU010000023.1 GCA_945897085.1 Spirosoma fluviale | reverse complement strand
CTCCTTCCCGCTCCTACGAGCCATCGATCGGTAAGCCCATACTCCAAGCCCAGGCGGATTTTGGCTTCATCGAGACCAAAAAAATTGGCGATAAACCCAGAATTTACGGCTCCAAAACGGTGAGAAATCCAAAAGTTGAGGTGGTTTTTGGAGATAGTTTCGATGGTCTGCCCATTGATGAGGCGGGAAGCCTTGAAGGTAGCCATGGTGTAGACAGGCTCCTTGGATTGCTCCGCATCGAGTAGGCTCAGTAGATCATCTTGTGCCTTCACTTCAGTCCATAAACTCGAACCAAACAAGAGTAGGATGTAAAAAAGGAGTCCGATAGCCCCTCTATTGAAGAAAATAGACCTAATCATAGAGTGACTTTTAAGGTAGTACCATCCAATGTGGTTGCGTAGGTTTTTAAACCTCGAGAACCCGTAGAATTGAGTCCCTTTCCTGCGATGTCAAATCGTGCACCATGAGCAGGACAGTAAAATTCACCCGCGTTAAATACTACTTTCCGCTGGCCTTCGTGGGAACATACCTGTGTTACTGCTGCAAAAGCGGTAGCACTAACACGAGCAATCACGATTCCACTCACAATTACGTAGTTTCCTACGGTATTAAGTTTGGAATAGGCAGCTGAGTTCAGATCTAGGACCAACTCATTTCCAGTCACTCCCGTAGGGTTGGTTGGGTCCATGCTTTCGTTGACGCAGCTGCTCAATCCTGAGGCAGCACAGTAGACTGCAAACAGAGAAGCTCCCTTTAGCCCTAGGCTCTTGAGAAACTCCATACGGTTCATTTTTTCGTTCATCAGGGTAGGTAGTTTAAGTATTTTTCAAAAGTAAAGCGGGCACTCTTTACAAGACAATAGTGGATTCTTAAGATTAGGTTAAATTGGATTTCTCTTTGATCCATACTTTTTAACTGATTTGTAGGTGAATTGGTTTACTAATTGAATTATTGGGTTGGATCCGCCTCGGCGGATCCTGGCCATCAACCTGTTTTTTTTCCGCCGCGGCGGATCAACCCGCGGCTATTCGAGATTGGACCCGGCGTGGCGGGTCCTTCTAAAAATGAAAATTCGACCCATTTGATCAGAATTCCTATATAGAATCTTTCTTTCAGGATTTTGTCCGAGCCTGATCCGCCGCGGTGGATGAACAAAATCCATCCTCTTTTCTATTTTTCTTCTAATTTTCTCCAATTTCGTTCTCAAACTAATTCCCATGAAACAACTTGGTATCCTTATTTTTGACGACGTAGAGGTTCTTGATTTTGCAGGCCCATTTGAGGTTTTTTCGGTGGCCAACCAGCTCTCGGGATACACGCTCCTGGAGTTGCACACCTTCTCCCAGACTACCCTCCCTATCCGAGCGAGAAATGGACTGCAAGTAGTACCTGATCATTCCATCAGCTCTCTCCCCACGCTGGACTATGTCGTGCTCCCCGGAGGAGATGGAACTAAAAAAGTTGTCCAAAATACCTCCATCATCGAAGAAATAAAGCAGCGGGTCCTCAGCTCCGAATGGACCATGACCGTCTGCTCTGGTTCCAGAATCCTCGGTAAAGCAGGTTTTCTAGAACAAAAGCCCTATTGCACCCACCACGAAGTGTATGAGAGCATCCAAGAATTGGTCCCTTCTGCCCTACCCCAACCCGACCTTCGCTACATTCAAACCGATGACCGGCTTTGGACGGCAGCTGGCATTTCTGCAGGCATAGACCTAGCCCTACATCTGACCGAAGTCACTTTTGGAAAAGAACTTGCCCTTGCCACAGCCATCTACATGGAATATACTCCTTACCTTGACCTAAATGCTCGCTAAGACCCCTGCTCCTCCCTACTACGCGGTTATTTTTACCAGCATCCGCACAGACATCGAAACCGGCTACGAGGATATGGCCCAGGAAATGGTTCGACTTGCTGCCTTACAACCTGGCTACTTAGGTCACGAGAGCGCAAGAAATGAACTTGGGATCACCATCTCCTATTGGGAGAGTTTGGAGGCTATAAAAGCATGGAAAGCACAATCCGATCACCAAATTGCCCAAAAACAGGGACGCGAGATCTGGTATTCTTCCTACAAAACTCGGATTGCCCTCGTAGAACGAGACTATGAAATGATTCTCTGAAGGAACTATTAGCCTCCCTGTTCCAACTCACGCTTCAGCTGCTTGACCCGCTCTCGAATGTCGAGACTGCTGGGATCGAAATGTAGCGAAGTGGCCTCCAAAAAGTCTACCACTGCCCCAGCATGATCAGAAGACTTGCCATCTTCCAAGGTGACATAGCGCATAGTCGACCATAGTAGGGTCTTTAACTGCGTTTTGGAGTCATCGGTCAGGTAATATTCCACCAAAATGGTGTTCGCATTGTACCATAGAATTCTACTGTAGATACGAACCCAGTCCCCAACCATTGCTGGCTTTACATAGCTTATGTTGTGGTTGTAGACCACCCAAGCCGCTTTATAAACCCGAATCAAATCGATGATTTCTAGACCGTATAGCTTGGGTACCTGGTCTTCACGGGCATTAAAAAAGTAATCGAAATACTTCGCATTGTTGAGGTGGCGGAGGGGGTCGCAGTCCTGAAAACGGATGACTACCCGGCTTTCCGTTTCCTTGGGATACTGCTTTTGAGGGTCATAGTTAAACATAGGAACTCAAAGCTTTACTTTCCAAACAGTAAACTCCTGCAGCTTTCAATTCGTCAAGTGCACGCCTCCCATCTTCGGGCCGAAGATTGACTGCACGAGTAGCATCGGTAAATACGAGCGTTTTAAAGCCCAAACTTACTGCATCTAAGGCGGTGAATTTTACACAATAATCTAAGGCAAGGCCAGCAATACAGACTCTGGTAATGCCCTGCAGTAGCAGGTAACTCCTAAGTCCCGTATCCCCTCTCCTGGCATTGTCAAAAAAACCAGAATACGAATCAACGAGTGGATTTCTTCCTTTTTGAAACACAGCCTGCCAGCGACTGCGATCCAACGTGACTGGAAAATCAGCTCCGAATGTTCCCTCCACACAATGCACTGGCCAAAGAATTTGTGGCAAGCCTTCCAATTCAATTTGCTGACCTGGCTGCGTACCAGGATGGTTCGCTGCAAAACTACCGTGATTGGCCGGATGCCAATCTTGGGTAGCAACAATGTGTTCAAATTGGGGTTGTAGGGATGCGATAATGGGTAAAATTTCATCTCCTTGTGTAACAGCTAATGCTCCACCCGGCAGAAAATCATGCTGAACATCTACTAGAATTAATGCGGTATCAGGACTCATCTTTATCATTTTGACTATTTTTTGCAGCAATAACTAATTCCATGCGCAGCTGATGTAACTTCTCCTCCAAGCCTACCGGATAGACATGGGGGTTGATCAATCGCTTGTGCGTTTTATCAAAAGCTTCCAATTGAGCTCCAGCCCGCTCCCGAATTTGCTTTAAGCTGGGCAAGGAATAGACCAGCTCCCCTTTTCGGAAAATAGGCTTGAGCAACTCCTCCTCCTCGTAAAATGCAGGCATCAAACGCTTGCGCTGTGTGGCATCGTTAGGGTCAATGATCATGATTCCCTTGGAATCGATATCCTGTCCTTCCAAATAGATCATATCTGCTACGGCCTTGCCTTTGCTAAAGTAGCGGCGTACCTTATGAATGCCAGGAATATTGATTTTTAACGATTGCTGCGATACTTTCACCTTCGGTACCCAAGATCCAATTTTATTTTTAATGGCTGAAAGTTTGTATACCGCCCCCAAAGCAGGCTGGTCAAATGCCGTTACCAACTTTGTTCCTACACCCCATACATCGATGGCAGCATCTTGAGATTTTAGAGAGGTGATGATGTACTCGTCCAAGTCATTGGAAGCATACACTTTGGCATTCGGAAATCCTGCTTCATCCAAAAGCTGTCTTGCTTGTATGGAGAAGTAGGCCAAATCACCCGAATCTATACGGATGCCCAGCATATCCTTGCCTTTTTTTCGTAAACTAAGTCCTACCTGAATCGCGTTTTTTACTCCTGCCAAGGTATCATAGGTATCCACCAAAAATACACAGTGATCAGGGAAGGCCTCCGCATACGCATGAAAAGCCGCCAATTCAGAATCAAAGGAAAGAATCCAGCTGTGTGCATGCGTTCCCGAAACAGGAATATCAAAAAGTTTGCCTGCCATCACATTGCTAGTGGAAGTGCAACCGCCAATGTACGAGGCCCTACTTGCGGCCAAGGCACCATCGATACCTTGTGCCCTTCTCAAGCCAAATTCCATTACTGGCGCACCTTGTGCCGCCAAATTGATGCGTGCCGCCTTCGTGGCAATCAAGGTTTGAAAATTAAGAATGTTCAACAAGGGGGTTTCCAAGAGTTGACACTGAATCAAACTCCCCTTCACCTGCACCATAGGTGCATTGGGAAACACCACGGTTCCCTCCTCCACCGCATCGATATCACAGGTAAATCGCAACTCCTTCAGGTAATCCAAAAATGCAGCTTCAAACATCGCAGAGCCATCTTTTTGCTTCATCTTCCTCAAATATTCCAACTCCCCTTGCTCAAACTGTAGGTTTTTGCAGTAATCCACCACATAGTCCAAGCCCGCCGCCAAGGTAAAGCCTCCCTCAAAAGGGTTCTTTCTGAAAAATAAATTGAAAACCGCCTCCTGCTCTCCTTTTCCCGACTTCCAATAGGCATAGGCCATCGTCAGCTGGTAAAAATCAGTCAACAAGGCAAGGTTACTTTGGTATAAATCTTTGGTAATCTTCATCAACTAGGAAGGATTAGAAACTGTGAAATTACAAACTATTTTACCCTTAAATTCAAAAGGATACCAATGAAAATCAAAGCCATCCCGATATACGATGGAATGGGGAAGGTTTCTCCGAATAGCAAAAACCCGAAAATCAAGGCATAGACTACTCCAAGGTAACTCAAACTAGAAATACGGGACAGGTTGCCCGACTGATAGGCTAAAGTCATGAAGTATTGCGCATTTTGGGTACAGAACCCGATCCAAATCAAAATCAGCCAATCCCAACCTACCGGTGTAACCCAATCGAAATAGAGCAGCACCGAAGCAATGGGTAGCGTAACCAACGGAAAATAAAAAATAATGACGAGTGGATGCTCACTGCCTTTCAACATTCGGATAAGATTGTACGCGATACCGGAAGCAATTGCAGAGATTAAGCCCATCGCAGCACTCAAACCATCTACGCGAGGGTCTACACCTTGGATCAATAGTACGCCCGCAAATGCCAAGGCAAAATAGACAAATTGCTTCGCCTTTACTTTTTCCTTGAGGATAAAAATGCCCAGAATAGTCGTGAATATGGGGGAAAGGTACTGCATCGTCACTGCGCTAGCCAAGGGGATACGCTGCAGCGTGTAGAAAAATAAGATCAAGCTGATGGATCCTACCACTCCTCTTGCTACCAAGCTCAACTTATTGGTGCCAAAAAGAGGAATTCCTTTTTTGGTCAAAACTATCACCGTAAAAACAGCACTAAAAACAGACCGAAACCAGACAATTTCAATGGCCGGAATGTGGGGAATAAATTTGACAGACACATTCATAAGTGCAAAAAAAACTCCTGCCAAAAGCATGGACTGTACTGGACTGATTTTCAAGGAAAAAACGCTTGGTGATAAAATTGATTTACAAAGCTAAAAGATTCTACCTAGCTTAGACTAGGATTAGGGCACAGTTTGAAAACCTTCTTTTTCCCTAAACTGTTACCCTTAAAAAAACATGGCCTTACCCGTAGGAACTCAAGCACCCGATTTTACTCTTGCCGCAACTAGCCTAGGCAGCATCACCCTTTCCAAAGACTTGGCTGGAAAATCTGTGATCCTCTATTTTTACCCCAAGGATTTCACTCCCGGTTGTACCACAGAGGCCTGCGAATTTCGTGACCAGTTTGCTGCATTTCGGGAACTAGATATCCCTGTTTTTGGCATTAGCAGGGACAATTTGGCTACCCATGAAAAGTTTAAAAAGACGCATCGCCTACCCTTCGAACTACTTGCAGACGAATCAGGAAAAGTTTGCAAAGCTTTCGATGCGCTACTCCCCTTGATCAAAATGCCAACGCGTGTCACTTACCTATTGGATAGCAACCACCGCATCGCTGGAGTTTTTCAAGGATTATTTGAAAATAAGGCCCATGTGTCGGCTATGCTCAAGCAACTTAAAAAGTAATCAAGCACCTTCGATACGGCCATCCTTCATCACCACCTTCCGGTCAGCCATGGTGGCCAACTCTTCATTGTGTGTGACGAGCACAAAAGAAAGTTGAAAGGTATCCCGCAACTTAAAAAATAAGTCGTGAAGTGCTCTTGCATTGCTCGTATCGAGGTTACCACTCGGCTCATCCGCAAACACCAGGTTGGGGCTATTGATCAAGGCACGGGCCACAGCTACCCGCTGTTGCTCTCCACCAGAAAGCTCAGAAGGCTTGTGCTCCAAGCGGTGGCGAATTCCAAGAATTTCCGCAAGGTCCTCAGCCCGATTCTTCAACTCATTCTCTTCCCTTCCTTGGATAAATCCCGGAATACAAATATTCTCTAGAGCAGTAAATTCTGGAAGCAGATTGTGAAACTGGAAAATAAATCCAATTCGAGAATTTCGAAATTCTGCAAGGGCATCTCCTTGAAGTTGGAGCAGGTTTTGATCGTGCAAGAATAGTTCTCCACGATCTGGGCGATCCAAGGTTCCTAAGAGGTGCAGCAGCGTGCTTTTTCCAGCACCTGAAGCCCCTACAATAGAAACAATTTCTCCTTTGGAAATTTCCAAATCCACCCCCTTCAACACCTCCAACGAACCGTAAGATTTATGAATACCTTTGGCAATCAGCATACTACCAATTTTTTATTTTTTAAAGTTAAAACAAATCCTTTTAATCCTTGAAATAACAGGCTGATTTACTAATATTCACAAAATCCAGTTTGCTATATTGCCTGTACAGGCTTATCTTCGGGCAAAATTTTTCATAGATGAATATTCACGAATATCAGGCAAAAGAAGTATTAAAAGGATATGGCGTTCGTATTCAAGAAGGTATTGTAGCCAGCACCCCGGAAGAGGCACATGAAGCAGCAGTAAAGCTCAACGCACAAACCGGCACTTCTTGGTTCGTGATCAAGGCACAGATCCACGCAGGAGGAAGAGGCAAAGGAGAAATCAAAGAAACAGGCTCCAGAGGCGTTGTGCTTGCCAAAAAATTAGAAGATGTAAAAGAAAAGTCGGCAGCCATCTTGGGAGGCACTCTGGTGACCATACAGACAACTGCCGAAGGAAAAAAAGTAAATAAGGTATTGATAGCAGAGGACGTGTATTATCCTGGAGCATCCGAACCCAAAGAATACTACATGTCTATCCTACTGGATCGTGCCACTGGTTCCAATGTGATCATGGCCTCCACAGAAGGTGGTATGGACATTGAAGAAGTTGCTGAAAACCATCCTGAAAAAATCATCAAGGAGTGGATCGACCCCAAAATCGGTCTTCAAGGCTTCCAAGCCCGAAAAGTAGCCTTCAAATTGGGATTAAGTGGGACTGCTCACAAAGAAATGGTCAAGTTTATTGGAGCACTTTATGCAGCTTACATAGGCACAGACTCTTCTCAATTTGAAATTAACCCTGTATTAAAGACTTCCGATGATAAAATTTTGGCAGTAGATGCCAAAGTAAATGTGGATGACAATGCCCTCTACCGTCAGCCCAAGTTGGCGGAATTGAGAGACTTGGCTGAAGAGGATCCTTTGGAAGTGGAAGCTGGTGAGTCAGGACTTAACTATGTAAAATTGGACGGTAACGTGGGCTGTATGGTCAACGGTGCTGGTCTAGCTATGGCGACTATGGACATGGTCAAGCTTTCAGGTGGTGAACCTGCCAACTTTCTAGATGTGGGAGGAGGGGCCAACGCAACCTCTGTAGAAGCAGGTTTTCGAATTATCTTGAAAGACCCCAATGTGAAGGCCATTTTGATCAATGTATTTGGTGGAATTGTTCGCTGCGACCGTATTGCCAATGGCGTGGTGGAAGCCTACAAATCTATCGGTGACATTCGCGTACCGATTATCGTACGACTTCAAGGAACCAATGCAGCAGAAGGTGCAAAAATCATTGATGATTCTGGTTTGAAAGTTTTTTCTGCCATTACACTCAAAGAAGCAGCTGAGCGTGTAAAAGCAGCTTTGTAAAAATAAGTACGCAGACGTAGTTCAACTGGATAGAATATCGGATTTCGGCTCCGAGGGTTGAGGGTTCGAATCCTTCCGTCTGTACTCCAAAGCTCAAACGAAAGTTTGGGCTTTTTTTATGCCTTGTGCATCAGCCCAAATAAACAAGTGCGCATGGTTTAAAAACAAGTCTTTAAATCAGCTTTGAACCTTAATGCCCACTAAAAATATGGGGTGATATTTAATACAGGATGCTGTGGACTGTGGGCCCTCATCAATTGACGATTCGGCGCTGTGATTCAGGTTTATTCTAATTCACGAGTAAACTTGCGGATAATCACTAAACTAAAAAAGCAGGAGAAAATCTCCTGCCCTTTAGTTGAAAACTAAACCAACTATTATTTAACTACCACAATAAAGTCAAAAATACCACAAATATCAATAAATCAAAATCCAATAGAAAAAATTGAATTTTTTTATTTTCCCCAATTGAATCAACCCCAGATAATTCTAATTCAGTATAAAATAGTTAAATTCTTCAGTTTATCCCTAGAATAGTTCAGTTTGTTTTCGAATGGATACCTGATGTTATCAACCTTCAGAAGGTGGCACGGTTAGTTTTTCTTCTACCAATTTCACATTGTATACATCATTTGCATTCAATCTAAAGAACTCCTGATGAATATTGAATTTGGCTTCTCCCTCTGCTGGTGTTTTGGCCAAATAAGTTCCATCCTCTTGCATGGTATAGGAATTGGCATTATCTCTCAAGTTATAGGAAAGGATATTCATCAGCTGTTTTTCCAGCAGAGGGGCTTCCACTTTAAATAAGGATTCGAGACGTTTGTCAAAGCTTCTCACCATCATGTCGGCACTACCTGAGTAGGTGCGAGTATCCCCATTGTTATGGAAATGGTAGATGCGGCTATGCTCTAGGAAGTCTCCTACGATGGAGAGCACCTCAATATTTTCGCTAAGGCCTTTTCTTCCTGGGCGAAGGCAGCAAATGCCACGTACAATAAGCTTGATTAAAACCCCTTGTTGTGAGGCACGGTAGAGCGCATGGATGATTTCAGAATCTTCTAGGGAATTGACCTTGATGAAAATTCCACTTGATAATCCATTTTTTGCATGCATCGCTTCCTCTTCAATAAAGGAGATCAGCTGATTTCGCATATCTCTTGGTGCAGTGATCAAGTTGCGGTAGTCACTTGGTACAGAGTGACCAGTGATGACATTAAAAAATTCAGACACATCGTTGGCCAGCACTTCGTTGGTGGTGAGCAGGCCAATATCCGTGTAGAGCCTTGCTGTATCCTCGTTGTAGTTGCCTGATCCTAGGTGCACGTAGCGGGTGATCTCTTGGTCGTCCTTTTTCACAATCAAGAGGAGCTTGGTGTGAGTCTTCAGGTTGGAGATTCCATAGATGACAAAGCAGCCAGCTTTTTGCAGCTTCTTTGCTTCCCGAATGTTGTTTTCTTCATCAAAGCGTGCCTTAACTTCAAATAGAACCGACACGTGCTTTCCATTTTCTGCAGCACGCAAAAGGGCCTTTGTGATTCGGCTGTCCTTGGCGAGACGGTAAATGGTTATTTTAATGGCCATCACGTCCGGATCATCCGCCGCATTTTCGATGAGGTCGAGGATGGAGTCGATGTTATTGTAGGGATGATGCAGTAGGATATCTCGCTCCTTAAGGGTTTCGAAGATGTCTGCTTTACCCTCTTCTGGATAGGAAAGCGGCTTAACTGGCGCAGGAATCTGAGGCAGCCTGTCGCGAAAATGCTTGTTGCCCACGATCTGCCATAAACCCGAAAAGTCAATCATGCTCACCCTCTTGGTAAGAAACACCGAGTCAGGGCGCAGGTTCCAACGCTCCAGCAGGGAGTTGAGCATCCATTTGGAATAGCCCTCTTCAATATCAATGCGTACTACCCTTCCAGTCTTGCGCTCCATGAGTTTGCGCTTCACCTCTTCCAAGAAGTTGGCATCCATGTCGTCACTTTCTTCTAAGGTAAAGTCCCCATTTCGGGTGATTCGAAAGAGGCTAATGGATTCGATCTCGACGTTTCTGAATAATGAAATAATATTTTCGCGGATCACCTCCTCGATGGGAATCAGCGTAAGGGAACTTTCCTGTTCGATTTCAAAAAACCGCGGGATATTGGCTGGAATCTGCACGAAGCTCATCTTGCGCATATCCTTTCGCTCGCCTGGGCTGGTGGTGACCACGCCAAAGACAAGCAGCTTGTTCATCAAAATCGGAAAGGTGCGGTAGCCGTCGTACACCATTGGCGTTAGCATCGGATAGATGGCCTTGAGGAAATACTGCCTTACCGTTTCTTGCTCCTCTTCGCTGAGCTTGGTAACGTTAAGGAGGGAAATTCCTTCCTTATGCAGTTCGGGGAGGATGGTTTGGATAAAATGCTGCTGCTGATCGGAATGAAAACGCTGGCAGTCCTTCATCAACTTTTCTTTGAAAGGCTCTTCCCGAAGTCCAGCATAATCGATGCGCTCTTTTTCGTAGTCTAGGTAGTTGTAGAGGGACCCCACACGGATCATGAAAAACTCGTCCATGTTGGAGGCGGTAATCGCTAGAAATTTTAGCTTTTCGAAAATGCTTCGAAAGGATTTTTTGGATTGGTCCAAGACCCTTTCGTTAAATTTTACCCAGCTCAAGTCTCTGCTGATGAGGTCACTTTTTTGGATGATCGACTCGTACTTATCTCCTACTGAAAGTTTCATAGTAATAGAATTTAAACGCCATGTTACGTTAATCTCAAGAATTTCAGGATTTTAAAAATTAAATTTTTGTTAAAAAAAGGGGGCTAAAAGCCCCCCAAAGATTAACTATCAATTTTGGCGTATTTCGCATTCTTTTCAATAAAGTCTCTACGAGGTGCTACTTCATCCCCCATCAGCATGCTAAAGAGGTGATCTGCTTCTATGGCAGATTCGATCGTTACCTGCTTCAATGTGCGGGTAGTGGGATCCATGGTGGTCGACCAGAGCTGCTCGGGATTCATTTCACCGAGACCCTTGTAGCGCTGAATGCCTACGCTATCTTCTTTTCCTTCTTTTGCCATCTCTGAAACGAGTCGCTTACGCTCTTCTTCCGTCCAGCAGTAACGCTCGTCCTTCCCTTTTTTCAATAAATAAAGAGGTGGTAGGGCAATGTATATATAGCCTCGTTCGATGAGTGGGCGCATGTAGCGGAAGAAAAGCGTCAAGATGAGTGTTCGGATGTGTGAACCATCAATATCCGCATCCGTCATGATGATGATCTTATGGTAACGAAGATGAGAGTCATCAAGCTCCTTATCGTCATTAACGGTACCAAACTTTACTCCTAAAGCGGTCAGGATATTCTTGATTTCTTCGTTGTCGTAGATTTTATGCTCGTGGGCTTTTTCCACATTCAAAATTTTCCCCTTCAGTGGGAGGATGGCTTGAAAATCACGGTCTCTTCCCTGCTTGGCAGATCCACCTGCAGAGTCTCCTTCGACTAGGTACAGTTCACAGACCGTCGGATCAGAATTGGCACAATCGGCCAACTTGCCCGGAAGGCCACCCCCACCAAGGATGTTTTTTCGTTGCACCATTTCACGCGCTTTGCGGGCCGCGTGGCGAGCTTGAGCAGCAAGGATAACCTTTCCGACGATGATCTTTGCCTCTCTAGGATGCTCCTCTAGCCAGGCCTGTAGTACTTCGGATACCGCCGAATCCACAAATCCCACTACATCAGAGTTGCCGAGCTTGGTTTTGGTTTGCCCTTCAAACTGCGGCTCAGCCACTTTGATGGAGATCACAGCGGTGAGGCCTTCTCTAAAGTCGTCGCCCGACACTTCCAACTTCAGCTTGTCCAGTAGACCGGACTTGTCCGCATAAGACTTCAGTGTGCGGGTTAGCGCTCTTCGAAATCCCGTCACATGGCTTCCCCCTTCGTAGGTATTGATGGTATTGACGTAGGAGACCACATTTTCGGTGTAGGAATTGTTGTAGTTCATCGCCACCTGCACCGGTACCTCCTGATTGAGGGACTCGATGTAAATAGGATGTTCGATTATTTTTTCACGATTTTCGTCCAGGTATTGGACAAATTCCACTAGGCCTCCCTCAGAGAAAAATTCATCCGACTTGGCCACTCCATCTTCCATCTCGCGAAGGTCTTGTAAGTGAATGCGAATGCCTGCATTCAAGAAAGACATCTCTCGAAGACGGTTGGCGATGGTTTCGTATTTGAACTCGGTGATGGCAAAAATGGTATCATCGGGTTTGAAATGGATGGTCGTACCTCGCTTATCTGTTTTCCCAACTTCGCGGGCAGAGTATTGAGGAGCACCAATCTTAAATTCTTGTTCCGTAATGACCCCGTTTCTGAAAACGGTAGCCTTGAGATTCGAGGAAAGTGCATTGACGCAGGACACACCCACTCCATGGAGACCTCCAGAAACTTTGTAGGTATCTTTGTCAAACTTACCCCCAGCATGGAGGACAGTAAGGACCACCTCTAGAGCTGACTTTTTTTCCTTGTGGTGCATGTCCGTAGGAATTCCACGTCCATTGTCCTCTACTGTGACGGAGTTGTCTTCGTGTACTGTCACCCGGATGGTATCGCAGTGGCCTGCTAGGGCTTCATCGATGGAGTTGTCTACTACTTCCCATATCAAATGGTGTAGCCCTCTAACTCCAAGATCGCCAATATACATGGCAGGGCGTTTTCTAACTGCTTCTAGGCCTTCTAATACTTGGATATTACCAGCGCCATAGTCCTCTGGATTGCTTAGTGTTTCTTCACTCATGGTTTTGGATAATTCCCTTGAAAGGGAGAATTCTGCTTAGGGTGAACTTACTTAGGTTGTAGGGTGCAATTTAGAAAAAAAAAGTGAGTTCTGAAGAGGATAGAGCAAAGACTTTGCGATCCTTTTTTTTGGAAAATAAGCGGATTTTAAACCAAATAATATTTTGAATTTTTGATGTTTATTAGGATCAAAAAAAAAATTGAGACTTTAAAATCATCATGTGAACCTATAAACAAGCTTTTGAGATTTTTTGATTATTTATTTAATTTTTTTTTAAAACAAATTTTTTTCCGTAAACTTATCACGTAGTAAAGTTAGTTAACATCAACCAAACCAAAAAAAACTATGAATTACACCTTATTGGCGGATCTAGTCGGACTTGACAAGATCATCAATTCAGACCCCGTAGCAATTACCTTCTTTATTGGGTATATGGCTATGCTCGCTTCTGCAGTATTCTTCTTTGTAGAGCGTTCCTCAGTAGATGGAAAGTGGAAGCTTTCCTTATTGGTATCCGGACTTATCACCGGTATCGCAGCAGTACATTACTATTACATGAGAGATTTCTACCTACAAACAGGAACTAGCCCTACGGCTTTCCGTTACGTAGACTGGACCTTGACTGTACCTTTGATGTGCGTTGAGTTTTACCTATTAACTAAGCCTTTTGGTGCAAAAGGATCTACCCTTTTAAAGTTGATCCTAGCTTCTATCTTGATGCTAGTGACAGGTTACATCGGAGAAACCTCCGGACTTGACAACAACATCATGTGGGGTATCATTTCAACCCTAGGATACTTATATATCGTGTATGAAGTATTTGCAGGTGACATCGCTAAATTGGCAAGCAGCTCAAACAGTGCAGCGCTTGGAAAAGCAATGTTCTTGTTGAAAATCTTCATCACTTTAGGTTGGTCTATCTACCCTCTCGGTTACATGGTTCTTCCTGGAAACCTTCTTTCTGGAATGTTTGAAGTAAGCTCTATTGACTTATTCTACAACTTGGCCGATGCGATTAACAAAATCGGTTTTGGTTTGGTAGTATACTCAGTAGCAGTTGCTGAAAGCGGCAAGAAATAATTAAACTTAAAACTGCCTGTACGAAAGTGCAGGCAGTTTTTTTGTACCTATGAAAAAATACGACTACATACTAGCTGGAGGAGGATGCGCGGGTTTAAGCCTGGTCTATCACCTACTAGAAAGTAGTTTGAAAGATTCCCAAATCCTCATCATTGATCCTAGCCAGGGGGAAATCCCCAACAAAACCTGGTGTTATTGGAGCAAGGAGGCACTTCCCATTCATCCCCAGTCTGCACGCTTCTCTTGGAACTCGTTCTACCTCAAGGATGCAAATCAGCAGCTTACCAAGCCTTTAGAAGAACTGTCCTATCATCACCTCAACTCGCATGACTTTTATGCCCACGTGCTTGAGAAAATTAGACAGTTTCCCAATGTTCATTTTTTAAAAGAAGAGGTAGTAGCACTTACTCCAGAAGGTACCAGAATACAGGTTGTCACCAAAGCATCAGGCACTTTCAATGCCTCTTTTGTATTTGATTCACGCACAGAATTAAAAGCAACTAATCAATCAATTTTAAATCAAATTTTTATAGGAATACGAATTAAGGTTTCCGAACCCCTATTTGATCCTAAAAAATGGGGATTAATGGACTTTGAAACCCGCCCCTCCAATGGATTTGATTTTATCTACACGCTTCCCTTCTCCACCCAAGAAGCTTTGATAGAGTATACTACCTACACTACAGAGGAGCGCAGTGAGGAAACACTCCTACAAGAACTTCAAGAGATACTTCGGTTAAAATATGGCCCTATCGCCTACGACATTAAGTTTCAGGAATCTGGAAAAATTCCGATGAGTACTCGAAATTTTTTTAGCTCGGTAAGCCCACGCCATATCCCTATTGGAACCGCTGCTGGTTGGACCAAGCCTTCTACTGGCTATACCTTCGCGCCAATTCAAGAAAATTGTGCGGCATTGGTTGCAAGCCTGGAAAAAGGTGGGCTTACTAGCCTTCATTTTCCAAGAAAAAATCGCTTTATTTTTTACGACAATATTCTGCTTACCATCGCACATAGATGGCCAAAAAGGCTTCCAGGTCTTTTTCTAAATCTATTTTCGGCTTCTCGCCCCGAGTTGGTTTTTCGCTTTTTATCCGAAAAAACCACCTTCCGTGAAGAAATACGCCTCCTGTCAGGGCTGAAATTTGGGATTTTTCTCAAAGGGCTTCTTCGCTATGGGACGCATTGAATACTTTTTCAAGGCACTAGGACTAGGAATTGCACTTCTTTTCATCCTATTTCCTACGCTCCCGTTAGCGGTTCAAATCCTTGTTTTTGGCGTGATTTTAATTTTGGTTGGTATTCCTCATGGGGGAATTGACCACCTCATTCACAATCCAGAAATTCGTCCTCGAGGCCTAGTTCACTTTATCGTACGCTACCTTCTTCTGATGCTTGGATACGGACTGCTCTGGTGGCTACTCCCTGTAGCAGCTTTAATTGCCTTTTTGGGAATGTCATCCTATCATTTTGGACAATCCCATTTCTTGGAACAAGGTCAACTTCAAACTAAAGAAGGGTTGCTTTACCTACTGAAAGGGGCCTTCTTCCTTTCTGTAATCCTGTTTGGAGATTGGGAGATGACCCAAGAGATTTTGAGTTCAATCCTATCTTTACAGCTCAGTGAAGAAACAAGGCTAGCAATCATGGGCATCCTAATAGTCAGTTCTTTGATTACCCAGGGATTGAACAACAAGCCCTTTGGCTTAGGTGATGCATTGGACTACCTAGTCTTGGTTCCTTTTTTATACTTTAGTACCCTATTGATCAGCTTTAGCGTCTATTTTGGCTTTTGGCACTCCATTCCGAGTATGTTGGCAGAATACAAGTATTTGAGTCAAGTGCCTGCCTTCAATTCGCCCCTCAAATTTGGAAAACAATTGCTCCCCTTTTCAGTAATCAGCCTGATAGGAATTGGATTACTGTTGTTTTTCGGAGTCGAGTTTCTTGAATCAAACGAACTCTATTTGCTCTTTTTTGTGCTGATCTCCCTCATTTCCCTTCCCCATATCCTGTATATGGATACTTTTTTGAAAGAGAAATTTCAAAATTGACCTGTAGTCAACATCACAAGCGTACACACATTTTGTGCATCAATACCGGTTTCGGTGGCTTTTTGAAAAAATAGAGGATTCTCTGTTCCAGGATTAAATAGGATACGTGCCGGTTTAAGTCCAATCAGGTAATTGATCCACTCGGATTGGTTTTGAGGGCCTAAATAAAGCGTAATGGTATGAATTTCCTTCAAATCTGGAACTTGTCGAAGGTCAAGAATTTCTTTGCCCAAGACCTTTCCTTTTTTGATTCCAATAGGGATAAAATCAAAACCCTTATTCTGAAGCATCTCTGCCGCACGGTAGGCATAGCGTTCCACATTATCTGTTGCACCTACCACCAAGGTCAATTTGGGCTTATTGTGCCCGCTGACCATAATGCCTATCCCGCTCAAACGTATCCATGTGGCGGTGTTTTTTGCTTTCGTAGATATCGGATAGCGTAATGAGTATGCCCGTTTCCTCCACTTCTCCAAACTCGTCATTCAGTGCCGTACCAAAGGTTTTCATGCTGGGAGACAAGTTCATGTAGGTATTGATTAAGGGAGGAATATTCTCTCCCAAAGCCCGAATCCGCCCGTTCAAGACCTTGTATCCGTCCTTGTAATCCAAACCCTCAAAGGGATTGGACCGAGAAATAATTTCGGTTTCGTAGCTTAAGCGTAACTTTTGTTTAGGCTTTACTAATCCCTGATTATCAGGAAAATATTGTTTAATGAAATAAAGCAGTAGGTCTCTACCTTCCCGGTTGTAATGAGGATACATCGTCACCTTACCAAACAGATACTTGATATTGGGATTGAGGAGCACCACGGCACCCAAGCCATCCCAAAGATTATCTAGGCTGAACATCCCTTTGCGGTTGTCCAAGCTAGGCTGGTAGTTGGGCTGTACAAAAGACCTACCTAGTTCGATAGTATAAGGCAAATAATCTTGGACAAAGGATTCTGAAAAATCAAAAAGATGGGAGGTGGATAAGTGTATGGAGCCATCGGGACCAAGGGCATCCTTGCAACAAATGAGGCGATAGCCCGCGACAATTTCTTCATCAGCTTCGTTCCAGGTGATCAGTTGTTGATAGCAGTTTTCACTGGTATCATTCTGGTCTAGGTCTAAGGCCATGCCTGTACCCCCACCCGCAGCTCTAAAGGTCAATTCACGCAGTCTACCTATCTCACGAACGACATGGGGGGCATTGTGGTAATCGACCAAATAGACGAGGTTATCTCCGTTATTGGTATACCGAAGAAATCGCTCCGATGTAAGTTCCGCCTTGATTAACTCCCTATCTCCTGGCGGGATGATTTCGGCAGCCTTAGTCATTCGATTTTCCAAGTTCATAAACTTTTGATTTCATATCATCTGCCCACTGGACGTCGGATTTGCTCCTGTCAAAATAGGTGTAGGAAATTGGCTTTCCAAGTGTGATCTCGATTTTACCTTTACGCTGGCGGTACATTTCGTCTACCAGCCAAAACATTTCAAGGTTAACCTTCAGTCCAATCTTTTTTCTAAAGTTGCTCAGATTGTAAAAAAAAGAGGAGTTTCTTCCAGAAATATGGGTGGGAATGACATCCAAATTGTATTTTTTGGCTTTTGCAATAAAGCTTTTTTTCCAGGGCAAATCTTTTATTCCCCCCTCCTGCTTCCTCGAAACCAGACCTGCTGGAAAAATCAAAACTACATGCCCTTTAGAATAAACTTCCTCGATACGCTGATTGGCAGCAGCAGAATTTTTTCCAAACTTATTGACCGGCACAAAGATGGGTTCAAAGTTGTTGAAGGTCATCAACAGGTCATTCACCAAAATGCGGACATCGGGTCGGATTTTGCCGATTGCCTGCACGAAAGCGATCCCATCCATTCCCCCAAGCGGATGGTTGGATGCCAAAATCACTCCCCCAGTTTTGGGGATATGCTCCGCTCCAACCAGAGTCACCTCCATCTCAAACTCTTCGATTAGGGCCCCGGCAAAATTCAATCCTTTTTTGCTTAAATGCTTATTTAAGACCGAATTGAGCCATTCTTCATGCGTCACCCGCTTAACATAGCGGAGCAAAAATCCAGGTAGCCACTTCAGGAGCGCTGGATTTTTTAGAGCAATAGCCTTTTCTATATCTATAAATTTCTGAGACATTAGTGCACAGGACTGTTCAACGCTAACCCAGTATCCTAGAATTAAAAAGGTTAGCTAGTCAAAAATAGTAAAAAATCTAGGTCCAGAAAGCCTAGCAAATACTAGATAGGATAGATTCCTGAAAACCAAGTACCTTAGTTTCTAGTTGAACTCAAAAATAACCATGAATCTTGTACTTACAGGAAGTACCTCCGGTATAGGATGGGAAACCCTCCTCGCACTGCTTCCTCAATTTGATCGCATATTCCTGCCTGTACGGAATATCCCAAAAGCAGAGAAGCTCATCCAATCGCTTGCCGAAAAAGAAAAAATTGTATTGATCCCCATGGATCTTTCCGTAATAGCTGAGGTTAAAAAAGGCGCTCAGATTCTTTTGAGCCAAACAGATGAGATACATGTCCTGATCAACAATGCAGGTGGCATGTACCCGGGAGGAAAGCGCAGTGAAGAAGGGGTTGACCTTAGCTTCGCAACCAACCACCTGGGACACTTCCTGCTGGTTCAAGAGCTCCTTCCCGCCTTGATCAAAGGAAAAGCAAGAGTGATCCAAGTAAGCTCTGAAGCACACCGAATTGCCCAACACCCAGGTAAGGATTTTTCACTAAAAAAATCAAGCAATACCCTATCTGCTTACGCCCTAGTAAAACTATACAATATTTTATTTACTAGGGAACTAGTAAAAAATTATTCAAGCGAAGGATTAACCTCCTATGCCCTGCATCCCGGAGCGGTACGTACTGCTTTTGGCTCCGAAGCTTCCTCTTGGGCCAAGGGCTTGATTGCCTTTACCAAGCTATTTTTTATCTCCCCTAAAGCCGGCGCCGCCACCTCAATCTTCTTGGCTACTGCTCCCGAGAAGTCCCTAAAAAATGGGGGTTACTACAAGCAAAAAAAAATAAGCTCTCCCTCCACCCTCGCACTAGATGCCCAACTTGGAAAAACACTCTGGGATTTCAGTGTGAAAGAAGTAGGTCGAGTCTTGGGCAATGCAAATCTCGAGAAGAAGGAAGAAAACGACGAAATTCTGTAGTTTTGAAGCAATGAAAGACTTGATCCTCTCCCTTTGCCCTGGCCCCTGGAATGACTACGAACTAATCGACACGGGTGGCTTCGAAAAATTGGAACGTTTTGGTAAATTTATACTTAGTAGACCTGAACCACAGGCCATTTGGGACAAGTCTCTACCCGATACAGAGTGGAAAAAGTTGGCCCATGCCCACTTTGCCAAAGAAAAAAATAATCCCGAAAAGGGCCAATGGCAGCAGCTTAAGGCTATGCCGGACCACTGGCAGCTCCCCTACGAAAATGCGGAGGGCCTAAAAATGACACTCAATCTATCCCAAACCTCCTTCAAACACATTGGGGTATTCCCCGAGCAGGCGGTTAACTGGGATTATTTGTACCAAAAGCTAAAGGCTTTCCCGACACCTAAACCGAAATTACTCAACCTGTTTGGCTACACAGGAGCAGCGAGTGTGGCGGCAAGAGCGGCGGGTGCAGAGGTATCACACCTGGATTCGGTGAAGCAGGTGGTCACCTGGACCAAGCACAATATGGAATCCTCCGGCCTAGATGGGATCCGTTGGATCGTTGACGATGCGATGAAATTCATCAAACGAGAGGCACGAAGGGGAAATATCTACCAAGCCATTGTTCTCGATCCTCCTGCCTATGGCAGAGGTCCTGAAGGAGAGAAATGGATCCTAGAGGAGCAGATTAATGAGCTACTTAAGACTTGTAAGGAGATTTTGGACCCAAAAGATCACCTCCTATTGCTCAATATGTATTCCTTGAGCTTTTCCTCCCTTATCGCTGCCAACTTGATCCAATCCAATTTTGGAGCCGTTAAGCATGCAGAACATGGGGAACTTTACCTGCAAGAAACGCAAGGGAAGAAACTTCCTCTGGGGATTTTCTACCGGTTTTCAAGTTTTTGACCTTGATTCAAAAATGAATAACCGCAACCTATTTTTGGCTCATTTGGCGCAAACCACGGATTTCCCCCTCGCCATCGAGGTAGTAAAAGCCGAGGAAATCTACCTCTATGGACCCAATGGGGAGCGCTACATGGACCTAATTTCTGGAATAGGAGTAAGCAACGTAGGCCACCGCCACCCAAAAGTGACCGCAGCAATTCACCAGCAGGTAGATGCCTACCTCCACGTCATGGTTTATGGGGAATACATTCAATCCCCACAGACCCTACTTGCAAAAGCCTTGGTGGAGACACTCCCTCCTGCTCTAGACAATGTCTATTTGGTCAATAGCGGTTCGGAAGCCATCGAAGGCGCCATGAAGTTGGCCAAGCGCTACACCAACCGCCGCAACTTAATCTCCTGTACCAATGCCTACCATGGCAGCACCCAAGGTGCGCTCAGCATCGGTGGCAACGAGGAATTCAAGCGCGGCTACCGCCCCTTACTTCCAGGCACTTCACAGATTTTTTACGGAAGCTTTTCAGATTTGGAGAAAATCACCGAAGATACTGCAGCTGTACTGGTTGAAACTATCCAAGGCGAAGCAGGCATACGCGTCGCCTGTACCACTTATTTCCAAGCCTTACGTGCTCGATGTACTGAAGTAGGCGCCTTGCTTATCCTAGATGAGATTCAGGCTGGATTCGGAAGAACAGGCACTTTCTGGGCCTTTGAACAGTTTGAAATCGTCCCAGACATTCTCGTTTGTGCCAAAGGAATGGGCGGCGGTATGCCCATTGGTGCTTTCATTGCCAATAAAGAGCTGATGGGGGTATTCAAAAACAACCCTCTGCTGGGCCATATCACCACCTTTGGAGGACATCCCGTGTCCGCAGCGGCCTCCCTAGCCACCCTCAAGGTGCTTCAAGAGGAAAACCTGATTGAACAGGTCGCTGAAAAAGCTAAACTATTCAAATCCCTCCTGGTACATCCTCGCATCAAAGCCATCCGCAACCAAGGATTGATGATGGCACTGGAGTTTGATTCGTTTGACGTACTCAAACCCATCATTGACCGGGCGATTCAACTCGGGGTAATCACGGACTGGTTTCTTTTCTGTGACGACAGCATGCGCATCGCTCCTCCTCTGACCATCACTTCGGACCAAATTCATGAAGCCTGTGCTCTTATTCTGCAAGCCATCGACGGAACTTAACCCAAACTCACAAAAAACTTAACCTACACCTTTCCATTTTTTATCCTAATTTTCACTGTTTCCAAGAAAAACTCAATTGATGAAAACAACGCTTCGCATTCTCGGCATCTTCCTATTTGTGGTTCTAGCAGCCCTTCTCGGTTTCATTTTCTGGCATAGCCCCAAATACGATGGGGAAGTGCAGGTGACTGGATTGAGCGAAGAGGTAGACATCCATTTCGATGACTATGGCGTGCCACATATCTATGCACAAAATGAGGTCGATGCCTACCGTGCCTTGGGCTATGTACATGCCCAGGAGCGCTTGTTTCAACTAGAAATGATGCGAAGGGTAGGTTCGGGTACCTTAGCCGAATTCCTAGGTCCAGATGTCCTTGAAATCGATCAATTTTTCCATACCCTAGGCATCCCAAAGCATGCGAAAGAAAGTAGCAAAGTCTTTGCTGCAAAAGGGGATAGCCCTTGGAAAAATGCAGCCGAAGCGTATATCGCAGGAGTCAACCAATTCATTGAGCAAGGGAAACTTCCGGTAGAATACTTGCTCCTCGGCGAAAAACCACGTCCCTACACCCTAGACGACATGCATTCTATACTGGGCTATATGTCCTTTACATTTGGCATGGCTCTAAAGACCGACCCCTTGGTCACCAAGATTGCACGAAGCTGGGGCCCCAGCCACCTGGCCTCCCTTGCTGTACAAACCCTCCCTTCCCACCACGTCATTCCAGTGAATTATCCAGACTCTTTGCTTGCTAACGAGAGCATCCTGAATTCGAAGCTCAGCGCACTATTGGAAAAACTACCCACGCCAATGCTAGAAGGATCAAACGCCTGGGTGATCTCCGGTAGCCGCACCAAATCAGGCAAGGTGCTTTTTGCCAACGATACGCATATCGGATTTGCCTCGCCTTCCGTTTGGTTTGAAGCCCATATCGAATACCCTGGCTATAGCTTTTATGGCAACCACCTCGCAGGCATTCCCTTTGGCCTAGTAGGCCATAGCCGTCACCACAGTGTGGGATTGACCATGTTTGAAAATGACGACCAAGATTTTTTTGAAGAAAAATTAAATCCTTCCAACCCGAACGAGATCCTCGTAGGTGACAGCATTTACCCGATCACCTCCCGAACAGAGATTATCCAGATAAAAGGTCAGGAACCCGTTGGCTTCGTCATCAGAGAAACCCTCCATGGACCCATTCTCAATCCCGTGGTGAAAGAAATCGCCGCACTCACCTCCAACCCTGTGTCCTCTTGGTGGGTTTACCTCCTGGAGCCTAACCGGGCCTTGGAAGCTGTCTACAAAATTAACCATGCCGCTGATATGCAAGGGGTAGCCGATGCTGCGGCCCTGATCCATGCTCCAGGACTCAACATCATGTACGGCGACAGCCTCGGCAATATTGCCTGGTGGGCTGCTGCTAAGTTGCCAATACGAGGTCCAGCGGTCCAAGCGACCATCTTTGCGGACGGCGCTGATCTTGCCTCCCAACCCCTCGGTTGGTACCCTTTCAGCGAAAACCCACAAAGCGTCAACCCGCCTTCTGGCTTTGTAGCCTCGTCAAACAACCAACCTGACAGTACCAGAAGTGGCATTTTCTTCCCTGGCTATTACTATCCTGGGGAGCGTTGGGACCGCATCGCCAAGACCATCACCGCCAAAAAGGACTGGGACCAAGAATCCATTCAAAATCTGCAGCTGGAAACCGTAAATGAGCAATCAGCGAAAAATGGAGCTTATCTACTTTCCCAAGTGGACCAAGGTAAGTTTGAAAAATACAAAGACATCTTGGCCGACTTCGGAAACTGGAAAGGCACCCACAAGCTAAATCAAACTTCACCTACCCTCTACTACAAGTGGCTCTACCACACCCTGCGCCTGTCTATGGAGGATGAACTCGGGAAAGAAGGCTTTGAAAGCTACCTACAAACCTTCATTATGATTGGTAGCACCCCTCATTTTCTTGAGCATCCAGAAAATAAATGGTGGGATAAGAAAAATACCCCTGCTAAAGAAACGAAGGCACAGGTGATTGCAGAAGCCTTGACACTGAGTTTGGATGAGCTAAGTAAGCAGCTGGGAGACGATACGGATGATTGGGAATGGGAAAAATCAATTACCATAGAACATCCCCACCCTTTGGGCGCTCAAAAGCCCTTGGATAAACTCTTCAACGTACGCACTGCCGCCGTGGAGGCCAATGAGGAGGCTGTGAATAAATTGGCCTTTGACCTCAACGGAACGGGTAATTACAAAGTGACTTCAGGCCCTGCGATGCGCATCCTATTGGATTTTGAAAACGTAGAGAAATCCGTCTCTGTTTTGCCTACCGGTAACTCTGGGAATCGCTTTAGCAAGCACTATGCCGATCAAAAAGAACTCTTTGTGGAAGGAAAATACCGCCCGCAGCTGATGAATAAGGAAGCTATTCTGGATGATGCGAAGGGAACGCTGAAGTTGATACCGAGGAAGTAGTACGAAGTTTGTACAAGGTACCAAGTACAATGTACGAAGTAGGAAATACGGAATTGTACAAAGTACCAAGTACCAGGTACAATGTAACCTCCAATTAAAAGTTGGTTTCAAAATGAACGAGCAGAATTACCCTGCTAACAGTATTCCATACTTGGTACTTTGTACATGGTACATCGTACAAACTATTTGCTAATTACCTATGAAAAATAAATCATACCCCATCCAAAAATCTGAGCAAGAATGGCAGGAGCAACTAGATCCTTCCTCCTACCAAGTCTTGCGTCAAAAAGGAACCGAGAGACCCTTCACCGGTGCTTACACACTAAACAAAGAAACAGGGGTTTACTCCTGTAAAGGTTGTGGAAACCCAATTTTTCACTCGGACTTCAAGTACGACAGCGGCTGCGGATGGCCGAGCTTTACCCTTCCAATCCAGCCAGAGGCCATAGAGGTGCACATGGACTACAGCCACCTCATGATTCGAGAAGAGGTTCTTTGTGCGGCCTGTGGAGGCCATCTAGGCCATCGCTTCCCCGATGG
>CAMDEU010000022.1 GCA_945897085.1 Spirosoma fluviale | reverse complement strand
ATCTTTATGGCTTCAGTGACCGGTATTTACCTCCTGTTTAGTAAGCAGCTGGTTGGATTATTTACGAGCATTCCACTGGTTAAAGATGTGGCTGCACAAGGATTGTGGATCATTTCCCTTGGATACGTATTCTTCGCTATAGGGATGGTGCTGACGCAAGCCTTCAACGGAGCTGGAGATACCAAAACCCCCGCTTGGATCAATGCGCTAGTGCTCTTGGGCTTGGAAATCCCTTTGGCCTACCTCCTCGCATTTTGGTTGGGCTTGAGTTATGTTGGAATTTTTATTAGCATTGCTTTTTGCCACTCTCTACATGCGCTGGTGTCGCTTTATTTCTTCAAAAAAGGGAAGTGGAAAAAGAATCAGGTTTAACTCAAAAGGGCTTCATGTATTCAATTTGAATTGTAGCAGTGGAGTTTCTGCCTAGTTAATTCTACCCTCGGCATGGTCTATTCGTTGGCCATCCAAACTCAAGTAGCTACCCATGCAATCTGCCGTCATGCAGGAGTGTACCGGTAAGATTCCAAGCAAATCTCCCACCTGAATGGAGGCCAATAGCTCGTCCGAAGCTTGAATAATGCCATGTTCTTGGGATATGCTCTTCACAAAGGAACTGTGGCTAGGAATTGTCCAGCCTTTGTCATGTAGCAAGACGATCTCCCCAAAATTCTTACTTCCATTTTCGTGGATCAATACGTCCTTGGCCAAGTGCACCCCGCCACCATGAATGAGGATCTCCTTTCTATCTTTCCGAATATCCACCACAGGTACGGCTAGGCAGACGGCAATGTCTTCTTTTGTACAGCTGCCTAATTCTACCTGCATCAAATCAAAGAATACAAAATTTCCTGGACCCAATTCATCCACTTCACCAAAATTCTCCATCACGGCACAGCCTGGAGTGTCGCCTAGGCGAGTCACTACCTTTGGAAAACGGTGCAGGTACTTTGCTTTCATCTTTGCAAGTGCCTCTTGACTTTCCAGATGGATTTTGTCTGTGTCCTTCCCATAGTACGTATGTCCGGGATGGATGTAGAACCCTTTAAACTTTAAGAATTCACTTTGATCTGCCTGGTTAAAAATATCTTCCAATTCAGCTTCATCTGTAGATTGAATGCCAGTGCGCCCATAGCCTGCATCGAGTTCTACAAAAAATTCTACCTGCTCT
Source organism: Spirosoma fluviale (assembly GCA_945897085.1). Classification (GTDB taxonomy): domain Bacteria; phylum Bacteroidota; class Bacteroidia; order Cytophagales; family Cyclobacteriaceae; genus Algoriphagus. The sequence goes on along the minus strand of CAMDEU010000022.1, from coordinate 24,216 downwards.
GTCAAACCCTCAGCAAGCGCTTTTGCCGAAGCTACATTGACTAATTGTACCGAAATCCCTTGCTTTGCCGCCAGGCGATTGAGTCTTGGGATTTCACGGATATTGAAAGGGAAAGCAATATGGATGCAATCCCAGCCTTGACCGCACAGGTATTCGGCTAAGGAAATAGAGGATGCCGTTACCTCCCGGATACCGTAGTCTTTTGCCCAGTTCCCAATGATACGGGATTGGGCAGTTTTCCAGTGAGGAACTAACTTTTTTCCTAGAGCAATTGCTTTATTAGCCATTTTTTTAAGATTGGCTCGGGTGATTTTTTCGTCAATGATTAGGGTTGGCGAGGCGATTTGATCTAGGTAGGACATGGGTATGGGGTTAATAAAACGAATATAAAAAGAATCTTTCGTTTTCATTTTTCGAAGCCACAATAGGAGCTAGTCCAAAAAATAACCTACCATAAAAACTAGAATCCTCTTGAAGCTTTTGTCAAAATCACAAATACCTGTGCATAAGCCAGCCAATTCTATTAAATTTGTGGCCTGTATTCGTTCTAATTCAACAGATACAGCCCAACTAGTTTTAGCCACTGTACCGACTCTCTTCCATGGAAGCCAAAAAAATCAGAAGTACGTTTATTGAGTTTTTCCAATCCAAGCAGCACCAATACGTCCCTTCTTCTCCCATAGTAGTAAAAAATGATCCTACCCTGATGTTTACCAATGCGGGAATGAATCAGTTTAAAGATTCTTTTTTAGGAAATGAGGTTGCCAAATTCTCAAGAGTAGCCAATTCTCAAAAGTGCCTTCGTGTAAGTGGTAAACACAATGATTTAGAGGAAGTAGGAGTAGATACCTACCACCACACCATGTTTGAGATGCTGGGCAACTGGTCTTTTGGAGATTATTTTAAAAAGGAAGCCATAGAATGGGCATGGGAACTGTTGACTGAGGTCTACAAGTTGCCCAAAGACCTGCTCTACGTTTCCGTTTTCCAAGGAGATGCTGGGGACAATCTAGCCATGGATCAAGAAGCCTACGACCTGTGGAGCAATATCTTGGCTAAAGATCGAATTATCATGGGTTCTAAGAAGGACAACTTCTGGGAAATGGGTGATACAGGACCTTGTGGACCCTGCTCTGAAATCCACGTGGACTTACGGTCAGCTTCTGAAAGAGCTGCGATTCCGGGGCGAGATTTGGTCAACAACGACCATCCCCAGGTGATTGAAATTTGGAACTTGGTATTTATGCAGTTCAACCGTGTTTCTGATGGAAGTTTGAAGGAGCTTCCCGCCACGCACGTGGATACTGGAATGGGTTTTGAGCGCTTGGTACGAGCGATTCAACACAAATCATCCAATTACGATACCGATTTATTTATGCCCTTTATCGCTGCTTTAGAGCGTAAATCGGGAAAATCCTATGGAAAAGATGAGCCTACTGACATCGCGTTCCGCGTGATTGTAGACCATATACGCGCCATTTCCTTTACCATAGCAGATGGACAGATCCCGTCCAACAACAAGGCAGGATATGTGATTCGACGGATTTTGAGAAGAGCGGTGCGTTATGGCTATACCTTCCTGGGTTTTCAAAAACCATTTTTATTCGAGTTGACTCCGCTGATTGCAGCGAATTTTGGAGACATATTTCCAGAAGTTCGTGCGCAGCAGGAATTTATAGCCAAGGTAATTCAAGAAGAAGAAGCCTCATTCCTTCGAACCTTAGACAATGGGCTCCGAATGCTCGATGGGATAAAAGCAGATTTGCTTGGCAGTAGCCAGCAGGTGATCCCAGGAAAAACTGCATTCGAGCTATACGATACCTTTGGATTTCCCTTGGACCTAACTTCATTAATCGCACGGGAAAATGGATTTTCAGTAGACGAAAAAGGCTTTGCCGATGAAATGGAAAAGCAGAAAACCCGTTCACGAGCAGCTTCAGAGCAAGATACTGGCGATTGGGTTTTGGTGAATGAAGATTCAGGAGTAGAATTTGTGGGTTACGATATGCTGGAAACCTATTCCCATATTGTCAAATACCGCACCATCACGGACAAGAAAGGGGATCGCTACCAATTGGTATTGGACAAAACTCCATTTTATGCGGAAAGCGGTGGTCAGGTAGGAGATACGGGTTGGCTTAAAACCCCGACTGAACACATTCGCGTTTTGGATACCAAAAAAGAGAATGACTTAATCGTTCATTTTGTGGAAAAGCTCCCCTTACATTCAGAAGCTCAATTTGTGGCGGAGGTAGATCGCGAAAAGAGACAGCTCACCACAAACAACCACACGGCTACGCACTTACTCCAATCGGCTCTCAAGTCGGTATTGGGCGAGCATATCCAGCAGCGTGGGTCTTTGGTGAATGAACAACTGCTTCGATTTGATTTTTCCCACTTTGGAAAAATGACGGAGGAGGAAATCGCACAAGTAGAGGTACTTGTTAATGCCAAGGTTAGAGAGAATGTGGCCTTAGTTGAACAACGAAATGTTCCGATTGAAGAAGCTAAAAAAATGGGTGCAACAGCCCTTTTTGGTGAAAAATATGGGGATTTTGTCCGTGTAATTACCTACGGTAAAGAATATTCTGTGGAGTTATGCGGCGGCACTCACGTGTCTGAGACAAGCCAAATAGGACTTTTTAAGATTACTTCAGAGGGATCTATTGCAGCTGGGGTGCGTCGTATTGAGGCGATTACGGCTACTGGTGCAGAAACTTATATCCGGGAACAAGAGGCTTTGGTAAAAGAACTTCAAGAACTCTTGAAAAATCCAAGAGACCTGGTAAAGGCAGTGGAATCCTTGGTTCAAGAGCGTAATGAATTAAGAAAAGAAATTGAGCAGCTGCACCTAGAAAAGTCAGCTGGAGTAAAAGACCAGTTGAAAGGTCAGTTTGTTCAAAAAGACAGCATGCAGGTATTGATTGCTTCTGTAACGCTACCCAATGCAGACTCTTTGAAGAAGTTGGTATATGAACTCAAAAATGAGGTTTCTAAGGCCTGCATTGTTTTGGCGGCTACGATAGACAACAGCCCTCAAGTAGCTGTATTTATCGATGAGTCATTATTGGAGGAAACTGGTTTGCATGCTGGAAATCTAGTTCGCGAACTTGCTAAAGAAATCCAAGGAGGCGGAGGTGGGCAACCCTTCTTCGCGACTGCAGGAGGGAAGGACCTCAATGGTTTGCCCCATGTGGTTGCCAAAGCAAAGTCAATCTTGTTGTAAGTGATTTTAAAAGAGCCATGTTGTCCACAGAACTAGCAGACAAATACCAATTGGTGGTGGGACTGGAAGTTCATGCACAACTATCCACTTCCAGTAAACTATTTGCAGAAGATGCGACCAGCTTCGGGGCTGAGCCCAATACCCAGGTTTCTGTGATTTCTTTGGGACACCCTGGCACTCTACCCAAACTCAATATGCGTGCGGTTGACTATGCTGTGCGGATGGGTTTGGCCTGTCAATGTACCATCAGCCCCCGCTCAAGCTTTGATCGCAAGAATTATTTTTATCCAGACCTTCCCAAGGGCTACCAAATCACGCAGGACAAAGAACCGATTTGCATCGGGGGGAAGGTTCCATTTTTTTTGGAGGATGGTAGCGAACTAGAAGTTCAATTGAATCGGATACATTTGGAAGAGGATGCCGGTAAATTGATTCATGCTCCTGGAAAGGAAGCTAGTTGGGTGGATTTCAACCGAGCAGGGACAGCCCTTATTGAGATTGTCACAGAACCCTGCATTCGATCTTCTGAGGAGGCAGTTGCATTTTTAGCCGAGATCCGAAAGTTGGTCATGTACCTGGAGATTTGTGATGGTACGATGGAAGAAGGATCATTGCGCTGCGATGCAAATGTATCTGTTAGACTCCGTGGAACTGAAATTCTTGGAAAGAAGGTGGAGGTAAAAAATATGAATTCCTTTCGAAACCTTGGGAATGCCATCGACTTTGAATACCAGCGTCAAGTTGGATTATTAGAACTAGGGCAGGAGATTATTTCCGAAACACGATCTTTTGATGCGGATAGTGGATTTACAAGCAGTATGCGAACCAAGGAGGAACTGAACGATTACCGGTATTTTCCAGAACCAGACTTGCCTCATTTACTGCTCACGGAAGAGTGGATTGAATCGGTAAGCGCACAGCTACCTGCCTTGCCCAATGCATTGTATCGAAAATTTATAGCCGACTATGGACTGCCTAGGTACGATGCGGCCTTGTTGACAGAAAGTAAAGAAGCGGCTACCTGGTTTGAAGCGCTTTGTACCAAGACGGAGCACTACAAATCAGCTTCCAATTGGATGATGGGTCCTATTAAGTCTTATTTGAATGAGACAGGGATATCTTTCGCTACTTTCCCTTTAGGGGTTGACGCAATAGCCCAAATCATTGCGTTGGTGGAGGAGGGGCAGGTTTCTTTTTCAGTTGCATCTCAAAAGATTTATCCTGAACTTATCCTACATCCAACAGTTACACCCTTGGAAATAGCAGAGCGTCTCAATCTGATCCAAGAAAGTGATGCGAGCTACCTAGTCCCTTTGGCAAAGGAGGTTCTTTTAGAAAATCCAGACAAGGTAAAGGAATACAAGACTGGGAAAAAAGGACTTTTGGGTTTGTTTATGGGTGAATTGATGAAAAAATCAGGGGGGAAGGCGGATCCAAAAGTTGCTTCCCGAATTTTCAGTGAGTTATTAGCGAATTAAACTATGAAAAAATCTATGTTAGGAATTTTGGTTAGTGCCACCTTTGGCTTTTTCTCCTGTGGAGGAGCAGATTCTACTGGTGAAAAAGTGGTCATCACAGGAAATCTTCAAAATGTACCACAGGGAGTGGTGGTACTTTCCCAATTTACCGACAGCAGACCCAAGGTGCTCGATACGTTGGAGATTAAATCAAATGGGGACTTTTCTTTTGAATTTGATTCGATTAGTGCTCCAACTTTTTATGAATTAAATCTATATGGTCAGCGTGTGGTTAAGTTGGCTCTGTACACAGAAGATGTCGATGTTAAGTTCAACTTCTCTGACCCAAATAGCCTCCAAATTGAAGGTTCAAAGGATAGCAAAGAAATGTTGAAGCTTGAAAAGCTGATGGAGGAATACCAAGTTAAGGTTAACCAGCTCAATGAGCGTTACTACGAGGCAATGAGTAAAAACGATGCAGCGGTAATTCAGCAAATTCAGATGGATGCCATGACCTTGGAATCCCAGCAAGTAGTAAACGTGAAAGAAATGATTGAGAGTATGGGTGATTCATTTGCTTCTTTGGCAGCTATAGGGCTATTAAATCCACAAAATGATTTTCCTTTTATAGATGCATTAGTCACCAAGCTGAATGAAAATTATCCAGGTTCCGCAGCTATCCTTCAGATGAAGCAGCAGCTTGATGAATTGAGAGCATTGGCAGTAGGTCAGGTGGCGCCAGATATTGTGCTTCCTGATCCGAGTGGAAAAACAACTAAACTATCAGATTTGCGAGGTAAGTATGTGCTGATTGATTTTTGGGCTGCATGGTGCAAGCCTTGTAGACAAGAAAATCCAAATGTCGTTCGCTTGTATTCCCAATACAATGCTAAGGGATTTGAGGTATTTGGAGTTTCCTTGGATCGGAGCCGTGAGGATTGGGTTAAAGCCATTGCTGATGATCAATTGAACTGGACGCAGGTTTCTGATTTGCTGTACTTCAATTCCGCTGCTGCAGTGCTTTACCAAATTCAAGCCATTCCTGCTACTTATTTGATTGATCCAGATGGGAAAATAATTGCAAAAGATTTGAGAGGTCCTAGCCTAGAAGCGAAGTTGGCTGAACTCTTCGATTAAGCGAGTTTAGGTAGATTACAAAAAAGCCTTCTTTCTGAAGTAATCCCATAAATCCAATGGGAGCGATTTCGGAAAGAAGGCTTTCTGTGTTTGAGGGGGAAATCAAAAAAGCGAAAGAAGGAAAAAATTACTCGGAAGTCCTTCCTCTAAAAATAGATTCATTTAAAAAAGAAATATTAAAAGTTTAATCACCCGTCATAAAACTAATTAAAATAGTTAGAAAATAAAATTATTAAAATAAAAATAAAAATAAAAAATTGTAATAAAACAATAAAATAAAAATAATTTAGTTTTAATTATTAAATTTATTTTGTTTAAAAATGCTTAATTATAGATTTTAAGAAGGTTTAGGAAGAATAAAACTCTTGAAAGAATCCAATGAAAAAAACATTGTATTTTGCTTTGCCTTGCTTTTTTTGGGTCGCCTGATTAAGCTGGTGTTTCAATTTTCATTCTTCTATTTCCCCTCCATATTTTTGATCAAGTTCTTCTAAGAAAATTTTACCTTTGTACTTCATCCCCTTCTTTAAATGCCCAAGTATCTTCTTCTTTCCACCGAGCCGATTACCTTTAAACTTTTACTCTCTGGTCAGCCTAAGTTGATGATGGAGCAAGGATGGAAGGTACTCTTGGTCAGTTCGTATGGGCGAGAAGTACAACAGATCTGTCGAGCAGAAGGGGTTCCTCACGAGGTCATTCCTTTTGTGAAGGGGGTCAATTATGTTGAAGATTTCATTTCTTTTTGGCCCCTATTCCAATTAATACGAAAAGAAAAGCCGGATGTAGTCCATAGCTACGATTCCAAAACTGGTTTCTTGGGAATGCTTGCCGCCAAATGGGCTGGAGTTCAGCATCGCATACATAGTATCACTGAGATGCCAGTGCATGCAAAAGAACCTCAGAAAGGGTTCACGCTCCCTGAAAAATGGACCTATTCCAATGCCACAAGCCTTTGGGTCAACTCGACTGGAATGCTTTCTTTTTTTACCAGCAATTCTGGAATTGAAACCACCAAGTTGAATTTGCTAGGTAGTGGGTCTACACTAGGTGTTGATTTAGAAAAATTTAATCGGCAGGTACTGAAAGAAAATCACTTGGTAGCGGCCACCATGCGCATTCTGCCAGGAGAAAATGATTTCATTATTTTAGCTGTAGGAAAGCTGATTAAACGAAAAGGAATCGAAGACTTGGTTGCTGCTTTTTTAAAATCCAAGATTGTTTCAAAGTCCAAATTGGTGCTTATTGGTACTTTTGAACAAGAGGAGGAACCCCTTAGCCAAGAAACTATCCAAACCATTAGAGAACATCCGCGTGTCGTACAAATCGATTGGACTGACCATGTAGCACATCATCTCGCACTAGCAGATGTATTGGTTCACGCTTCACATGAAGAAGGGTTTTCCAATGTGCTTTTGGAGGCTGCAGCGATGCAGGTACCGATTATTTGTTCCAATTGTATCGGGAATACCTCCTTTATCAAACAGCAAAAGACTGGTTTGGTCTTTCCTGTGGGAGAGGTAACTGTTTTGAAGGAAGCCTTAGAGTTTGCTTATGTGAAGCGGGAAGTTTTAGCTAGCTATGCCGAAACTCTCTTTGAAGAAGTTCAAGAGAAATTTGACCGAAAATCAATGCGCCAACTACATTTGAATGAGTACCGTCAACTGGTAAATAATCAAGATTAAAGGTTGCTATGATTTTAATTTGGGATATAATCTTGTTTTGCAGACCATGAAATACCTAGTTACAGGAGCAGCGGGATTTATTGGATTTCATGTAGCCCAACACTTGGTGGCAAGTGGAGCAGAGGTTGTTGGAATGGATAGTATCAATTCTTATTACAGCCTTGAACTTAAGTTTGCCCGATTGGCTGAATCAGGGATTACTATAGAAAAGATAGGGTCTGGAATTCTCGTTACCTCTTCAAAATCAACTAACTATCGTTTTATTCAGCAGGATTTGGTGGATAAGGAGTCCTTACTTCACCTGTTTGAAGCAGAGAAGTTTGACGTGGTCATTCATTTGGCCGCACAAGCTGGGGTTCGAAATTCAATTCTTCATCCAGAAGATTACCTACACAGCAACTTTACTGGATTTTTGCATCTTTTAGAGTGCTGTCGATTTTATCCCGTCAAGCACTTGGTTTTTGCTTCCTCAAGTTCAGTCTATGGGAGCAATGCCAAAATGCCATTCGCGACTTCCGATGGAGTGGATCATCCGATATCACTCTATGCTGCCTCCAAAAAGGCAAATGAGCTGATGGCCCATAGCTACAGCCATCTCTTTGGAATCCCGACTACAGGACTCCGCTTTTTTACGGTGTATGGCCCTTGGGGAAGACCTGATATGGCTTATTTTCTTTTTGCCGATGCAATTCGAAAAGGAGAACCCATTCAAGTATTTAATCAGGGCCAAATGAAACGAGATTTCACTTACATCGACGATATTGTCTCTGTTGTAATTCGCGTGGCAGATCGGCCAGCTACTTCTAACCCCAATTATGACCGGCAGCGTCCCGATCCTTCGAGTTCTACTGCCCCTTATAAACTTTACAATATTGGAAACTCTTCCCCGGTGCCTTTGCTTGAATTTATTGCAGCTATTGAAAATGGGCTTGGAAAAAAGGCAAAGATGGAGTTTCTTCCCATGCAGCCTGGAGATGTAGTCGAAACACATGCCGATATCAGCGAGTTGGTGCGGGATATGGGCTATGAGCCAAAAACTTCGGTGGCACAAGGGGTGGCTGAATTCACCAAATGGTACCTAAATTTTTATCAATCTTGATATGTCAAAATCAATTTTAATTACCGGAGGAGCCGGATTTATTGGATCACATGTAGTCAAACTTTTTGTGGCCACCTACCCGCAATACCGGATCATCAATCTAGATGCCCTGACTTATGCGGGCAACTTAGAGAATTTGGTTGAAGTAGAAGGTTCGCCCAACTACTTTTTTGAAAAGGCAGATATTCAAGATGAGCAGGCTTTGGAAGCGATTTTTGTGAAGCATGGAATTACGGATGTTATTCACCTAGCCGCTGAATCCCATGTAGACCGATCTATTTCAGATCCCTTGGCGTTTGTGCGCACTAACGTGTTTGGAACAGTGAACCTGCTCAATGTAGCCAAGAAAGCATGGGCTAGAGCCTTGGATCAACACCTGTTCTATCATGTTTCAACGGATGAAGTATATGGTTCTTTGCATGATGGAGGGTTTTTCCTAGAGACTACAGCCTACGATCCTCAATCACCCTATTCTGCATCGAAAGCGGCTTCAGATCACTTTGTAAGGGCCTATGCGAATACCTACAAAATGAAAACGGTGGTTTCTAACTGTTCAAATAATTACGGACCAAACCATTTTCCAGAAAAGTTGATTCCGCTATGCATCCACAACATTAAGAATAACAAGCCTTTGCCTGTTTATGGAAAAGGTGAGAATGTTCGGGATTGGTTGTTTGTGAAGGATCATGCGCGTGCTATTGATGTGGTATTCCATAAGGGTAAGCCTGGGGAGACCTACAACATTGGAGGCTTCAACGAATGGAAAAACATCGATATTGTTCGGCTATTGTGCCAAAAGATGGATGCGAAGCTTGCCCGTGAGGCTGGCGCCTCTGAGAAGCTGATCACTTTTGTGCAGGATCGTGCCGGGCATGATTTGCGCTATGCCATCGATGCTACCAAGATTCAGCAGGAGTTAGGCTGGGAACCTAGTTTGCAGTTTGAAGAAGGAATAGAGCTCACCATTGACTGGTATTTGGCCAACGAGGCTTGGCTGAATCGGGTTACCTCAGGGGCCTACCAGACCTATTACGAGGACCTGTATGGTTCGAAGTAACTAAAAAAAAGCCCTTTTAAGGGCTTTTTTTTGTGCTATCGATTAATAGAGGGTTCTGAAGCGAATGGTACCTGGAATATTCTTCAGGGTCTCAATGGCATCTGGATCGTATACTTTGTCAATGTCCGTAATTACGTATCCGATCTTTTCATTTGTTTTTAGGTATTGGCCTACAATGTTGATGTGGTAGTTGGCCAGCACTAGGTTGATTTTTGCCAAAACGCCGGGTTCATTCTGGTGTAGGTGAATGAGGCGATGCGCATCTTTCAAGAATGGAAGTTGAATATTGGGAAAGTTGACCGAATTATAAGTGTTTCCTGTATTGACATATTCCATGATTTTTCCAGGCACAAATCGGGCAATATTTTCCTGTGCTTCAAGCGTACTTCCTCCAATATGCGGCGTAAGGATGGTATTTGGCAATCCTTTGAGTTCCGATTCGAAGCTTTCTTTATTGTTTTTTGGTTCCTCAGGAAATACGTCTACCGCACAGCCTCCGACATGTCCTGAAAGAATAGCGGCTCTTAGTGCAGGAATGTCCACTACATGCCCTCGGCTCAGGTTGAGTAGGAGGGTGCCTGGCTTCATTTTTGAGATTTTTTCCTGATCGATGAGGCAACTGTTGTCTTTTCGACCATCCACGTGTAAGGTGATGACATCGCAGGTAGCCAATAATTCATCCAAAGAGTTCATTTTGGTAGCGTTTCCAAGGGCAAGTTTTTCAATTACATCGTAATAGAAAACATTCATTCCTAGGTTTTCAGCTAGGACCGAAAGCTGAGCGCCAATGTTCCCATAGCCAATAATTCCTAGTTTTTTACCACGAATTTCAAAGGAGCCTGTCGCTGATTTGTCCCATATCCCTTGGTGCATTCCGAGGGATTTGTCTTGGAACCTACGCATCAAGAAAATGATTTGTGCGATGGCCATTTCTACTACCGAGCGGGTATTCGAAAAGGGTGCGTTAAAAACTGCAACCCCACTTTTTTGGCATTCCTCCAAATCAATCTGATTGGTACCGATACAAAAAGCACCAATTGCCAAGAGGCGATTTGCGTTTTCAAGCACCTTTTTGGTAACTGTAGTTTTGGAGCGTATGCCGAGGATTGAGATAGTTCGAATCTTTTCACAGAGCTCTTCCTCACTCATGGCACCCGAAGCAACCTCCACTTGATACCCTTCCTCTTTTAGGAGTTCAAGGGCAATCGGGTGCACATTTTCAAGAAGTAGCACCTTTATTCTACTTTTTGGGTAGGAAAACTTCGTGTTTAGTTTGTTGATGTAGAGGATCTCATCGAAGCTTGGTGCGATGTGATCTGCTTGGCTGGTAACTTTTGGGCGGCTTACATTTTCGGTGAAAGCATAAAACTTGTTTGCCAGACCAGATGCCTTGATTTCGTAGTCGGTGTAGCCATCTCCAATCACATAAATGTCGCCATCCAAGTTGATGTCTCGGATGATTTCCGATTTGCCATTATTTTTCGAAAGGGGGTTTTCCCGGTTGAAATCGATGATTTTCCCACTTTCATTGTAAATCAAGTCATTGGCAAAGACATTCTCCTGCTTAATTCCGTACTCGGTCACAATGGGGATGATAAAATCCTTGAAGCCATTGGAGATGATAAAGACATCGGCTGCATTATCCTTTAACCAATCCTTATTCCGCTCGAAGGATTTGGAGACTTTCTGCTTCAGAATGATAATTAATTCTGCGATTTGGCTTTTACTGGCTTGAAGGATATCGAGTCGTTGTTCTAGACTTTCTCTAAAAGTTAGGCTTCCATCCATTCCTTTGTCCGTGATATCCTTTATGGCTTGTAATTTTTCCTTTTGTTGGGGATCATTGGAAAGGCTGATTTCTCCTAAAATATCTAAGGCCTCCACACGGGTGAAGGTACTGTCAAAATCAATGATGAATTTTTTGGTTTTTGGCATGGAGCAACTAAAATTATAAACAGTAAAATTAATGGATTGTCAAAAAAAGCGGCCATTTATTTCTGTATTTGTTACAAATCTTTTTTGTTTTTGAATTCCTTGAAATATAAGGTTATCCTAAAGTCAAACAAGCGATGGGCTGGATTGGTTTATTTAATGTTTTTTTCGAATGAAGGAGGAGTCTGATCATAAATTACTTTTGAGGCAAGGACTTTTCACCTATTTTTGAAACTCAGGTTGGTGTAAGGAAGACAGGTGCTCTTTAGGCGCTTGATTGGAGCAACCGCCTAGATAAATTTGTCAACTATCTATTTGAACGATGAAAATAAAGGTTAAAATTTTAATGATTACGCTTGTTGCTGGCCTTGCTGCTTGCCAAAAAACGGGTATTGTGTCTCAAAATACCACCTACGAATTGGTAGGGGAAGCCAAGGTGGTTCCTGGAAACTATGGTGATGTGGTGAAAGAAGCTGATGCAGTGACTGCGGCCATTCTTTTGCAAAAAGTGGAATCTGCTGGATCCTTTAAAGGAAAGGTTTCTGGACAAATTAAGGAGGTTTGTACCAACAAAGGCTGTTGGTTTGCGATGGAGTTGCCAAATGGGTCTAGCATGCGCGTAACCTTTAAAGATTATGGATTTTTTATCCCCACCAACTCCCAAGGATTTCCCATTACGATTGAAGGGATTGCGACCTTGACCGAAACTGATGTGGAAACCTTGCGACACTATGCAGAAGATCAGGGCAAATCCAAGGAAGCCATAGAAGCGATCACCGCGTCTAAAAAAGAAATCACCTTTGAAGCTTCAGGTGCTTTAATTAAAGCCAAATCCTGATGCCACTGGCTTTAGATAATTTGAGAGTAGGGAGGGTTTACCGACTGGTCAATCAGGGTGAAATCCGAAAAATTGAAGTGATGGCTTGGATATCGGGAGAGAATTTTCGGATTAAAGATTTAGATACCCTGGAGTATTATACCTTGCACGAGTTGTTGCAATGGGGGAGGGGAAAAGATTATGATTTGGAGGAATTGCGGTAACGGGTTAAGGTAATTTATCTTGTAACTTATTGCTTTAGTTAAAAAATAGGATGAAAAAAATTGTGCAGAAGTTCCTCATTTACAGTATGGGTTATTTTTACCTAGTAGCGGGTGTCAATCATTTTAATACCCCCGATTTTTACCTTCCACTCATTCCTCCATTTTTCCCCAATCCTGAACTCATCAATATTCTTTCTGGAGTTGTGGAGATTTTACTTGGTTTGGGCGTCTTGTATTTACCTACTCGCAAGCGTGCTGCTTGGGGCATTTTTGGGTTATTGGTTTGTTTTATCCCATCTCATGTCTACTTCATTCAGGTAGGTTCTTGTATTGACGGAGTCCTTTGTGTTCCGGAATGGGCTGGCTGGGTACGTCTGCTAATTTTTCACCCCATTCTTCTTTTCTGGGCCTATTGGGTGGGGAAGCATGATACCGTTCGATCGATTAAGTAGGTTTTTAGAAGCGCTATTGCTTCGCAGTTTTATTCAGATGTCAAGTTAGTTTGCACGATATGTTGAGAAAGCCAAATAACTCCTGACTAGCCTGGATGACTTTGTCTAATTCAGACGCATCCCCGTCTTGAAGTTGCTTGAAATAGTGTTTTGTTTCTTCTGTATCCCGCATAAGTTCTGAATATCGAAGGTGGCAAAGCAGTAGCGCAACCAAGCCATCACTGATTCTAGGCGGGAGAATTCCCTTTTTTTCCAAGAAAAAGGTGCAAATAGGTGCCAATCGGCTTTTGAATTTGGAGATCGACTGAAATGAAATATCCTGCAGCGAATGCGCCATGTAGGGATTTTTAAATCGGTCAAAGATGGCTAGAGTATAGTCTCGAAGCATATCCAAGGGCTGATCCAAAAAAGGAAAAATTTCCTCTTCCACTAACAAATTGAGTGCATGAAGTCGATCGGGATCCTGTACATATTCCTGCACCGTCTTGATTTGATTTAATATGCCAAAGGCAGCAAGATAGGTGTGCAGGCCATTTAGAATGCTTATTTTTCTTCGCGTATAGGATAGGAGTGCGTCAGTTACTACCACTCCTTTGCACTTTCGGAAAGGCAGCTTTTCTAGATCGCTGCCACTTCCTTCAATTCCCCAAAAAAGATAGGGCTCTACCTGGACGGTATACGGCGGAACAGTTCCTTCGAGTAGCTTCGGAAATCCAGGGACAATACGATCCACCAAGGTCGAGTGAAAATGACAGCGTTTATTGACCCATTCTAAGAATTGGGGATCAAGTTTCCAAGCTTGCGCATGCTGTTCGATTAAACTTTTTAGAAATTTCCCATTGTTAGGAATCAACTCGCATGGGAGTAGGATCGTTTCTAATTCTGGGGCTTGTTCAAATCGAGTATGGAGCCACTGAGTCAATCTTCCAGGGAACGAGCTTGCATTTTGGTCCTTTTTGCCTTCATTTTCCCATCTTAATCCCGCCTCAGTAACATTGGAAATAATATACTTTAGCTCTGGAGATAGGGCAAGTGAAAGGAATTTTTCATAGTCATAGGGTAACTGAAGCCCATCTTTGATGCAGGTAATCTTTTGAAATTGTTCAATGGGCTTTCCTTGATCTATTCCCGCCACATATACGGAATAGGCATAGTCTTGTGCACGCAATCCTTGAAGGGTGCTGCCATCGGTGCTTTGAACTAGGCATACCTGCAAGGATTCACCTTGTTCGTTTAGTTCTTCGATTAGGGGCTCGATAAAACCACGGAGGAAATTTCCTGTTCCAAATTGGAGAACCTGTATCGATTGACTATTCATTTTTTGTTAGTTTAACTCTTCAATTTAAATACTAAAATTTATGGCAGCCTACATGCTAGTTGAAGTATCCATTCATTCCCCCTTGTTGTATGAAAAATACAAAGAAAAGACCCCTGCTATTCTGCAAGCTTTTGAAGGAAGGTTTGTCCTGAGAGGTATGCCAGTAGTGGCTTTGGAAGGTACCTGGGATCACGATCGACTCGTTTTATTGGAATTTCCAAACCGGGAGAAGGCTTTGGCTTGGTATCATTCTGCCGCATATCAAGAAGCGAAACAAATCCGTGATAAGGCCTCCACTGCCCGATTTTTGTTGATCGGAGAATAATTGAATTGCCAGTTGACTTAGGGTCGGACTTACGGGCCTCGTCATCACAGTGAAACTCCTCTTTTCCAGGGGATGAAATCAAAATTCCGTTTTTCCTCAGCCTTGGTTTGAGTTTGACCACTAGCCACGGCAACTAGAAATTCCATTAATCTTTCTCCTGCAGTTGCCGGTGTATCCTCTCCAGAAATGATCGTGCCTGCATCAAAGTCAATGATATCGGGCATTTTATGCACCAATGTGGTATTGGAAGAAACTTTGATTACAGGACAAATTGGGTTACCCGTAGGTGTACCTAATCCAGTGGTAAATAAAATTAGGTTGGCTCCACTTCCAGCAAGGGCGGTAGTACTTTCGACATCATTTCCAGGTGTACAAAGGAGGTTGAGCCCTGGCCTTTTTATGTATTCTGGGTAGTCTAAAACATCTGCTATGGGTGCTGTGCCTCCTTTTTTGGCGGCGCCACAGGACTTAATCGCATCAGTGAGGAGTCCGTCTTTGATATTGCCAGGACTCGGGTTTTTGTCAAATCCGCTTCCTACACGCTTTGCGGCTGCATTGTAGGTTTCCATGAGGTGGATAAATTTTTCGGACAACTCAGGTCGTTCACATCGGTTGATCAAATCTTGTTCTGCTCCACATAATTCTGGAAACTCAGATAGAATGGCTGTTCCTCCCAAGGTAACAACTACGTCAGACACATGTCCAAGGGTTGGATTTGCAGAGATGCCCGAAAATCCATCTGATCCTCCGCATTCCAAGCCTACCACCAGTTTACTGAGGGGAGCTGGCTTACGGAAGCATTGATTGGCAAGACGTAGTCCGGCTACGGTCTCATTGACTGCCTTGGTGAGCAGCGCGTGGGTGGTACCTTCTTGCTGTTGCTCGCAGATAACAACTGGTTTTTTACAAGAATGAAGGGATAGTTTTTCTTGAAGTAGGCTTACTTGGGCATTTTGGCAACCCAAGCTAAGTACAGTTGCACCTGCCACATTGGGATGGTGGATGTATCCGGCAAGGAGGCTGCAAAGTGCCGATGCATCGTCTCTAGTGCCTCCACAGCCCATGCTATGGGTTAGGAAACGGATGCCATCCACTTGTGGGAAAAGTTTGTTGCGTTCTACCTCCAAGGTGGAGCTTGTATCTTCTAAGGCTGTGCCACTTTTGTCCCCAGCGATTAGGGCTTTGATTTGCTGTTCGTAGGGATTGGGCTGGGCAAAACCTAGCGCATTTTCAAAGGCCTCTTGAAGCAGTTTGATGTTGGTGTTTTCACAAAATACTAGCGGTAGAACAATCCAATAATTGGCGGTACCTACCTGCCCATCTTCTCGATGAAAGCCTAAAAAAGTTTTGTCTTTCCAATGGTCTACCTCAGGCGGCCTTCTAGCTCCGGTTTTTCGTTCTAATGAATAGGCTTGGGTTTTGTGTTGGATGTTTTCCAAAGTAAGTGCGGCACCCTTGTTGATTTTTTGAGTTGCTTCCGCCACTACGGAGCCATACATCAAAATTTCGTCCCCAGGAAAAAAATCTTGAAGGGCAAATTTATGCTTGGCTGGAATGAATTGGCGTATCTCGAGGGAATGTAGTTCGAGGCTTACTTGCTCCCCAGGACTTAGGTCGCAAAGGGCTACGCCGACATTATCCAAAGAATCTAATAGGAGTGAGGTGTTATTCATCGTAATTATTTCTTATTTTGGTCAAATTAGATAAAAAATTTATTCTTCCATGAAGAAAATTGTCACTCTTGGTGAAGTCATGCTACGACTCAGTCCTCCTGGAAACCAACGTTTTTTTCAGGCACAGGATCTCGAAATGGAGTTTGGAGGCTCAGAAGCAAATGTCGCGGCTGCCTTGGCCTATTGGGGCATGGATGTATGTCATCTCACCGCCTTTCCTGACCACGAGTTGGGATGGGCTGCTGCTGGCAAACTTAGAAAAAATGGAATAGATACCCGTGCCATTTCCTTTATACCGGGCAGGATGGGCATCTATTTTTTGGAGCAGGGAGCCATGCAGCGAAGTTCTCAAATTATATACGATCGGGCGGATTCTGCTTTTGCCGATTTTGATGGCGAGGGCTTAGATTGGGATGCTATTTTAGATGGAGTGTCTTGCTTCCATTGGTCGGGAATAACGCCTGCGCTATCTCAAAAATGTGCGAACCTAACCTTGGTTGCCCTTCAAAAGGCCAATGAAAGAGGTATACGGGTAAGTGGAGACTTAAATTACCGTAGCAATTTGTGGCAATACGGTAAGGCTCCTCATCAGGTCATGCCGCAGCTTATGGAGCTGACGCATGTCATGATTGCCGGTGGACGGGATTTTAGACAATGTTTGAATGAAGAATTCAAGAGTTTTTCGGACACCAAGAAAATGGCCTTTGACCGTTTTCCTAAGCTAGAGTACTTGGTCAAGACGGACCGCATTTCCCATAATTCCTCCGTCAACACATTGTCTGCAAGCCTTTATGGAAGAAAAAAATCACACACTTCAAAAAGCTACGAATTGACTCATATCGTGGACCGTGTAGGGTCTGGTGATGCTTTTGCAGGTGGTTTGATCTATGGATTGCTGCACTTGAGTCCTAAAGAAGCCATTGAGTTTGCGATGGCGGCTGGAGTACTCAAGCATAGTGTTCCTGGGGATATATTGTACTGCTCTCTCCAAGAAATTCAAGAGTTGGTGGCTGGTGAGGGTAATGGAAAAATAAAACGATGATGCGAAATCCAAGTCCATTTATTAAACGCATGCATGCAGGAGGGATGATGCCCATATTTTTCCATCCAGACGAAAAGGTATGTATGGAGCTGGTAGTAGCAGCTTATGAAGGGGGTGTTCGGGTCATTGAGATGGTTAATAGAGGAAAAGAAGCCAAGGCTATTTTCCCAAAGATTAAGGAGCTTGTCGGCCAACTTCCGGGGATGTATCTGGGTGTGGGTACCATCTACCATCCTGTAGAGGCTGAACTATTTTTGGATATGGGTGCAGAATTTATCGTGGCACCCGTGATGAATCCTGCCTTAGGCGAGTATTGCGCTGGGGTAGGCGTTCCTTGGATACCCGGTTGTGGAACCGTTTCCGAGGTATTTTTCGCACAGGAGCTAGGAGCGGAGCTGGTCAAGATGTATCCTGCCAACTTGTTGACTCCCGCTTTTATTACCGCTGTGCATGCCGTGATGCCCACGATAGAGCTCATTCCAACGGGAGGAGTGGAACCCACACTACCCAGTATCAAAAGTTGGTTTGATGCAGGTGCGCTATGTGTGGGAATGGGTTCCCAGTTATTTCGAAAAGAAGATATTGCTGCAAGCAACTATTCAAAAATCCGGGAGATCATAGCCCAGGTGATGGATCAAATCGCTTCACTTCGAAAGCTTACCTAATGCAAATGACCCGAAGAATTGTTTTTGTTTTCCTTGCCTTGGTACTAGCTCTTGGGGGTTGTCAATTGGATACCGGCGTAAAAGTTATCAAGATGGGCCATGCCCAGGTGGTATCGCATCCTGTACATCAGGCGATGGTATTTCTTGGTGAGCGGCTGGAAGAAAAATCAGGGGGTAAAATAAAAGTGAAGGTTTACCCCAATCAACAGTTGGGCACTGAAAGAGAACTGCTTGAGCTGTTGCAAATTGGAAGCCTGGGGATGACGAAAGTGTCAGCTGCATCCTTAGAAGCCTTTTCACCTGAAATCAGTGTGTTGGGGCTTCCGTACTTGTTTAGAGACGATGCGCATACCTCGCAGGTGCTCCAAGGGGAGATCGGAAAAGAGTTGTTGTTGAGCACAGAAAAATATTGGTTGCGTGGCTTGTGCTTTTACGATGCAGGCAAGCGAAGTTTTTACAGTAAAACCAAGCCTATTGAAACTCCTGCTGATTTGACAGGACTGAAAGTTCGGGTTCAAGAATCCAAAATGGCAATCAACATGATCCGTGGCATGGGAGGATCACCCACACCCGTATCGTATGGAGAGCTCTACACTGCTTTACAGCAAGGTATTGTGGATGCCGCAGAGAACAATCCTCCCAGTTTTTACAATTCTAGGCATTACGAGGTTTGCAAGTATTACTCCATCGACGAGCATACAGCGATTCCCGATGTGGTCTTGGTGAGCACCAAGGTCTGGAGTGAGCTAAGTCCTGAAGAACAGGTTTGGTTGCAGGAAGCAGCAGATGAATCTGCAGTTTACCAGACCAAACTTTGGAAGGAGGCGGTAGAAGAAGCACTTCGTGAGGTACAAAAAGCGGGGGTAGAAATCAGCTATCCCTCCAAAGAACCTTTCTTAGAAAAAGTTGCTGGGGTTTATGCGCTAGTATTTCAAGAACAGAAACAGTTGGAAGCATTGGTTCAACGAATTCAACAGACGAAGAAATGAAATTGAAATTAAGGTTGGATCGATCCATTCAAGTCATCATTGCCGTTTTGATGGGGGTGATGGTCCTGAATGTGACCTGGCAGGTTTTTTCCCGCTATATATTGGGTGACCCGAGTTCATTTACCGATGAATTGGCTCGATACAGCATGATTTGGTTGGGACTTTTGGGCGCTGCCTATGTATCGGGTAAGCAGGGTCATTTGGCTATTGATGTGTTGGTAGAAAAGGTAAAGGGTAAAAACCTCTTTTATTTGCAGCTTTTCATCCATGGGATGGTTATTTTTTTTGGAGCCGTAATTATGGTAGGTGGAGGTTCTAATCTGGTATACATTTCCCAGTTGCTGCAACAAAAATCAGCAACCCTTCAAGTTCCCTTGTCCTGGGTGTATGCCATGGTGCCTATATCTGGAATTTTAGTGGTGTATTACCATAGTTTTCATATCGTGCAACTTGTTAAAAGCCAAGATTAACTATGGAATGGATCGCTATTTTAATCTTGATTTTAAGTTTTGTATCGCTCTTACTTCTGGGTGTTCCAGTAGCATGGAGCTTGGGTCTTTCTAGCTTTTTCACGCTCCTTGTTTCCGTGTCAGTCCTGCCTGCTGCTACCACGATTGCACAGCGAATGGCTACAGGCCTGGATAGTTTCTCCTTGTTAGCCATTCCATTCTTTGTATTGGCTGGGGAGATCATGAATAAAGGGGGTATTGCAAATCGGCTCATTGATTTTGCAAAAGGGCTTACGGGCAAACTTCCGGGTGGGCTTTTGTATGTAAACATCATTGCAGCCATGCTTTTTGGAGCGATTGCTGGTTCGGCCGCTGCAGCAGCTTCAGCATTGGGTAGTATTTTGGGTAAGCGTATGGATGAAGAGGGGTATCCCAAGACCTTGGGTGTGGCTGTGAACATCACCTCATCCACAACGGGATTGATTATTCCTCCTTCCAATGTGTTGATCATCTATTCCTTAGCTAGTGGTGGAGTTTCTATTGCAGCACTTTTTGTAGCGGGATACCTACCTGGAATTCTGTTAGGTGTTTCTTTGATGATTTGCGCAGCTATTTTTATCAAAAAGAATAAGCTTCCCTATGCTGAAGCTGTAAGTTTTGGCTATTTAATCAATGCTTTTTGGAGAGCGATTCCGAGCCTTTTCCTCCTGATCCTAGTGATTGGAGGTATTGTCGCTGGGGTTTTTACAGCCACTGAAGCCTCTGCAATCGCAGTTGTGTACACCTTGTTTCTTTCATTGTTTTACCGGGAACTCAAGGTATCCGAGCTTCCAGGCATTCTAGTTCGCTCCTCAGAAACTACCGCAGTCGTTTTGTTGTTGATTGGCACCTCGATGAGTATGTCTTGGGTGATGTCAGCAGAAGATATTCCGCAGCTGATCAGCGAGTTTATGTTGACCTTAAGTGATAATAAGTGGGTGATTTTGATTGTGATCAACATCATTTTACTGTTTGTAGGAACCTTCATGGATATCACACCTGCGGTATTAATTTTTACCCCCATATTTTTACCGGTGGTCACCAAGGTAGGCGTTGATCCTGTCCATTTTGGGATGATTATGGTAGTGAATTTATGTATTGGTTTGTGTACTCCTCCCGTCGGCTCCCTATTGTTTGTGGGGGTATCTATTGCAAAAATCTCCTTAACTCAAGTGCTACGACCCTTATTGCCTTTCTTTTTGGCTATGGTGATTGCACTAGCCTTGATTACCCTGTTTCCAGAGATCACCCTGTTTTTGCCACGGATTTTTGATCTGATTTAAAAACCAATCAGTTAATCAGTACCAGGAATAGGTCTAGATTCGAAAGATGAAAAAAGAAGTGGTGCTTGTATTTCAAAAGAATGCCATTTTGGGTCAGGTGAAAACTCGCCTTGCCGCTGGAATGGGTGAACTCCCTGCCTTGGAGATTTACAAGCATCTCGTTCAGCTTACTTATTCAGCCTTGGAGTCTGTGCCAGTACCTGTTTGGACTTATTTTTCAGACTTTATTCCAGAATTCATCCACCCATCAGTAGAAAAGGGCTTTGTGCAGGAAGGGCAAGATCTGGGTGAGCGGATGGCAAATGCATTTGCTCTCACGTTTGAATCGGGTAGGAATAAAGTGGTACTGATTGGGACCGATTGTCCTACGCTCCAAAGCCACCACCTACTTCAAGCATTTGACGCCTTAACTAATTCTGACTTGGTATTGGGGCCAGCAATAGATGGAGGCTACTATTTGATTGGAATGAAGGGTAGGGCAGCGTACTTGTTCGAGGGGATCGAATGGAGTACTTCTCAAGTGTTGTCACAGACCTTGCATGTGGCTTCTCGGCACGGTTTAATTGTCACTTTGCTGCCCGAACTAGATGACATTGACACCCAAGAAGATTGGCAACGGTATAGTAGCCAAATTGAGAATAAGTTTTAACTTAGACTTATATGAATTGATGCTAAAGTTCTCTAACACTAATCTCACCCTTTAATTTTCGATGAACCAACCGCGACACACCAATTTTAAGAGGATTAGCCTGCTCATTTTTCTATGGATGGGCGTTTCGCTTGGACATGCGCAAACAACAAAAGAAACAGCATCTTTTGAAATAGTGGTTCTTGGATTAAAAATAGGAACTCTTACAGCTCAGAAAACTGGTGGAGGAGATTCGTTACTTTATTCGGTAGATAGCCGCGTGAAGTTTTGGTTTTTTGGGGATGTGGACCTTAAATTTTTGACACGTTCGAATTTTAAAGGCGGGAAAATTATAAAAACCTATTCTGAATCGAAGACCAACCGAGGGTTTTTTGATTCGAAAGTCAATTGGACTGGAGCGCAGTACCAAGTGGATTCCAAATCCTATAAGTATGCCAATCGAACTTCCTTGAAAGGCCCCTTGTCCTGGTGTAGCTCTAAATTATTTTTTCAGGAGCCAAGTGGTCAGGAGATCTTTCTTTCGGAAGTGTATGGAGTTTCATCTCCAATTAAAAAGATTAGTGCTGGTGTCTATGAAATTGAGGTAGAGGGGAA
This sequence comes from Spirosoma fluviale, assembly GCA_945897085.1. Lineage (GTDB taxonomy): Bacteria > Bacteroidota > Bacteroidia > Cytophagales > Cyclobacteriaceae > Algoriphagus. The sequence goes on along the minus strand of CAMDEU010000022.1, from coordinate 2,107 downwards.
CACCAACCAATACCATTACAAGAGTGGAAAGCTGGAAAAAATAGTCGTTGAAAGCCCGATAAAGAACTATAAAGTAATGCGGGTCAGGTAATTTTTTAGTGAATACTAATTTTGCGTGCCAAGTCCATTAGCCGATTGGCATAACCCGATTCGTTATCGTACCATGCCACTACTTTGATCATATTTCCTTTGGTCGAGGTCAAGGCCTCATCCAGGATTGCTGAATGGGTATTACCCAAAATATCCATAGATACGATCGGATCGGATTCAACTTGTAAATACCCTTTTAAGTCTGAAGCGGCAGCCTTTTTGAATGCCTCATTCACTTGGGCAGCAGTGACTTCTCGCGAAACCGTCACAATTAAGTCGGTCAATGAGCCGTCTGGCACGGGTACGCGCATGGCGGAAGCTTCGATTTTTGCCGCGAGAGCTGGAAGCACACGGTCTAAGGCTTTACCCGCATTGGTGGAGGTGGGAATGATGGAATAGGCCGCTGCTCGTGCTCTTCGTAGATCCTTATGTGGGGCATCGTGTAGGTTTTGATCGTTGGTGTAGGAGTGCACTGTTGAAGCAAAGCCATTCAAAATCCCGAAATTTTCATCCAGTACTTTTACCAGCGGGGCAAGGCAGTTGGTGGTGCAAGAAGCATTGGAAACGATGGTTTCTTCTCCTGAAAGTACCTGATCATTGACCCCGAGCACCACCATGGGTATAGATGATTCTTGTGAGGGTGCAGAAATAATCACTTTTTTAGCTCCAGCTCTTAGGTGTTTTTCAGCATCTTTTTTTAGTGTAAACCTTCCAGTGCACTCAAAAACAAGATCAATATTGAGGGTTTTCCAAGGGAGATTTTCTGGATTCGATTCAGAGAAGAGCGCAATTTTCTGGTCGTTGACCTGTAAAAGCTGTGGGGAGTGGCTGATGTTGGCATCAAACTTTCCATGTATCGAATCGTACTTTAGCAAGTGAGCGATGGCTGCAGGATCAGCTAAATCGTTGATGGCTACCAAATTGAAATCCGGATTTTTGAGGAGAAGCTTGGCGGTATAGCGACCAATTCTTCCAAATCCATTGATGGCTACGCGAAGGGCTGGAACAGTTGCGGGCATGAGTTTAATTTGAAGTGAATTTACAGAAAATGTCATTCTACAGGTAAAGTAATTTTTTACTGCTTTGGTTCAGAAGATTAGGGAAGGATTGAAAAGAAATTTTCTAGCCACTTTGGGAATATAAGTTCAAGCGGCTATATTTGCACAACCTTTGAAAAAGCCAATTTTTGTGGGTCAAATGGTCCGTTCGTCTAGGGGTTAGGACGTATCCCTTTCACGGATAAAACACGGGTTCGATTCCCGTACGGACTACCAGAAACCACTCAGGCCGAGTGGTTTCTTTTATTTTACGGTAGTGGTAGCAGGAGTGGTAGCACGAGAGGTGTTTTCGATCGAAATTTAACTTCTTTTAAATTTAATCGAAGTAAAGAAATAACCTCTTCCGGTCTACTTTTGCTGACGATTTACAAATCTTCATTCTCGCTACATGAAAATCAAGGACTTACGTTAAATCGTGGGTCCTTTGTTGTTTCTGCGTGAGGTTTTTGTCATTTCTTACCGAAAACACGAACCTTTAATGCTGATATTTCCATCACAACTTTTTCAGAGAAGATGCAACCATACACCCATTTCAACTTTGTAACTACCAAGATTAAATAATTGTTAATATGGAATATATGTAACAAAATTAATTATACATGTTATTTTTTTATAGTTAATTTTAATCAGTGGAGCCCAGAACCCACTCTAAAAAACGGGATGAGTATTATAAATATAGTTCAACCAATAAAAGTTATGAAAAAAATCATTTTAACCATTCTTGTTTCAGCCTCTTTACTTTCATGCAAAGACGCTGCAGATTCTAGTAAATCAGCCGATCAAAATCCTTTAAGCGGAACTTTCACCGAGAGAGATGATAAGGCGAAAACAATGTATAATAATTTGACTCTGTTTGCTAAAGCAGATTTTTCTTACGTCAAAGAAACCCTTTCACCTGAATTTACAATTAAAAATTCAGGAGACACGGCGGTTGCCGCTAAGGGCCATGAGGGAGTCAT
>CAMDEU010000021.1 GCA_945897085.1 Spirosoma fluviale | reverse complement strand
CCATCGTTGTCCAGCACAAGCATTCCTGAGCGGGGCGAACTAGCCGTATTGGGTTCCCTGAAGAAGTTGTTTCTTGCATCCGGATTGATGGTTGGGGTGATGTAAAAGGTCTTGTCTTTTAGAAGCTGCTTCACAAATTCATTGTCCCCATGCATCTCGGTTAGGTACCAAGCGACGTAGAGCGAAAATTCCCCTCCCTGCACCTCGTTGGAGTGGATGTTGCCATCGATCCACATGGCCGGCTTGTCGGTATCTTTGCCAGTAGCAAAGTCGGTGATGGTCAAGGTCAAGATGTCTCTGCCTTCCACAGACTTCCCAATAGACTCGATTTTGGCAAGTTTGGGATGTGCAACTGCGATTTTCTTCATCAAATCCCAAAGCCCTTCCGCGCTGTAATAGCGGTTCCAAGCAATCTCCACTTTGGGCTGGTGCGGCGTGCCGATAGCCCGAAAATAATTTTCTTGTTGTGCACTTAGGTCAAAGGAACTTAGCGATAAAGCTCCCAAAGCCAAGGCAGTGACGGTATGTTTGATATTCATGATCTTCATGGCTTAGAATGTTACAGTTTGGGAAACAAAACCTGCATGCGGAGCACCTGCTTTAAGTTGCACCGGACCTTTGCTTCGCACGATCCAGCTAAAAGTTGTCTTTTCAAAGGCTCCTAGCGAATCGACGAGCTTCATTTTGTCTCCAGAGATCAGGTGATCTGCGGGCACATCAATGTCTACCCGTAGCTTTCTGAGCCAACGCGACCTACTTCCCATTTCGGAGTGCGTAGGTAGTGGAGAATTATTGAATAAATCTACCGTGATACGAGTGAGCCCATTTCCCAGTGACTCTGATTTGAGTTGGTGGAACTCCAATTTTGGCTGCATTGCGGCCAGCTTGAGGATAAAATCCGTGTGTTGCTTGGCGATTTCACCCACTTTCTCAAAGGGTGGATTCACCATTCTGAAGGGCTTAATACCTCCTACTTCTACCTGTTGGGTGGGAAAATCTGGATGCTTTACTGCGGTCCAGGGTACAAAAGTATCCTGCTTCAAGGAATCAGACCAAGTTAAGAAATTCGCTTCGGCGTTGGTTTTACCCTTGTATTCAGGGTTCCAGTAGGCTGGCGTGGAAAAACTGTAGCGCGCAAAGTGGAAATAAGCCCATTGGAAAAAATCCCCATCTGTACCTTGGTTGGTTTGTTGAAAGGCTTTGGCAGGAACCGTTTTGGTATAGAGTTCAGACACCAGGACATTTGTAGCCTGATCTTTTTCCAAAATAGAAGTCACTACGCGCTTTTTGGCATCACCTGCCGAGTACTTCAGCGGTGTACTCAAGTTGTTGGCTGGTGAAAAGGTCACAAATGCAAAGATATTCCACTGCTCAAAGAGGTAGTCCAACAGGGCTCGGCTTTCAAGCTGGGAAACTGCGATATCGCCGGCAAGGGGTTCAAACACGGGGAATTTGTAGGAGAGGGACTTGTTGAAGGCAATGCCTTCGGTCAGATCTTCGGCAAACTTGCCGTCCTTGTCGCTGTCTACACTTTCCTTAAAGACCCTGTATTTTCCAGCTTCGCCTTTGGTTCTATCTGCTTTAACTAGTACTCGGTCATCTTCCTTGGAAGTAGTCCAGTCCCCCATGGGATCTGCAATACGCATCCAGGTGATGAGCCCATCTCCATTTAGGTCGCGGTATCCATTGTCTCCAGCTACCCCATCACGGTCGTGGTCGATGGCTACCCCATTGCCTCGACGCTCGTACTTCAAGGCATCGTGGTACTGCGCATAGGCGTCAGGGGAAAGGTTGGGAAATACATAAAACGTAGTGGATTCCAGTGCCTTGGCATTCTCTCCTACGAGCTTTTCGGCAAACTGAAGCGCAAGCTCCACGCCGAGCACATGAAAACCTTCTACACCGCCGACTACGGCGACTGCGGGCTTCTGGTCTTTGTTTCCAGTGCCGATCTTCAGGGCATAAATTTCCTTACCGCCTGCGGTCTTAGTCAGCGTCTTTAACTCTACTGCAGGATTGGCACTGAGTTTTTGGATACGTTGAGCGCTTTGACTGAGTGTGGGGTAGTCGCTTTGGGCAAGGGCTTTGCCACAAATCGTCGTTGCCAACAACAGTCCAAAATAGAAGCATTTTCTCATATTGGGTTGTGTTTTTGGATGGATTCAAAAAGTAAATGAAGGAAAAGTTTGGGAAAAATAGAGGAATTCTCTCCTGGAGTTTTTCTGAACCCCGAAAATAAAGGTAAGCGGAAGTCGTAGAGGATGAATGGTGAACGAGACAAAGGAACTTGCTCCTTTCACAAAAAATGACGTATTTCAAGAATTAATCTCGTTGCCATGTATAAAAAACTTGCCCTCGCCATTGCCTTTTCTCCACGAATGGAGGCCTTAATTGCTGAGGCTCGAAAATTGATTCAAATTTTTGAGGGGGAATTGATTTTGATTCACGTCGGCACCAAGACTCCGGAGTTGGAAGCGCAGTTGTCAGAAGTACTTTCGCGTCATTGCGGGGATCTGGGACGAATCAAGACCATATGGAAGGAAGGAAAGCCTGCCAAAACCATTTTGAAAACCTGCGAGGAAGAAAAGGTAGATTTGTTGGTCTTGGGAGCCTTGAAAAAAGAAGGGCTCCTCACGTATTACGTGGGCTCAGTAGCCAGAAAAGTGATCCGGAAATCTACCTGCTCGGTATTAACCATGATTGAGCCCAAGATTGAAACCACCCATTTTTCGAAGGTAGTCATCAATGGAACTGAGCTTGAAATAACCCCTAGAGTAATCGAAAAGGGATTGAAATTCTGCCAAGCAGAAAAGTCTACCCAAGTCCATATTCTGAATGAAATCAAGATGTATGGCTTTAAAATGGCCACTGCAGCCGAAGGTACAGAAACAGAGGTAGCAAATACCCGCCGAAAATTGGTTAAGGAAGAGATCGACTATGTCCAAAGGATTTTGGATAAACTAGCCCCTACCGATCTTAAAATCAATATCAAGGTAACTGCAGGGAAATGGGCTGTAGAATTGGTCCGATTTTGTGAATCCATTGAGTCGGACCTATTGATCATGGGTGTCGATCAAGGATTTTCATTTATTGACCGGATATTCCCTCATGACATCGAGGACGTGTTAATCGAGTTACCCTGTAATTTATTAATCGTCAAATAAGCAAGCGATGGAAAAACTAACCCATAATGAGGTAGTCATTCTATTACTTCAACTTGCTACCATGCTCGTTTTGGCACGAGTTTTTGCCGAAATCGCACGAAAATTCAAGCAGCCTGCCGTCGTAGGAGAAATTCTTGCTGGTTTACTACTTGGACCAACAATTTTGGGAACTTTTTTTCCAGATGCCTTTGAGTTTCTATTTCGATCCCACCCCATGAGCAATATTGCGTTGGCTGGATACTCTCAAGTTGCAGTAGTTTTACTTCTTTTCATTGCGGGTCTTGAAGTAGACTTGAATTTGGTTTTATCACAAGGAAAAAGAGCGCTCAATATCAGTTTTTATGGACTCGTGATTCCCTTTGCTTTTGGATTTACTGCTCCGTTTTTCTTCGCTGAATTTTTTGGATTTTCCGAAGGAAACAAGCTCCTCTTTTCCCTATTTATGGGTACTGCCATGGCAATTAGTGCCTTGCCTGTCATCGTACGAACCTTGATGGATCTAAACCTTTTCAAAAGTAGGATGGGGATGATGATTGTCTCTGCAGCCATGGTAGACGATATCATTGGCTGGATGATCTTCTCGATTATTTTGAGTTTTATGGGTAAGGAAGCCGGAGGAATCGGCATTGGATACACCATCCTACTCACTGTTGGATTTGCCGCATTCATGGTAACGGTGGGCAAGTCGCTGATCAACCGGGTGCTGCCTTGGATCAACAAACACTTGGCTTGGCCCGGTGGACTTATTTCACTTTCGCTAGCTGCCTGCTTTTTTGCCGCAGCATTTACTGAATTCATTGGCTTGCATGCCATTTTTGGTGCCTTTATCATCGGTATTGCCATCGGCGATTCGGAGCACATGACCGAGCGAGCAAAGGAAATCATCCATCAGTTTGTGAATAATATCTTTGCTCCTGTATTTTTTGTAGCCATTGGTTTGAAGGTAAACTTCATTGCCAATTTTGATCCTTGGTTGGTACTCGTCGTCATTTTGGTGGCCTATGCCGGTAAGGTAATCGGCTGTGGCTTTGGCGCCCTTCAAGGCAAATTGGATAAATACGAAGCCTTGGCCATCGGTTTTGGGATGAATGCCCGTGGAGCTATGGAGATCATTTTAGGCTTGATCGCCCTCGAAAATGGGCTGATTACCGAAAAACTATTTGTGGCCTTGGTGGTCATGGCCTTGGTGACTTCCATGACTTCGGGGCCTTTGATGCGTTGGGCCATGAACAAGCGAAAAGAGGGCTTGGAATACGATCCATTTATTAAGTAAATAAGGTGCTACTCTTCCTGAAAAGTAAATTTTTATAAGAAATCTTCCCTCAATTAATTAAACAAAGGGACTATTTTTGGGCTTTTCATAGGAAATAATACAAGTCCATGTCTACAAGTCAAGCAAAAATAGGAGTCTTATTAGTCAATTTGGGCACCCCAAACAGCACCAAAACAGGGGATGTGCGCACGTACCTCCGGGAGTTTTTGATGGATGGACGCGTGATTGACTTTCCCTTTATTCCTAGATGGATGCTGGTCAACCTGATCATTGCACCCTTTCGCTCCCCAAAATCTGCCGGTGAATACCGAAAGCTGTGGACCGACCGAGGTTCCCCCCTACTTTTTCATACCCAAGACTTGAAGGATAAGCTGGTCGAAAAGCTAGATCCCAAAAAATACCTCGTGGCCATGGCCATGCGCTACCAAAACCCCAGCATAAAAAAGGCCTTGAATGAGCTGAATAATGCAAACGTAAAGAAAATTATTGTGCTCCCATTATTCCCCCAATACGCCTCCGCTACCAACGGATCCGTGATAGATCGGGTGATGGAAATAGCCCGTGGCTGGCAGATCATCCCGGAAATGACCTTCGTGAGTAATTACGTAGATCACCCCTTGTTTCTTGAGGCTTGGGCCGAACAAGGAAGAGAAGCGATGGAGAAGCATGACTACGACAAGTTTCTCTTCTCCTACCATGGCCTCCCCGAACGGCAAATCCGAAAAGGGAGCGTGGAAGGGCACTGCAAGCTAGGCACCTGCTGTGCTGCTTATGGGCTTAAAAATCAATTTTGCTACCGCGCTCAATGCTTCCAGACTACCCGATTGGTGGCTGAAAAACTAGGCCTTCCTGAGGACAAAGTGATGACCTGCTTCCAATCTAGACTGGGGAAAGATCCCTGGATCAAACCCTACACCGAGGACACCATCAAGGAATTAGCCAAAGAAGGAGTAAAAAAAGTACTCGTTTTTTCTCCGGCATTTGTGGCGGACTGCTTGGAAACTATTGTGGAGGTGGGCGAAGAATACAAGGAGCAGTTTGAGGAACTCGGCGGCGAGCACTGGGATTTGGTGCCCAGCCTCAACTCCAGTGATACCTGGGTAAGGTGTGTGGAGGATTTAATCGTGTCGAGATCCTAGTATTGTACGAAGTACAATGTACCATGTACCAAGTATCTTCATAACTACCATTTGTGTACTAATGCATACTTTGTACTTAGTACCTAGTACAGCGTACATTTCCTACAGAATTCTAGTTCGAATATGAATCCCTACTTTGTCCTTGGTACCTGGTACTTTGTTTGTAGCAAGTAGCAAGTAGTTAGTATCAAGTATCTTCATAAGTACCATTTGTGTACGAATCCATACTTTGTACTTAGTTCCTAGTACAGCGTACATTTCCTAAAGAATTCTAGTTCGAATACGAATCCCTACTTGGTACCTGGTACTTTGTACTTAATTTCGTATCTCGTATTTCCACAGTATCTCGTACCCCCTTGCCCAAATCCTCCTCCCAAGCCTTACTTTTCCTTGGCGTGATCTTGATCTCGATCAACCTACGGACCTCCATTGCTTCAGTAGGGCCACTAATTCCCTTTATCCGAGAGGATCTTGGAATATCCAATGGGGCGGCAGGATTCTTGACTACTCTAAGCCTTATCACGTTTGCAGTTTTTTCCTTGTTTGCTCCTAGCCTTGGGAAGAAGCTGGGCCTAGGAAAAGCCATATTTCTTGGAATACTCCTGCTTGCCATAGGCGTGGTCATTCGGGTGCAAGGCGGGATTGCCTTACTTTACCTAGGTACCGCCTTGACAGGAATAGGGATTGTGACCGCCAATGTGCTGATGATTCCATTTTTTAAGGCCCGGATTCCAGAGAAAATTGGTTTGATGACCGCGCTTCTCTCTACCGGAATGTCCTTATTTGCTGCCATCGCTTCGGGAATAAGTGTGCCCCTAGCAGAAGGGCTTGGATGGGGATGGAGAGGAGCACTCCTTTCCTGGGTAGGCTTGATGGCCCTGGCGCTTATCGCCTGGATTCCACAGCTATCTCCTCCCAAATCCGAGGGCAATGCCGAGCAGCTGGCAGGAAAAAATGTATGGAAATCCCGACTCGCCTGGCAGGTAACTGGATTTATGGGGTCCCAATCAGTTATGTATTTCACCATGATCACCTGGCTGCCCGACCTACTTATCGCTCGGGGGATGACTCCCGTAAATGCTGGAATGGCGCTCTTCTACATGCAATTGATCTCTTTGATCGGCACTTTCTTTGCCCCCAACCTGCTGATGCGACTGCGGCAACAATCTGGTGTGATACTGGTCGTAGGCATTGGATACCTGTTCGGCTATTCCGCGCTATTTATCCACAATGAACTGCTTACATATGTAGCCCTTACGGTCATTGGCATCGGGAGCGGAGCGAGCTTGAGCATCGCCTACACCTTGATTTCTATGCGTACAGCAGAGGCCTTGACCACCTCTAGGCTTTCTGGAATGGTGCAGTCGGCAGGTTATATCTTAGCCGCCTTAGGACCCCTAGTTTTTGGCATTTGCTTGGATGCATTTGGCAACTGGAACCTGCTGATTTGGATTCTCTTGGCCATGACCTTTCAATTTTTGATTTTGGGTATCCCTGCGGGCAGAGACCAAAAAATCTAAGACTAGATTCTTCCCTTTTTTCTAACTGCCTCTTCAAAGAAAGCGGTATTTTTGTGCTACCCATTTCTCATTTCCATGCAAGATATAATCCAGACCCTCGGCATCTCCGACGCCTTATTTGACTACCTGATCATGCCTTTGCTGATCTTTATGGCACGAGTGGCAGATGTCTCCATCAATACGCTGCGATTCATGTTTATGATGAACGGCAAAAAAAATATTGTTCCCATATTGGGTTTTTTTGAAGCCTTGATTTGGCTCTTAGCAATCGGACAAATTTTTCAAAATATAGACAATCCTCTTTCTTATTTGGCCTATGCAGGGGGCTTTGCCATGGGAAACTACGTAGGCATGACGATAGATGAAAAGCTAGCCCTCGGTCGGGTATTGGTCCGGGTAATTACACCGAATCCCCTACCCATCTTGCTCGAGTTTATGAAAGAAAAAAACTACCGCTTCACTAGCGTGGACGCAGAAGGACGCTACGGCAAGGTCAACCTTTTGTTTACAGTCATGAAGCGTGACCAGCTGCCTGAGTTTATCTCCAGGGTAAAGCAAATGGATGAAAAGGCCTTTTACACCATAGAAAGTGTGAAGCGCGTGTCCGAGGACGACTTCAACATCATGGACGATAAGCCTCGATTCCGCACTCGCCTCTTCAACCGGGCCCGTACCTAGTGGGGAACAGCTGGTTTCAATTTCAGCAGTTCCGCGTGGAGCAAGACCGCTGCGCTATGAAGATCAGCACCGATGCGGTCCTAGTAGGCAGCTTGGTGCAAAGCGATGCGCCCAAGCAAATTCTAGACATCGGTACAGGAACGGGAGTCATCGCCCTGATGCTGGCCCAACGCTTTCCTCAAGCTAGCCTTACAGCAGTGGAACTTGACCCAAATGCAGCTAGTCAGGCAGCAGAAAATTGCGAACAAAGCCCTTTTTCGGAGCGATTAACGGTGATACAGGGTCGATTTCAAGACTTCAAGGAAGAAAAACGCTTTGACCTACTAGTTAGCAACCCTCCCTTTTTTCCAGATCACCTCCCTGCTAGCGACCCCAAGAGAAACCAAGCCCTTCACACCCACAGCTTGTCCTTTGAAGAGCTTTTACACAAGGCAAGTCAACTCCTTGCACCATCAGGTTCTTTCTGGGTTATTTTACCTCCAAGGCAAATGCAGGATTTTCTCCAATGCGCAAAAGGAAATGGGCTCTTTCCAGGCACTCGAGTACATATCCGAGACAATGCCTCAAAGCCTGTCCATCGAGAAGTGGTTGGCTTTACTTTATCGGAGCCCTTAACAAGCGTTCTTCCCATGGAACTCTTCCTAAAAAATGAAGATGGCAGCTATTCGGATGATTATAGAAACTTGATTTCTGGATTTTTATTGGGTTTTTAACACTTAATCCTCTCTTTTCTAATTCTATTTCTTTCAAGGAACTCCTAAATAATTGTTCCCGCTCTTTAAAATCCTATTTTTGTTAGTTGACTAGACCTCTATCCCATGCAAAAACTACTGGCTGCATTTATTTTTTTCATGTTGTTCGCCTCCTGGTCCTGTACTGAGGAAGAGAATACACCGATTCTTGTATCGACCGAAGATATCTTGTTTGTAGGTGGCGATAAACTACGCGTGTCGGGCAGACTTCTTACCAACAGGGAGGTTTTGGCCGACGACCATGGCTTTGTCTTTTCTACCGATGCCTCCTTTTCCAGCCCCATTCTGCTATCCTTGGGTGAAAAAAAAGAGCCTGGACGATTTATTGGAGAAAAAAGCGGGTTTAAAATTGGCCAGAGCTACTTTGTAAAAGCCTTCGCTGAGGTAAATGGTCAACGCTTGGAAGGGCAGGCCGTGGAATTAAAAACATTGACCCCATCGATTGCGAGTTTTTCTCCCGCCTATTCCTCAGCCGGAATGGAAATGGTCATCGAAGGCAAAAATTTTCCAGAAGGCACCCAAGTCTTCTTCGGCAGCCAGCAGGCCCAAGTAATCAAAAACGTTTTTGAATCCAAACTCACTGTAAAAATTCCCCCTGCAACTGGACAAGTACTAGTCCCCATCAAGTTGCTCATCCAAAATAAAGAGTACACGATCTCCACTCCTTTTGAGTACCAAGCAGGAAAATACAGCAAGGTATCCGACTTTCCGGGAAGCCTTCGAATTTATGACAACAGCTATTTTTCGAATAGCGCGGGATTTCATGTAGGGCTCGGCAAGATCAAATTGGGCGATAACTATGCAGTCTTCCAGCGGTTCAATCCAGCTACAGGCACCTGGTCGGAAGTTAATTTCCCAGGCAACAAACGCAGATTTGCTTTTGCCACGTCTAACTACCTCGGTGCTGGTGCTTTGGAGCCAGCTCGCGATCAGTTTGTGTACGACCGAAGCTTCTGGAAAATCAACGGCAGCACCTTCGAGCGCCTTAGCGACCTCCCCTTCAACTCCCGCGAAGCCTTGGCCGTGGACTGGGAAGGCGGCTTGCTTCTGTTTGGAGGTTTGGACGGTGCCTCTCTTGTGGTACGTGCCTACGACCCAGTGCAGCAGACCTGGTCGACCAAACGCAATGCCCCGCTCGCTTTGGGACGCAATGCCGCCGCCTTTGCCCGAGCTACTCGGGTGATTGTATTGGGAAGCAACGGACAGGTATGGGAGTACAATCCCCCACTCGACAGCTGGCAGCTACTGACTACCTATCCGGGTAACAAAGGACAAGGGTACCCCATCGTGGAAGTCATCGGATCAAAAGCCTATATGGGCTTGTTTAGAGCTACCCAGGAGCTTTGGGAATTGAACTTAGAGACGCTCAACTGGAAAGCAAAAAATCAAATCATTGGTTTCCCTCAAAGTATCAACAGCGGCCACTTCCAGTTCAATGGCTCGATTTATTTTCTCCGTGCCCCCGAGGAATCCGTGAGTGGATCCTTGCCCATGGAATTGTACAAATTTGACCCAGATGCGATCTAAGCCTATCCCCATGAAAAAAATATCCCTACTTATCTTTTTGTTTTTTGGGTTTACAGCGGTTTGGGCCCAAACTCCCCTAGTGAATCGGGAGGTGATCGGTCGTGACATCGGGCAACTCAAAGGCATCAAACTTTCGGGGAGAATCACCGACGAAATTACTGGAGAAGCCCTTGTGGGTGCCACCATCCGGATTCCCGAGCTGGAGCTTACCCGCATTACCGATGACAATGGCAGCTTTGAATTGGAAGTTTCCCGTGCAGAATACACCCTCGAGTTCCGATATGTGGGTTATGAAACCAAAATATATCCCATCACCGCCGTAGGAGATGGTCGAATCACCATCCGCATGTTACAGGAAGATTTCACTCTGGATGATGTGGTCATCTACGGAAGTGATCCCGAGAAAAACATTAAATCCACCAACATGGGTGCAGTCACCCTCAGTGTAAATACAATGCGTGATCTACCTCCATTTATGGGAGAAATCGACATCGTAAGATCTCTCGCTACGCTCCCAGGTGTCAGTCAAGTAGGGGAAGCATCCTCAGGTCTGAATGTTCGTGGAGGTGGCGTAGATCAAAACTTGATTCAATTTGCGGGGGCACCGATCTACAACCCTTCGCACATGTTTGGCCTCTTCACGGCATTCAATCCAGACATGGTCAACGATGTCACCCTCTACAAGGCGGTAGTTCCTTCCCGATTTGGGGGTAGAAGCTCGGCTATTTTAGACATTCTCCCAAAAGCAGGTAGCACAGACAAATGGGGAGGAGACTTCATGGCGAGCAACTTCTCTGGAAAGCTCTCTCTCAATGGGCCCCTCATCAAGGATAAGGTATCCATCCTCGGGGGATTCAGAATCTCTTACATCAACTGGCTGTTGCAATCGCTAAGCAATACCACACTGAATAACTCCAATGCTAATTTTTACGATGGCAACATGGTCATTAGTGCTCCTCTTTCGGAAAACAACGAGTTTACCTACAGCTACTACACCAGCTACGATGACTTTGCTTTTGCCTCGGACACTACCATATCTTGGCAAAACAATGCCCATTCCCTGCAATGGAAAAGCAAGTTGAGTGAAAAACTCAAACTAGAAACCCTTGGCTTTTACTCCCTTTATGACTATGGGATCTTCAACCAATCGGGTCTCAGCAACTTTGAAATCAACTCCAATATCAAAGACATTGGTGGTAGATCCTTTTTTACCTACAGCCTAAGCCCTACCCAATCCATCACGGCAGGAGTGGAATTCAAGCAGGTGAGTATACAACCAGGAGAGCTAATACCCACAGGCACCGAGGCGGACCTACTCCCCAAAAAGGTGCAAAATGAATTTGGTCGAGAACTGGCGGCACACTTCCAGCACGAGCTGGAGCTAGGAGAAAAAATTGGACTTACCTATGGACTTAGGTACGACTACTACCAGTACCTAGGTGCACGCACGGTCCGAAGCTACCAAGAAGGCAAGCCCGTATCGGATGGATCGGCCATTGGGGAAACGAACTATGCCAAAGACGAAGTCATTCAAACCTACGATGGGCTTGCACCTCGCGCATCGTTCCGCTACTCCTTCAATAAGGCCAGTTCGGTAAAATTGGGCTACAACAAAATGTACCAGTTTATCCACCTCATCTCCAATACTGCAACCATCGCTCCCTCAGATGTGTGGAAACTGAGTGATGGATTTTTGAAACCACAAATTGCCGACCAGCTATCTTTGGGATATTACAACAATTTCAAGGGAAACATCTTTGAAACCTCCATAGAAGTGTACTACAAGGACCTTCAAAATGTGGTAGAGTACAAGGACGGCGCCAACCTGATTTTACAAAACCACCTAGAAACCGAACTCATCCCTGCGCAAGGGCAATCATATGGACTAGAATTGTATGTGAAAAAAAACCTGGGTACCCTGACAGGATGGATCTCATACACCTATTCTCGATCCTTGCGAAGAGTGATTACTCCTTTTGAGGAGGAAAACATCAACAATGGCGCCTGGTATGCTTCCAACTTTGATAAACCCCATGACCTAACCCTCATCGGGAACTACAAGGTGAGTACCAATGCCTCCATTTCGGCAACCTTTGCCTACAGTACCGGTAGACCCATCACCTTTCCAGAAGCAAAATTTGATTATTCAGGAAACAACCTGGCCTACTTTAATAGCCGAAATCAACAACGGCTTCCAGACTTTCACAGACTTGATTTTTCTGTGAATTTCAAGTTGAAAGGGACCGGGAAGTTTTTTGAAGGAGATTGGACCTTCTCCGTATTGAATGTCTATGGACGCAAAAATCCATTTTCTATCTTCTTTGACGATGCCGCTAGCCAACCTCCACAGGCCTTTCGACTGGCATTGTTGGGCATCCCACTACCAAGTTTAAGTTACGCCATTAGCTTCTAAAGCCATGTTGAAAAGACTAATCTATTTAATCCTAGTACTTCCAATGGCCTGCGTCGAACCCTATGAGGTGAAGGTGCCGGAAGGAGTACAGCTACTAACCGTAGAAGGAATCATTTCCACGGGACCAGGACCCCATGCCATTACCCTCACCCGCAGTGCCACCTACGGTAGTATTTTTGAAGGGCTGATACGACCCGTTTCCTTGGCTACAGTGGTCGTCCGAGACAACGAGGGTAATGTCACGTTCCTCACTGAAGGAACGGATGCCAAAGGAAGCTATTTTACTCCTGCTAACTTTTCAGCTCGAGTAGGCAGGTCCTATACTTTGCAAATACAGACCATCGAAGGGAAGGTATATACCTCCACCCCCGAACGCGTGGCGGCTGTACCTGCTATCCAATCCTTAAACATTCGGACCGTAACAGTACCCACCGAAGGAAGCGAGGTGCCTAAATCTGGAATCCAACTCCTCGTAGAACTAAAGGACCCCGCCGATGAAAATAATTTTTACTACTGGAAAAATGGCCCTGCAGTCTATATCTTTGAAACACGACCAGATCTATATACACCTCGGCCTTCACCTGCAAATCCAAATCGAACCCCTCAGCCTAAAGACTGCTGTGTACAGTGCTTCCGCTACGAAGCGGGCAACAATCAAAGCCTCTTTGTGGTCAATGACGACAACTTCAATGGCCTAAGCACCCGCATCCCTGCTGCCTTTATCGCAGACGATGGCATTCGATTTGTAAACAAGTTCCGAATGGACCTCAAACAGTACAGCATCTCCCAAGAAGCCTATCGATTCCTTCGCTTGGTCAAGCAGCAAGCAGAAATCTCTGGATCTATTTTTGATCCACCTCCGGCCAACTTGCGAGGCAACATGATCAGTTTGGACAATCCTGATGAGGTGGTCCTTGGCTTCTTTATGGCAGGAGGAGAAACCTCCCGTCGAATCTATATAGATAAAAATGACTTGACCTACAAGCAAAATCGAGCGATCATTCCAGACGATTGTCGCGTAATTTCAGGAGCATTTATCGATCCTCCAGCAGATTGGAGGCCCTAAATAAAAAAAGACCAACTAGCAAGTTGGTCTTTTTTCGTTTTACATGCTGCCGAATTAATCTTCTACCCGCTCCTCAAATCGAATTCCTTCTTTTTCTAAGGCCTTCAAAATCGGGAGATACAATTCCGGAACTACAGGTAGTTGCAGCCCACGAAGGGAAATTTTACCCTCCAAAAAGAGATCTACTGCAATGGCCAAAGGAATGCCTACGGTTTTGGCCATGGCAGTATGCACCGCATCTTGACCGATATCCACCAAACTAGAAATGATTTTTTTAATTCCAGTTTCAGTCTGAATCTCTACTTGATGCTGCATCACAATCAGGTCCCGATCGGCTGGCTGAAGGGACCAATGTACTTCCAAAATCGCCTGCAGCAGTTGCGCTGGGCTACCTTCGGTAATTGGGAGTGGAATGGACTCAAATAGCCCTAGCCACTGCAATTTTTCAAAGGTGGGAAAATCTAAGTCAGGGATTAATTCCGTTAACTTTTCCTCCACAGAAAAACTATCTGACCAAGGAAGGAAGGTGTTCAAAAACTGCCGGTAGGTACTGCCCGCTGGTAGCTGCAACTGGCTGGAGTCATCCGTGAGACCCAACTGCACCAAGACATCCCATGCCTTGCAAAAACCTGCCCGCCGGAGAGTCCCTCGAAGCAAGGTAGCAATCCCTTCAAGCCCATAAATGTGCTGGTAACTTAGCGAATCCCGATTGGGATAGCCGTCAAACTCACCTAAACCGGGAAAATTAACTGGTTCTACCCGTTTGAAAAGTTGGTGATACGGAACAATTTTGACCTCTCCATGCTCGAGATATTTGGAGGTTCCTTGGCCTGCCAACACCACATTTCTGGGGTTCCAAGTAAACTTGTATTTCCAGGGATTGTCTTCACTTTGGGGGGCCAGAAGTCCTCCACAATACGATTTGAAAGAGCGAATCACTTCCCCCTTGGCTTTTGCCTCATGGATGATTTTCAGGGCAGACATGTGGTCAATTCCTGGATCTAGCCCACATTCATTGAGAAAAAGAAGGCCTTTGGCTTCAATCTCCGACCGCATGGCTCGCAGTGCTTCACTTTCGTAAGAGGCGGTAAAAAAATGTTTGCCCAGCTCCAAGCAATCTGCTGCCACTCCCGGATGGAGTCCTGCGGGGAGCATGGAAATGACTACATCCGCTTGTTCAATAAGCTCCCGCCGCGAATCCTGATCATCCAATTTTACCCCCACAGCCCTCGTGTTACTTCGATTTCTGAGTTTGGAAATGGCAAGGGCGACATCCAAATCCGCTACTAGGAGCTGGCGATCTCCCCCAGCACAGGAATCGGCTAGGTAATCAATCAAATAGATGGCAGATTTTCCTGCTCCAAAAATCAAGATGGTGGACATGGGCTTGGTAATAATAGGTTAAAGTTGCTCCTTTTTTTCGGCCTGAAAAAAGGAAGATTAAAGAATTAAGGAACATTTACGTACTTTAAAGGCTAGGTCCGATCCAAACCTTTACGCTGCCTGTGAAAAAAATTACCGATACGATTGAGATAGAAGAACTCAGCTACTCTGAATTGAGCACTAAGGAAGCCGCCTTACTCAAGCGGGCACAAGAAATTTCCACGAATGCCTATGCCCCCTATTCCAAATTTCAGGTAGGGGCAGCGGTAGAGCTTGCCAATGGAGAAATTTACCAATCTTCGAATCAGGAGAATGTAAGTTTCCCGGTAGGCACTTGCGCAGAGCGATTGCTTCTCGGCTATGTAGGAGCAAATTTTCCCGAACTAGCCCCAAAGACAATTGCCATTGTAGCGCGGCGCGAAGGAGAAGTCGATTGGGCAGGTGTTTCTCCTTGTGGCATGTGCCGGCAGGCGATTAATGAGGCAGAAAACCGATACAATAGCCCAATTTCGATCTTGATATTGCAATCCAAGGGAATTGTACTTCGATTCCAGGGGATACGCCACCTGCTCCCACTTAAATTTGACGACCTCCACAGTTAGGCGTGAAAAAATCAATTCAATTTCCCTACGAAGCCCCGTATTTCCTTTCCCATGAACCAACAGGAAAAGAAAACGAGGTTTGGATTGTCCTACATGGCTATGGGCAATTGGCGGAATTTTTTATCCGGAGATTTCTTCCTCATGCATCAGAAAACAGGCTATTTATCGCTCCTGAAGGCACCAATCACAATTACCTTAAGGACTTTCAGGGACGGGTGGGAGCCAACTGGATGACGAGCTACCAGCGGGAAACTGCCATTGCCAACAACCATAGGTACCTAAATCGGATGATGGAAGAGGTCCTCTCCGCATTCGAACAGGTACCGAACATCCACCTCCTTGGATTTTCGCAAGGGGCAGCCACCGGCACCCGATGGGCTAGCCAATGGAAGGGCACTCTTGATTCACTTATTCTTTGGGGCGGAGGGTTTGCCCATGACCTTGTGATAGAAGTGGCGAAAGAAAAATTCGCTGCTACAGCGGTGATCTTGATTCACGGACTAGAAGATGAGTTGGTGACCGAGGAAAGTAAGAAACGACAAGAGGAGCTACTTTTGGAGCTAGGCAAGCCGCTAAAACACATGTCCTTTTCAGGAGGGCATGAATTAGACTCCTTAACGCTAGAAAAAATTATAAATCAGGGTTTTTAGGCTTATTTTTTTGCTTGGAACTTACATTTTCTAAAACAATTTGTTGAACTTTCGAACTGTCGTATTTTAAAATATTTTGAACTCCATCCATGCTTTTGCTTACTGAAAAAGAGGTAGATCTAATTGCTGCCCAATTGCTTAAAGGCAATGTGTGCTTCTATCAGGTTGACAAGAAGAAAATCCATCACTTGCCTGACGATGAAGATCACTTCAACTACGACCTAACCCCAGAGGAGGAAGATATCCTCGACGAAATCGAAGATCAACCAGACAATTTCGCAGAATTCACCAGGCTTGAACCGTCCCAAGAACACCAACTTATGCAAGACTTCGTGGACCGAAGAGTAAAGGAGCGAACGCTAGCTGAGGACCTAGTAAGCACACTAAGCAATCCTAAGGCAACTACCGCTTTCCGCTTTCTGCTGGATGGCTCCAAATACAAAGAGGAGTGGGCAGAGTTTCTCCGTGGCAAATACCAGGACTGGATCAAAGAGCAAGTGGATGCGTTCAACTACGCAGAAGACTAATTCTTCAGCGCTCCAAGATTAACCTTCAGGAGCGGTTTTTTTAGGTCTTGTTGACTATATTCAATTCGTCAATCGGATTGATCTTACCATGAAAAAATTACTCTTTTTCCTCCCGCTTCTTTTTGTAGCTCACCTGATTCAAGCCCAAACTTGGGACTGGGGTGGACCCTTAGATCCTTTGCAGGCCAAATTTCAAATCCAGCAGTACCGACTTGAGCTAGAAATTTTTCCCGAAACGCAGTCCATTGCTGGACAATCTACCATCACTTTTTCTTCTAATGAAAAGTTAGATACGCTACGGTTTCAATTGATTGACCAATACCAAGTAAGCAAGGTGCTCATGGATGGGAAAGCCGTTGCTTTTACCCATCAAAACGACCTCCTTGACATCCTACCTATAGACTGCACCTGCAATCAGGTTCAAATCTTTTACGAGGGACCGACACCGATTGCGCAGAATCCTCCTTGGACAGGAGGGTTTACTTGGGAAAAAGATCAGAAGGGCAGGCATTGGATGGGATTATCCTGCCAAGGCGAAGGAGCAAAGGTCTTTATGCCCGCCTTAGACCACCCCTCAAGTGAACCGCAGCAAGGTGTGGAGTTACTATTCACAGTACCCAAACCCTATTTCATCGCCTCCAATGGGCGCTTGATCCAAACCCAAGATCAGGGTCAAAAAGTGCGCTACCACTGGGAAACGAACTATCCCATCAATAACTACAACATCAATTTTACACTTGGCATATTTGAAAAAGCGGAAACCCAATTCCAATCCATCTCCGGAGCAGTAATTCCCATGGCAGTTTGGGTGCTCCAAGAAAACAAATACAAGGCCAAGGACCTGCTAGAAGTACTTCGGGTAAGTGCCCAAACGCATGAAAAATACTTTGGCCCCTATCCTTTTCCAGAGGACAAGATTGCGGTGGTAGAAACTCCTTACCTAGGAATGGAACACCAAACCATCAATGCCTATGGGAATAACTTTCAGTATATCCCCATGGGAAAAGTCAAGTACGACTGGCTGCTCCACCACGAACTGGGCCACGAATGTTTTGGCAACAAGGTCTCAGTGGGTGACTGGGCCGATATGTGGATTCATGAGGGCCTTACGGCCTACGGGGATTGGTTGTTCTATTGGGAACATGGAGGTCCCGAGGCCTATTTCAAAAAAGCGAGGTCCGAGGCCCGGGGTATTCCTCATGCTCGACCTGTGGTAAGTCCTCCCAACTCTACCGAAAAGACGGCCTACCATCCCGAAATTTATACCAAAGGAGCCATGGTCATCCATTCACTCCGAGGGGTATTGGGAGATGAACTCTTTTTTCCAGCCCTGAAGGCTTTTGCTGAAGCGAAGCAATTTACCTACTTAAATCGGGTGACCACCAAGGATTTTACCGACTTTATCCAAAGCTATACTGGGCAAAATTTAGAAGGGTTTTTTAAGCTGTACCTTGAGACAACAGCCTTACCTAAGGTGACGGTAAGCAAACAAGGAAAGTTGGGGTACCGAATTGCCTTGGAAGGTATTGACTTTGAAATTCCGGTGGAAATCAAAACCTCGGAGGGTAGTCAAAAACTTTCGATTGGAAAAAAGGGGGTTTTAGTCACTAGCAGCAGCTTACCTGAGGTGGATCCGCGGGGCTGGCTGATGCTTCAGCGGTAAGGAAAGCATTAGGTTACAAATCCCCCTAACCCCCTTTATAAGGGGGAGTCGCCCAAGGCAGATTCAACTATTTCCTATAGAATCACAAGAAATTAATTTCAAAAAAAGAAAATCGATGAGTTCTTAATTCATTTCATGGGGGATAAGAGATGTGATTCCCCCTTTAAAGGGGGCAAGGGGGATTTAGCAATCAAAATCACACCACAAATCTAGCAGCCCCCCTAAACCAAAAAAACGGTGCAAGCATTCGCTTACACCGTTTCTATTTTATGGATTGACTCTAGGTCTTAGATTCCGAACTCTTTCTTCACCTTCTCCACATAATCCAACTTCTCCCAGGTAAACAACTCTACCTTCTGGGTGATTGCTGGGCGGTAAGGGGAAGTGAAGGTTTTCTCCACTACCACGCTTTCTCTACCCATGTGGCCATAAGCGGCAGTCTCGAGGTAAATCGGGGTACGCAACTTCAATCGCTGCTCGATGGCATAGGGACGCATGTCGAAGATGCCTTCAACTTTCTTCGCAATTTCTCCATCGCTCAAGTTCACCTTGGCCGTGCCGTAGGTGTTGATGTAGATACCCATCGGCTTGGCAACGCCAATCGCATAGGATACCTGCACCAAGATCTCGTCTGCGATACCTGCTGCCACCATGTTCTTGGCAATGTGACGGGTCGCATAAGCTGCAGAGCGGTCTACCTTGGAAGGATCTTTGCCTGAGAAGGCTCCTCCTCCGTGAGCGCCCTTGCCCCCGTAGGTATCTACGATAATTTTTCTGCCAGTAAGTCCTGTATCACCGTGTGGACCACCGATCACAAACTTGCCCGTTGGGTTGATGTGGTAGGTGATCTGGTCAGTAAATAGTTTTTGAAGTGAAGGCTTCAATTTTGCCTTCACGCGTGGGATCAAGATGTTGATGATGTCGGACTTGATTTTGGCAAGCATCTTTCCTTCCTCGTCAAAATCATCGTGCTGAGTCGATACGACGATCGCATCGATGCGCTGCGGCACGTTGTCGTCAGAGTACTCGATAGTTACCTGAGACTTGGAGTCAGGACGTAGGTAAGGCATATCCTTGTTCTCTCTGCGCAGCTCGGCCAGCTCCAGCAAGATGCGGTGCGAAAGGTCTAGTGCCAGAGGCATATAGTTGTCCGTCTCGTTGGTCGCATAACCAAACATCATGCCTTGGTCGCCTGCACCCTGCTCTTCTGGGTTTTTGCGTTCTACGCCCTGGTTGATGTCCGCAGACTGCTCGTGGATCGCAGAAAGCACCCCGCAGGAGTTGCCTTCAAACATGTATTCGCTCTTGGTATAACCGATCTTATTGATTACCTCACGGGCAATTTTTTGTACGTCTAGGTACACTTCAGATTTTACCTCACCGGCAAGGAACACTTGTCCGGTAGTTACGAGTGTTTCGCAGGCTACCTTGGAGCTGGGATCAAAAGCCAAAAAGTTGTCAATCAGTGCGTCAGAAATCTGGTCCGCAATTTTATCTGGGTGGCCCTCAGATACAGACTCGGAGGTAAATAGGTAAGGCATACCGTTTTTTATTTTTCGTGAATGGTTGCACAAAATTACAGGAAGTGCCCGAAATAAAAAACTGTGGGAGAGGCCTACTCTAAAAGTCTAGTAGGAAAAAGAAAGGGATTTCATTGTGAAGATGATGTGGTAGAAAAGTCTAAAAAAGTCTCGCAAAGACTGGAAGCAGCAAATAAAATCATTGCTTTGCGACCTTAGCGACTTTGCGAGAACCATAATTTTAAAGAAAATCAATGTTTTAAGAAAAGACCTTCGGGGTTTTAGAAACCTCAAAGGTGAAAAAAGACCTTCGGGGTTTTGGAAACCCCAAAGGTCATTAAATCATTTCCACGCTGCGCTTCACGAAGGCAGTCAGGTCCTTGCCAGTGAGCAAGCCCTGAGAGAGTAAAGCCAGATCAAAGGCCTGCTTGGCAAGCTTCACCTGACTCTCTTCATTTTCTGCCTTGAGGATCTTATCGACCAAAGGGTGGTTGCCATTGATGGCTACCTTGTAGCTATCAGGCAGGCTGCCGTAGAAACTCATCGGGCCTCCACCAGTTTGTGCCATTTCCTTCATGCGGCGCATCCACTCTTCCATGGTGATGGTCACAGGCATTTCCTCTGGACTTAGCCCTTCGATATCCACGGAATAAGTTTTGTTGGCAATGGCTTTTTCAAAAAGCTCCTTCACCGACTTGCTCTGATCTTCAGACAATAGGTTGGCGTAGGTAGAATCCTTTTGAATCAACTTTTCTACCACATCGGAGTCCACACGCTTAAGCTGCGTTTTTTCCAACTTGGACTCAATGTGCTGAATGAAATGGTTGTCGATCGGAGAATCCAACACCAACACATCATACTCCTTCTTGAGTGCTGAATCGATAAAGCTATCCTGCTTTTTTAGGTCTGTGGAGTACAAATAAACCAGCTGCTCGTTTTTGTCGGTTTGGGTAGCCAAGACCTTTTCACGGTATTCGTCTAGCGTGTAATATTCTTCCTTGGTGTTTTTGAGTAGGGTAAATTCTTTCCCCTTCTCGTAAAACTTCTCCTCGGAGATCATGCCGTACTTTACAAACAGGCCAATGTCATTCCACTTTTCCTCGTATGCTTTTCGATCCTTTTTGTAGAGCTCTGAAAGCTTATCGGCTACTTTTTTGGTGATATAGTTGTTGATCTTCTTCACGTTGCCATCGGCCTGTAAAAAGCTTCTCGACACGTTGAGTGGAATGTCTGGGGAATCAATCACGCCATGGAGCAGCATCAAAAACTCAGGAACAATGTCCTTGACCTCATCAGTAATAAATACCTGTCGGCTGAAAAGTTTGATCTTGTTGCGCTGCAACTCAAAGTCATTTTTGACTTTCGGGAAATACAGCACCCCTGTCAAGTTGAACGGATAGTCAACATTGAGGTGGATCCAAAATAAAGGATCCTCACCCATAGGGTATAAACTCTTATAAAAAGCGAGGTAATCCTCGTCTTGAAGATCGCTTGGTGACTTGGTCCAAATAGGAGCGGTAGTGTTGAGAATATTGTCTACCTCCACAGACTTCCATTTCTTCTCTCCCTTATCGTCTACACCGTCTTCTACTGACTCGGATTTGGTGCCAAACTTGATGGGGATGGGCAGAAACTTGCAGTACTTGTCTAAGATCCCTTGTAACTTCCACTTGTCCAGAAATTCGATCGAGTCCTCGTTGATATGGAGAATAATATCCGTTCCTCGGCTCTTCTTCTTTCCTTTTTTAATTTCAAACTCAGTGCTTCCATCACAAGTCCAGATTGTAGGCTCAGCTCCATCCTGATAAGAAAGAGAATGGATTTCTACATTTTTGGCAACCATAAAGGCGGAATAGAAACCCAAGCCAAACTTTCCAATGATTTCGTTGGCATCTTTGGAATCTTTGAATTTCTCCACAAACTCCGTGGCTCCAGAAAATGCAATCTGGTTGATGTATTTTTTGATTTCCTCAGCGGTCATGCCGAGACCTTTGTCTGAGATGGTGATGGTTTTCTTTTTTTCGTCAAAAGAAACCTCTACCGTAATGTCTCCAAGTTTCCCAGAATACTGACCTAATGTCGCAAGACGCTTGATTTTTTGAGTTGCATCCACTGCATTGGAGACCAATTCCCGAAGGAATATCTCATGATCAGAATAGAGGAATTTCTTAATGATGGGGAAAATGTTCTCGGTATGTATCGAGATCGTGCCTTTTTCCTGCATGGGCTTACATCGGTTTAGTTAAAGGTAAAATGTATCTACTCATAGGGTAGCAAGGCCTATTCCAAGTCTAAAAAAGTGACAAGATGTCAGCACAATCGGATGGCAATTCAAAGCAAAGAGAAGCCTTTAGCTAGTTGCAAGGCGGGGGGTGTAGGGAAAGTCCAATGGATTTAGAAAGTCAAAGCTAAATCCAGTGGCACTGATTTTTTCCGAACTAATCCACCTTCCTACTTTTTCATCGGCGGCTTCCTGATAGCTTGCTGGCGGAGAGATTCCCAAGGCACTCGCATTTTTTGCATAGATCTCTCGCCGCAAAGGATGCTGAGGCGCTACCCCATTGAAGGTTTGATTCCAAAGGCCTTGATCAATCACCCAAGCGATCATTTTTGCCGCATCGAGTTGATGAATAAAATTGACACGCGTATGACCTACCACCTGTTCCTTTCCTGAAAAATAGGCACCAGGAATACGATCTGCTCCCATCAATCCTCCCATCCGCAGGATAGTCAGCGCATAGCTTGGAGAATCCACCATCAATTGCTCCGCTCGATACAAGATCGAATTGCCCGCATTACTTTCGGAAATCTCCTCCTCCTCGCTGTAGGACACTGCCTTACTTTCATTGGGATAGACCCCTGTGCTGGAAATAAGGACAAGCTGCTTTACCGATGAGTTTGCAACCAAGGCACGTAAGGAAGCAAGTTGCTGTAGGTACGCTTCCCCATCCCCTTGCCTACTTCTAGGAGGAATAGTAATCACCAAAATCTGCGATTCAAAAAGTCGGTGGTAAGCTGTCCCCTTGGGATCGGGATCTAGGGCAAAATGAATGGTATCCAGCCCTTTTTCGCGAAGAAGTTCCACTTTTTCTGGACGAGTGGAAGACCCCAGCACTAGATAGCCCTGTTTTTGCAAAAGCAAAGCAGCGACCTCGCCAAGCCATCCCAAACCGATAATAGAAACTTTCTTCATGTGAGTAGTAGGAATGCAAAGGTACTGGAATGAGTTGGCAAAAGATCAAGCTCCCATCTCACCTAAAACCAAGAGCAGACCCCCGTTTGGAAGCTTTGTTTATTCTTTTTTAGGAAGCGTTCCCAAGAGGTAGTCCCAGAGAGGAGAACTTACCCCAAAAGCGGCATCTGGATTTTTGTAGTGATGGATGGCATGGTGAACCCACAATACCTTAAGAAAATTTTTGGGAGCAGGATAGGAGTGAACCATATAGTGGACCCCTAGATAGGCCGTATAGCCAATCAAAAAGCCTGGGAGAAAATAGAGTGCATAGTCCCCCATCACTAGGGTAAACATTAAGTACAAGATCGCTGCATAGGCTGCGCTCACGAAGGGAGGCATAGCCAAGCGATCCTTGTCTTTGGGGTAATCGTGATGTACCCCATGGATGCCATATTGCAATTTATCCTTGATTGGAGTGTCTGGTTCCATATGAAAAAAAACCTTGTGCATCAGGTATTCCACGAAGGTAAAAACAAAGATTCCAATGAATAGGACGGCAAAGCCAAGCCACAAGGGGATAGTAGTGGTAAGTCCAAAATACAAGGAAACGGATGAAATGGCCAAAAACAGCGTAATCGGAACAGAAATATGCGTCCTAGAGATCCGTTCAAGAACAGGATTAGAAAAAATCTGAGCAGACCCAAAATTATCTGGCCGATCTAATCTCCCAATCTTTTTCATGGTCAACAGTGTTTTAGGTAGTTGTCAAAAATTGATGTGCGCTATAGCTATAAACTATCCTACAAAAATAAGGGTTTACTCTTTTATTTTTTTTCTTGGCGATGACTTAATTCATCTTTTTTTCACTTTCTGCCAGCGCAATAGTTTTTCGGTAATAATCCTCATACATCGGAAGGATCTGATCGATGTCAAATTCTTTGGCTCGCGCCAAAGCCCGCTCCTTAAATCCTGGCAAATTGGCCTTGTCTAAAATAAATAAAGCTTTTTTGGTCATGTCCTCTACATCACCTATCTCGCAGGCAAAGCCTGTAATTCCATCCAAATTCAATTCGGGGATTCCCCCTGCATTGGAGGATAATACAGGCACCTCACAGGCCATCGCCTCCAAAGCTGCAAGTCCAAAGCTTTCTTTTTCCGAAGGCATTAAAAATAAATCTGCCACAGACAATACCTCTTCTACTGCCTCCAATTTACCCAAGAAACGGATGTCTTCGCAGGCACCAAGCGTACGACAGAGTCGCTCCATTTTATCCCTTTCAGGTCCATCTCCTACCAGAAGCAACTTGGCAGGAATTTCTTTTCGTACGTTGTAAAACACATGGATGACATCCTCTACCCGCTTTACCTTCCGGAAATTGGAGGTATGGACCAAAAGCATTTCCCCATTGGGGCAAATGGCTAGCTTAAAATGCTCCTTGCGCTGCTTCTTAAAGCGCTCCAAATCGATAAAATTCGGAATCACCTCAATTTCTCGCTTGATGTCAAAGTAGGCATAGGTTTCCTTTTTCAAATCCTCTGAAACTGCCGTAACCCCATCGGACTCGTTGATTGAAAAAGTTACTACCGGTTCGTAACTCGGATCTTTTCCAACCAAGGTGATGTCTGTACCGTGAAGGGTCGTCACCACAGGAATTGAAATGCCATGGGTTTTGAGTATTTGCTTGGCCATGTAAGCGGAGGAAGCATGCGGAATGGCATAATGCACATGTAGCAAGTCCAGATTTTCGTACTTGACCACACTCACCATTTTACTGGCAAGCGCAAGTTCGTAGGGAGCAAACTCAAATAAAGGGTAACTCTTAATGTCTACCTCGTGGTAGAATAGGTTTTCACTAAAAAAATCCAGCCTCATGGGCTGCTTGTAGGTAATAAAATGTACTTCATGACCCACTTTCGCAAGTCCTTTACCCAGTTCAGTGGCTACCACTCCACTACCTCCGAAGGTAGGATAACAAACAATTCCTATTTTCATTTACTGGATCAAGGCTTTACTAATCTGCTGATAACACGGATCAACTATAGTTTTGTTCAAAATAAAAGATTTTTATGCTCCCACTTTTCTTAATGAAAGCGCAAGGAAGAAAAAAACTAAGGCTTAACTACACAAAAATCTAATTAATTTACCAAACAAATTGGATACCCCTATGAAACATTCTTTTCTAGTAATCGCACTAGCTCTCCTTGGATGGGCATGTTCCTCTCCTACCAACACAGAAACCGAAAAAATAGATCCCCTCGCCTATTGGGGAGAAAACCCCTGGCCTGAAATCCGTAAAAAACGGATCAATACCTTGTTGCCAGAAGCATTGAAAAATGCAAATGTGGCCAGCTGGCTAGTCATCTGTCGCGAAAATTACAACGACCCCATTGCGACTCATGTGGGTGGAGAAAATGCCAGTGGCTCTGCTGCATTCCTATTTTACTCAGACGAAACGGGCTTTCACTCCCTAGCTTTTTCACCGGAAGGTGAAGCCAAAGC
>CAMDEU010000020.1 GCA_945897085.1 Spirosoma fluviale | reverse complement strand
TCTTCCATGCGTTGGGCTACAGGTCTAGCTTCCTTTTCGAAGGAAAAAATTGAAAAGGCCTTTGAAGATGGCATTGTAGCCTCCAACTGCAAACGCTTCGGGATTGAGATCCCAACTGACCAAAGCCAATGGATCAGTCAAGAGGAGGTGCAGGTGATCGCGCCAGCAACGCTAATTCAAACCTACGGATTGCATCACATCGACTTGCTTCAAATCGATGCGGAAGGCTACGACTTAGAGGTCATTCGGATTTTTGACATCCCCAAAACCAGACCTCAGGCCATCATCTTTGAAAATGTGGGTTTGAATGCCGCGGATTATGCTTCCTGCCTTCAACTTTTGGAAGAACAGCAGTACCAGTTGAAAAAATTTGGTCCCAATACCCTAGCCCTACAAAAGCCGCTGGGTGAATTTGCTTCCTTCTTTAACGCATGACCCCAGGATTGATTTCTGTGATTGTCCCCTGCTACAACCAAGGGATGTACCTGAAAGAAACCATCCAATCGGCACTAACATCTACTTACCGCCCACTCGAAATCCTCCTTATCAACGATGGCTCCACCGATAATTCCCTAGCACTAGCGCAGGAACTGGAAGCCAAGCATCCGGAAGTTCGGGTACTCGACCAAGCCAATGGCGGCGTCACCAAAGCCCGCAATGCAGGAATTGCTGCTGCGAAAGGGGAATACATTTTACCGGTAGACGGAGACGACTTGATTGCAGCGACCTACATCGAACAAGGCTTGGCTATCCTTTCGAGTCGCCCAGAAGTCAAAGTAGTCTACTGCCAAGCTGAAAAATTTACCGAAACGACCCGCAAGCCTTGGAAATTAAAGCCCTTTAGCCTGCAGCAATTGGCCAAAGATAATATGATTTTCGTATCTGCCCTTTTTCGAAAAACCGATGCGTTAGCAGTAGGAGGGTTTTCGGAAGACATGCAACTGGGACGAGAAGACTGGGAATTTTGGATCAAGCTGCTCAAAAATGGCGGAGAGGTGGTGCAACTTCCAGAGGTAGGCTTCTTCTACCGACTCACTCCCAACAGCAAACGAAAAAAAACTGGGGGTACCAACTTTAAGCGGGCCCGCATCGCCTACCTCAATGCCAAGCATGCAGATTTTTTTGAGCGGGAACTGAATGGCCCTTTACGAATTCAACGGTCCTGGTCCAAACCCTACAATACGCTATTGAAATTTTTCGGAAAACTGTAAATAGCACTCAAGCATACGCGATGTGCCGTGGACCGTGGACCGTCGTCCGTTGACCTAAATCTTATCCAACCCCTTCCAAAACTTCAAAAAATAATACTTCAGCGGATTGCTGTACTTGAGTTGCTTCCAAGGTCGGCTAGCATGAGGACGATGCCATACTGGGGCATTCATCAGCACGGTGTTTTTGAATCCTAGCTCCACCGATTTTTTAGAAATAAAGGTATCGTACCAATCCTTGGCCTCATCCAATCCCTTAAAATCAAAAGCCTGCAAAAAGGAAGGTGAAAATAAAGTACAGCAAAAGCTTAAGCTCCGCTGGGTATCGATTACTGCATCTTTTACCCCTTTGAACTTGAGGTAGGGAAAGTTGACTTCTCTCTTTTCATCTACGGTCACTGAACCCACCAATCCTGTGCTGGGTTGAGCGGAGAGATGGTCCAAAAGGGATTGAATGGTGTTAGGAGCAATCACCACATCCGATTCCACCACCAAAAGCGGGATTCCTACTTCCAGGGCTTGTTGCTGCGCCAGTTGCAGCACCAACTTGTAGTTGGGCGAGGGATGATCCGTCAAATCCTCGATATGGATCAACTCATAGCCCAATTCTTCCCGGTGCTTTTCCAAGCTGGCCTTGGTTTCCTCCGTGCTGAAATCATTGAAAATGACATGCTTGACTTTTACCGTAGATCTAGCAATTGCCCGCGCGGTATCCAGCGTGGTTTCGATTGCGTTTTTTACGGGAGTAATGACTAGTACTTGCGCCATGGGCTGGATCTAATGGAAGGAAGTCAACTGGGAGCCTAAGCCAGGTCTCCCAAGGCTTTTTTCATGCGCTTCATCGCCTCGATCAAGTCGGCTTCAGAAGCAGCATAAGAGATGCGTACGCAGTTGTCCGCTCCAAAAGCAGATCCAGTTACCAGGGATACATTGGCGACAGCAAGTAAGTACATGCAAAGCTCATCCGCATTGTTTACCTGATGCCCATGCGCTGACTTACCAAAGAAGGCGGTAACATCTGGGAAGAAGTAAAATGCT
The DNA here is from genome assembly GCA_945897085.1 of Spirosoma fluviale. Classification (GTDB taxonomy): domain Bacteria; phylum Bacteroidota; class Bacteroidia; order Cytophagales; family Cyclobacteriaceae; genus Algoriphagus. The sequence goes on along the minus strand of CAMDEU010000020.1, from coordinate 24,097 downwards.
CCCTCAGGCACATGCGTTTTGATGCCCGGGATAGCTCCAAGCAAGTCCAACATCAAGTCACGACGCTTCAAATACTGGACGGCCATCTCTTGAGAAGGAACTTGATCTCCAGATATGCCAGCCAAAGCAGCACGCTGGGCGATGCCGGTATTCCCTGAGGTAAACTGTCCCTGCATTTTTTCTACCGCCTTGGAAATCTCCAATGGAGCACAGATGTACCCCACTCTCCATCCTGTCATGGCGTAGCCCTTGGAAAACCCATTGACTGTAATCGTGCGGGCAAACATGCCTGGAAGGGAGGAAATGCTGAAATTTTTGCCTGTAAAATTGATCAGTTCATAGATCTCATCTGCAATGACCATCACTCCCTCGTGCTTCTTCACCACGTTGGCAATAGCTTCCAATTCTTGCTGGGAAAATACAGATCCGGTTGGGTTGCAAGGAGAGGAATAGATGACTGCCTTTGTTTTGGAAGTAATTGCAGCTTCCAGCTGGGCTGCAGTAGCCTTGAAGTTATTTTCGAGCGTACCCTCAATCAATACAGGCACCCCTCCACACAACTTGATGATCTCGGCATAACTCACCCAATACGGAGAGAAAATCACGACTTCTTCCCCCTCATTGAGCAAACACATAAAGGTATTGGCAATGGAATGTTTCGCTCCAACAGAAACCACAATGTGTTCCGCCTTCGCTTCTTGGATGTAATTTTCTTCCCTCAGCTTTTTGGCAATCGCTTCACGCAAATCCTGGTAGCCGGCAACGGGAGGGTAGGAGAAATATTTTCCTTCATCGATCGCGTCTTTTGCAGCCTGCTGAATGTGCTTTGGCGTCTTGAAATCAGGTTCCCCCAAGCTCAAACTGATAATATCAATTCCTTGAGCTTTGAGCTCTCTGGCTTTTTTTGCCATGGCCAAAGTGGCCGACTCTTCCATTTGAAGTACGCGATCAGATAAAATAGAATTCATGAGAAATTAGGGTTTGGTAGCAGGAATTCAAAAGTAGGCAGAAGATTATAATTAATAAACAATCGATAAGATTTGATCTCGAAATGTTACTTTTGATAGTACTAAACTAGCCAATCAGCCGTTTAAATTCAGAAATGAAGCCGCTTATTCTTTTTCTACTTTTCTATTTGGCAGGATCCCATTTCCTCCTGGGTCAAACAACTCTCAACGACCAAAAGGCAAAAGAAGACTCCACGGGCTTAGTTAGTTCCTTTTTACTTCCAACTGTAGCTCCCCTACTCCTCTTTGATGAAGAGAAAGTAAAAGAAGCCAAGAAGGAAAAGAAAAAAAAGACCCGTAAAAACACTTTTTTTGGAGTAAAAACAAGAAAAGGAAACACCAGAAGAAGTCTTCGAGGTCAAGAGTTTGTGGAACTTTTCTACTACACAGACGCCTCATCGAGTAGCAACCCTTACCTACGAGACCGCTATTGGTACGATTCAAAGGAACGGATCATTCGACCACAGGGGTTTGTAGAAGGGCAAGGCTACCTGCTCCATGGACCTTACCAACGCTTGGTCAACCAAACCGTAGTGGAACGAGGCATGTTTTATTACGGCAGCAAGCACCAAACCTGGCTTACTTTTGATGGTGACAATGTACTTCAAGACAAAGCTCGATACGAGGAAGGCTGGCCCAAAGAATCACGAATCACTTATTTCAACGCTGTCAACAAAGCCATTGAAAAGCTGATCCCTATTCAGTACGGATTAGCGGAAGGCAACTTCTACCACTTTTATGAAAACCAGCAGGTAGCCGTCACCGGTGAGTACAGATTTGGGGAGAAAGTAGGGTTATGGACCGAGTATTGGAACACCAACAACACGCAGGCCATCCGAAAGCGGGAAATCCAGTACCAAGAAAAGCCCTACACCAAAAACTTCCGCCCCTACATTCGGGCAGAATGGGATAAAGAAGGAAATCTGATCTACCGAAAAGATCCCTGAAAAATTCCCCTCAAGGATGATTAGTAAAAAGCATCTTCAAACTGTCTAAAATGTAGGGTGCCCCTAGGATCTTGGCAGACCCCGACGATATCAAAGCGGATATCCTGGTGCCAATCCTTTTGATAAATGTACTGATCAGCAGCCTTGACTAGGAGTCGCTTTTTGGTAGCATGAACAAACTCCTCTGCATAGCCAAACCCTGTACCTGTACGAAATTTGACTTCAATAAAAATCAAGAGCCCCTGATGGGTCATGATGAGATCTATCTCGGCATGTTGGTACCGATAGTTCGTTTCGAGTAAGGTGTATCCTTTGCTTTCAAGCCATTTGGCAACTTCCTGCTCTGCGAGTCTTCCTGAATCATTGTGTGCTGCCATGGGAAATATTGGTTAATTTTGAAAAGTGAAATGGCCTACCCAGATGGGTCTAAAAAATGCTGAAAAAACGACGATGATTGAAGATACAAAAAAAACGGTAGCATTTCGTGATCTGGGCTGCATGGATTACCAAGAAGCTTGGACCTACCAAGAAAATCTGTTTGCAGACATTGTCGCCAAAAAAATACAAAATCGAAACCTTCCCAAAGACCAACAGATCACTACTCCCAACTACCTCTTATTTGTAGAGCACCCCCATGTGTATACCTTAGGGAAAAGCGGAAAGCCAGAACACCTCCTGCTAGACACTACAGGACTGGCAGCCCATGCCGCCACATATTATAAAATCAACCGAGGAGGAGACATCACCTACCATGGCCCAGGGCAATTGGTGGGCTATCCCATCCTAGATTTGGATCATTTTTTTACAGACATCCACCGCTATTTGCGGTACTTAGAGGAAGCCATCATTCTGACTCTTGCAGAATACGGGGTGCCGGCAGGTCGTATCGATGGATTAACAGGTGTATGGCTAGATCATGAAACCTTAAAGAACCCACGGAAAATCTGTGCCCTTGGGGTTAAATCCAGCCGCTGGGTGACCATGCATGGATTTGCCTTCAACCTAAACGTGGACCTCTCCTACTTCGAACACATCGTCCCTTGCGGGATCGACGACAAAGCAGTCACCTCCTTACACCTCGAGTTGGGCCGTCCTGTAGCTGAAAAAGAGGTTAAGCAAAAGGTAAAAAAACACCTCGCTACACTTTTTGAAATGAATTTGATAGAAGAAGAATGAAAAAAGACATTGATTTTGCTCCCGTTACTGGGGTGAAGATTGCCATTGCCAAGGAAGAAAAAGAAACCGGAACAGAATGGTCCGTCTACTTGATCAACTACAACCTGATCGAATTAAACACCGTCATGATTACCTCCCAAGGATATGGCCACTTGGAAGGGGAGCTACGGAAAACCTCCACCCTTCGACACCTCATCCAAGAGCTTGGATCCAACTCTTTTGCACGTGTTGAACCCATAGATCCAGCTGTATTTTCATTGACCAATGAGTTTTGGGTGAGCTACTACATTCTGGACAAGATTTTTGATAAAAAGTTTATCTTTACTCCAGGCAGTTTCGACCCTGCCCACCTCCGCACTATTCCAGAATTGGGTTTGGAGGGGATACTTCATACTTAATTTTGACATCATGGCCCCATTTTTTGAACAGCTCGGCAACATCCTATTTTTAGACATTGAAACTGCCTCCTCCACCGAATCCTTTACTGAACTTGACCCTCGCCTGCAGCCCGAATGGATCCGAAAGGAGCGGCTCATTCGAAGAGAAAGTGTCCTTGAACCAGGGGAACTTTTCTTTGAACGGGCGGGTATTCATGCTGAATTTGGAAAGGTGATCTGTGTAGGAGTAGGTTATTTTCAAGCCAAGAAGAAGGAGAAAAAACTCAATTTTCGATCAAAAATTTTTGCTCAGGAGGAGGAAAAGGAAACTCTTTTAGAGTTAAAAGCCTTATTAGAAAAGAAAAAGTGGATTCTCTGTGCCCACAATGGCAAGGAATTTGACTTTCCCTACCTCTGCCGTCGCATGCTGATCCAAGGGATTGCTTTACCTGAGCCCCTGCAGCTCGCAGGCAAGAAGCCTTGGGAAATCCGACACTTGGATACCATGGAGCTCTGGCGGTTTGGGGACTACAAGTATTACACTCGTTTGGAACTGTTGGCCGCTGCTTTTGGAATCCCAAGTTCCAAAGAAGGAATCGATGGCAGCGAAGTCAACCCCACCTACTACCAAGAAAAAAACATTGAAAAAATCAAAAATTATTGCCTTCGAGATGTGGAAGTCACCGCCAAGATCTTTCTGGCCATGCACCCACAGCCTGAGCCGGCAGACCTAGAAATAGAGTACTCTGAATCATAACAAAAAGAACATACCTGCCAGTTTTCTCGGCAAGCAAAACTTTATACCTTAGAAAAAACAAAGCCCTCATGGGAAGAAAATCCGATCGAAAACATTCCAAAAAAAACCATTCAAGCCCTAAAGGCAATGATGATAGTGCATCTTTAGCACGAAAACTTCTTCAATTTTTAAATGCAAATTTTGGTAAAGAATTCAATGCCAAACAATTAATCAAGCAATTAGAAATTCGAGATTCCTTTAACAAGGATGGGGTAGAGCCCGTACTTTTCCAGCTCGTTGCTGATGGGAAGATTTCCCGAAGCCCCCGCAACTATTTTTCCTCTACGCAAGACCCAGAATACATCAGCGGTAGAGTTGATTTCGTCAACCCGCGTTTTGCCTTTATCATTCCCGACGACCCGAATGCGGTGGAAGGAGGAGATATTTTGGTGAAGGAAGCGGACCTAAAGCAAGCCTTGGATGGCGACAAGGTGCGAGTAATGGTATTTCCGGTGAAAGGGAAGACTGGGAGAATGGAGGGTAGGGTATTGGAAATTGTGGAGCGAAACCGCGATGAATTTGTGGGCCGAGTAGAAATCTCCCCTCGCTTTGCCTTTGTAGTTCCCGATTTCAAAAAAATGCACAAGGATATTTTTGTGCACCGTGGAGAACTCATGGGCGCAGAACACAATGAAAAGGTGATTGTCAAATTGACCGAATGGAGGGACGATGACAAAAACCCTACCGGAAAAGTCATTCGAGTACTTGGCAAAGCAGGACTTCATGAGGTAGAAATCCACTCCATCATGGCAGAATTTGGACTTCCTTTCGAATACGACAAAGAAGCAGATGCTGAAGCCAATGCCATTCCTGAACAGATTTCTGCGAAAGAAATTAAGGCACGAAAAGATTTTAGAGAGGTATTGACCTTCACCATTGACCCAGCAGATGCCAAAGACTTTGACGATGCGATTTCGTATCGCAAACTTGAAAATGGCAACCACGAAATCGGGGTGCACATCGCCGATGTGACCCATTATGTGAAACCCAAAACAGCCCTAGAAAAAGAAGCATTCAATCGGGCCACCTCCGTTTATCTGGTAGACCGAACCATCCCCATGCTGCCTGAGCGCTTGAGCAACGGGCTTTGTTCCTTAAGACCGCACGAAGATAAGCTCACCTTTGCCTGCGTATTTGAAGTAGATCCTCAGGCCAAAGTAGTACAGCATTGGATCGGTAGAACAATCATCCACTCTGACCGCCGCTTTGCCTACGAAGAAGCACAGGAATGCATTGATACCCAGTCTGGGGATCACTTCCAGGAACTGACCCTACTGAACAACCTCGCCAAAAAAGTGCGGAAACTGCGCTTTGACCAGGGTGCAGTCAACTTTGAAACGGTAGAAGTGAAGTTTAAGCTGGATGAAAAAGGTACCCCTCTGGGCTTATTTATAAAGGAGCGAAAAGACATTCACAAACTCATCGAGGAGTTTATGCTGCTGGCCAACAAGTACGTGGCCGAGTTTATCTTCCAAAAGCATCAGGGCATGGATACCTTTGTGTACCGAACCCACGACAGCCCAGACTTGGATCGCCTAGAAACCTTTTCTGGATTTGCCAAGCGCTTTGGTCACGCGATGGACGTCACGATTCCACAAAAAGTTGCCTTCGCCCTCAACAAGCTGATGGATGAAATCCAAGGAAAGCCAGAGCAAAACGTGCTCGAACAGTTGGCCATTCGAAGCATGGCCAAGGCCAAATATACTACGGAGCCCAAGGGGCACTTTGGACTTGCCTTTGCGCACTACACCCACTTCACCTCTCCTATTCGAAGGTATCCTGACATGATGGTGCATCGCCTCCTTGAGCACTACCTGGAGGGAGGAAAATCTCCCGATGCCAGTTCCTGGGAACAAAAATGCCTCCACTCTTCCGAGCGGGAAAAGCGAGCAGCAGATGCCGAGCGGGCTTCCATCAAATACAAGCAGGTGCAATTCATGTCGCTTGCTGAAGTGCGAGACTATGATGGGATTGTCAGCGGAGTAACCGAGTGGGGAGTTTTCGTAGAAATCACCGAAACCAAGTGTGAAGGTATGATCCGCGTCCAAGACATGGACGATGATTACTACGCTTTTGACGAGCGCAACATGCGCTTGGTTGGATCGAAAACGAAAAGAATGATCACTTTGGGAGACAAAGTGCTGGTCCGCGTAGTTAATACCGATATCGACCGAAGAACCATAGATTTGGAATTTGCAGACAATGACAGAAAAAAATCTCGCCCACGACCTTTTAACTAAGCTAGAAGAGCACATCAGCAGCCACTCCTTTGGCCTGTCTCCAGCAGAATTGTACGATCCCATCACCTACATCATGAGCTTGGGTGGCAAGCGCATACGACCCCTACTTTCGCTTCTCGCTTACGGCATGTATGGAAAAAATCCCGAAGAGATTTTGAGTCAGTCTGCTGCAATCGAAGTATTTCACAACTTCACCCTCATGCATGACGACATCATGGATCAGGCGCCGCTCCGACGAGGAAAGCCTACGGTTCATGAAAAGTGGAATGCCAACATCGCCATTCTCTCCGGAGATGTCATGCTGGTTCGTGCGTACGACTTACTCCTTCCCACAGCTGCAGCGTTACTGCCCGAGGTAATTCGACTTTTCAATAAAACGGCTGCCGAAGTATGTGAAGGACAGCAGTTGGACATGAATTTTGAAAGCTACGAAACAGTAGCCGAAGCCGATTACATTCAAATGATTCGCCTGAAAACTGCCGTACTCCTAGGGCTTGCCCTTCAACTCGGTGCACTATTGGCGGGAGCTTCTAAGGAGGATGTAGACAGAATCTATGCGTTTGGGGTCAATATTGGGGTAGGCTTCCAACTTCAAGATGACCTACTCGATGTCTATGCTGACCAAGCCAAATTTGGCAAGCAGGTGGGTGGCGATATCATCTCCAACAAGAAAACCTTTCTACTACTCAAGGCCCTTGAACTTGCCAACGGAAAGGAGCGGGAAGAATTGCAACACTGGTTGGGGCTGAAGGAATTTGATAAAGCACAAAAAGTAGCTGCTGTAAAAGCAATCTATGAGAATCTCGGCATTCGCTCCTTGACAGAAAAAAAGATGCAGTCTTATTTTGAGGAAGGATTTAAACAGCTTGAAGGACTACAGATCAAGGATGAAACCTATTCTCAAGCAATGCTAGCAGTGACTCAGGAGCTCATGCATCGCGAAAAATAAGCAGACATGGATCTCTCCCTCACTACCATCCTCATTGGGATTACGGCGCTTTCGAGCATCATCGCCTTTAATAGACCTGCATTGCTGGATCGCTGGATGTTTATTCCTTACCGAATCAAACAACGAAACCAATGGGATCGATTTATCCTGTCCGGTTTTATCCATAAAGATTACATGCACCTCTTGTTCAATATGTTTACCTTCTACTTTTTTGGAGGGGTGGTCGAACGTTTCTTTAAATTTCAATTTGGACTAGAGTTGGGCGGGCTGATCTTCATAGGTTTTTACCTTGCCGCGGTGGTGGTTGCAGATATTCCTACCTACCTAAAAGAGCAGCGCAATAGCTACTACAAAGCTCTTGGTGCCTCGGGTGGTACCTCCGCAACCGTTTTTGCAAGCATCATCCTCATGCCCCTATCGGATATCTGCCTCTTTGGGATACTCTGCCTTCCTGGCTTCCTTTTGGGTGGCTTTTTTCTGATTTATTCCTATGTCAAGGGGCAACAAGGACAGGACAACATCAACCACGATGCGCACTTGTATGGGGCTATTTTTGGGATTGTCTGTATCCTCCTGCTATCTCCGTCTAGTGCTGGGATGTTTTTGGAGCAAATCCTTTCCTACCGACCTTTCTAAAAAAAATGGCCCCGTAGGTACGGGGCCATTTGCTTACTTTTTCTTTTCAAGCTTCGTCTTCATTTCCTCGATATTGAGGATGCGAGAGATTTGTTCCCGTTCCAGCTTTCGGAAGCGTGCCAACCGCACATCAATTTGTTCCGTGAGTTCTTTTCGCACTTCTTCTGAGGAGTCGGTAGGTTTGTAATCTCCACTTCCCACCACACTGGTCAAGTGGGCCAACTTGTTATTCAATCGGATAGGAAAGTTGAGTGGATCCTGCCCGCTTCGGTTTTGGGTTTGGTACAGAGTCTCTTCAATTTCCTGCATTTCAGCCTTTATTTTTTCTAGGTTCTCAGGCTTCGTAGTCAGTGAATCAAATTCAGATCGGTAGATGCGAATCAGTTTGATCGCCTGGTGCGTTTCGGTGATTTTGTCGCGGACAGCCAACAAGTAGGTGTACTGTGATTCCAAGTCTTCTTGTGTAGACTCATAACGTGGATCCGCAAGCACTTTAAAGGATTGCTCTTGAGACTGACCGTCTAAAGTCATTCTAACTTTATAGGTACCTGGAACTACCTTAGGTCCACGAAGGCTTGCTGCCCATAGGATCATTCCATCAAATCCCTCTGCATTTTCACCGCGTAGGTTCCAGTTGAATTCCCCCGCACCCGGTTTCACCTTCAAGGTATCTCCATTGACCCCTTGGGTAGAGAACCAGCGGATGAGTTGATTTTTGTCATTGAAGAATTCGATTTTTAGTTCGCCGGCAGGTTTTTCCTTCAGGAAGTAATACACCAAGACTCCACCCGGACGGTTGCTGCCGTCAGTCAAACTCTTGCGCTTCATCCCGTCGATGCGGTACGAATCTTGAGGTTTGTAGAGGTGGAATGCCTTGTTCTCCAGCCCAACTTCCGCTTGATGAAGCACTGTCAGGTCATCGATAATCCAGAACGATCTGCCTTGAGTGGCTGCAATCAAGTTATTCTCCTTAATGGCCAAATCCGTAATCGGTACGATTGGCAAGTTCAACTGAAGCGAATGCCAGCTCGCACCATCATCTTTGGAATAGTACATGCCTGTTTCGGTACCGGCATAGAGCATACCTTTTTTGGCTGGATCTGCTCTCACCACTCGCGTAAAATGTTCCGCATCAATTCCTGAAACAATCTTAATCCAAGTTTTTCCATAATCCTTGGTTTTGTAGAGGTAAGGAGCAAAGTTGCCGCTCTTGTAGCCTGTTGCTGCAAAATAGGCCTCGCCTGCTGCAAACGGACTTGCCTCAATAGAATTGATTTGAAGCCATTCGGGCAGGTCTTTCGGAGTCACATTTTGCCAATTTTTTCCATTGTCAGTGGTCACATGCACCAATCCATCATCTGATCCAGCCCAGATTACTCCCTTAGAAATTGGAGATTCTGCAGCAGTGAAGATGGTGGCATAGTACTCTACCGAGGTGTTGTCCTTGGTGATGGGTCCTCCAGAAGGGCCAAGTTTGCTCTTGTCATTTCGGGTCAAGTCAGGAGAGAATACCTCCCACGATTGTCCTTCGTTGGTGGAGCGGTGAAATTGGCTGCTGGTCGTGTAAAGCAATTTCGGATTGTGAGGGGAAAAGAAAATCGGGAAGTTCCATTGGAATCGGTACTTCATTCCCTCTGCTCCATGACCCATCGGGTTATCTGGCCATACATTGACGGTTCGGGAGGTTCCATTGCGGTGGTTCTCACGTGTAAGCAAGCCACCATAGGATCCACCATAAACGATATCGCTATCGATCGGATCTGGGGCAATCCAGCCCGACTCACCACCAGCAGTGGATTCCCAATCGGATTCAGTAATCGCTCCACCATCATTGCGGTGACGAATACGAACGGTTGAGTTGTCTTGCTGCGCCCCATAGATTCGGTAAGGGAAGCTATTATCGGTGGTTACTCTATAAAACTGAGAGGTCGGCTGATTCATCATGGTAGACCAGTTGGCACCACCATCTTCAGAAACTTGTGCACCGCCATCATCGGCAATGATCATGCGCTGATTGTTGGCGGGATCAATCCACAGGTCGTGGTGATCGCCATGAGGTGCATTGTCTCCTTTAAAAGTTTTACCGCCATCCGTGGATTTATGGTAGCTCACGTTGAGGACATAGATAGTTTCCTCATTTTGGGTGTCGGCATAGATTCGAGAATAGTACCAGGCACGTTGACGTAGGTTACGGTCTTCATTGACCAGCTCCCAGGTTTGTCCCGCATCTTTGGAAGTATAAACCCCTCCTTTTTCGTTTTCGATGATGGCATACAAGCGGTTGGAGTTTTTAGGAGATACCGCGATTCCCATGATGCCAAGAACTCCTTTCGGGAAGGTTGCTTTGGAAGAAAGTTCTTCCCAGGTTTTTCCTCCGTTGGAAGATTTGAATAGTTTGGATCCAGGTCCCCCGCTTTCCAAGCTGTAGGGAGTTCGTTGAAGTTGCCAGGTAGATGCATACAGCACCTCAGGATTGTTGGGATCCAACACTAAATCTACTGCACCGGATTTGTCATCCACAAAAAGAAGCTGCTCCCAGGTCTTGCCGCCATCGATAGTCTTGTATACGCCGCGGGTGGCATCGGGCTTAAAAATATCTCCTAATACAGCTGCATAAACAACATTAGGATTGGTTGGATGAATTCGAAGTCGGGAAACAAATCGGCTTTTATCCAGACCTGCTCGAACCCAGGTTTTACCTGCGTCCGCACTTTTCCAAATTCCATATCCAAAGGAAACATTCCCACGGACGGTTTTTTCACCACCGCCAGCATAGACCGTGGAGGTGTCGCTTTCCGCTACTGCGACGGCACCCATGGATCCTCCAAAAAATCCATCCGATACGGATTTCCAGGTTTGACCTGCATTAGTCGTCTTCCAAATCCCTCCTCCAGTGGAGGCAAAGTAATAGGACTTGTCATTTCCTTTGATTCCTACTACCCCATCGGCTCTACCTCCTCTAAAAGGACCTACAAGTCGCCATTGGACGGCATCATAGAGTTTGGGGTCCGGAATTTGTTGCCCAATAGAATGGAAACTAGTTAGAATAAGTAGCAGGATGATACCGCCACGTAGAAACGATTGAAATGGAACCATAGGGATTGAATTAATTTCTAATTTTTAAAGTAGGTAAAAAGTAGGAAAAGGCATTCAAAAAAATGATTAGTGGACGAAAGTTGGGACTAGGGCAAAAAAAAACCTCTTCCTAGGAAGAGGTTTTTTAAAGATTGATTGGAAATTAATCTTGCGCAGGCAGGATGCTTACGTACGATCTTCCATCAAATTTTTTCTTGAAGGATACAACACCTGGGGTCAAAGCGAACAGGGTGTGGTCTTTACCCAACCCTACGTTCAAACCTGGATGATGTTTTGTACCTCTTTGTCTAACTAGGATGTTACCTGCGATGACAGCTTCACCGCCGAACTTTTTCACACCCAATCTTTTGGATTGCGAATCACGTCCGTTTCTGGAACTACCTACACCTTTTTTGTGTGCCATGGTTTTCTTCGTTTATGGATTTCTTTGGAAAGAAAATCTTATAGGATGATTGATTCGATCATTACTTTGGTGAAGTCTTGTCTGTGACCATTCTTCTTTTTGTAGCCTTTTCTGCGCTTCTTTTTGAAGATAATCACTTTGTCACCTTTAACGTGATCCAGAATTTTTCCGGATACCTTAGCTCCTGCGAGTAGCGGAGCACCTACAGACACAGTGCCATTGGCTTCCGCCAACAAGACCTGGTCAAATTCAACGGAAGCGCCAGTTACTCCAGCCAATTTAGGGGCATAGACGAACTGATCTTTTGTTACTTTGAACTGCTTTCCTGCGATGTTAACAATTGCGTACATGTTCTTGATTTATCGAAATCGGAGTGCAAATATAGGAATTGAATTGAAACTAAAAAAATTTTCTTGGAAAATGATAAAAGATTAAGGACTCCTTTTTGGGGCTCCTTTTTGTTGGATGATCAAACAGGACTATCCTCTCAAAATTACTTCGGTTTATTGGGGAGCTAAAAAAAATTAAAAAAATAGTGATTTGATCAACTAATTGATTTTTAGTTATTTAACAAGTTAAATCGGTCAATATTTTTATTGACTTTAATTCAAAACATGGGTCAGGCTTAAGCTCAAAAAATTATTTTTTCTAAATTAAAAATTAATTATGTGGGCAAAATTGAAGAATTAGATTGATTTAATACTTAAAAGTAAGTTATATATTTAATTGATTTATAATTACTTAAATCATTTTTGACTACGGGTCATTTTATTGTCTTGTAGGCTTTTACGGACTTTTTTATTCCCTTTTTGATCTGCATATTTGTTATCTAGCTGTTCTGAAAAGGCAGCTTTTTCCTTCACTGGAACGCCAAAAGGCACATTTTATACCAAATAATCTGAAAATTAAGTTTACAACTACTAGAGAGCAATGCAGCACGAGCCGATTTTACATGAAAACAGTAACCGTTTTGTTTTATTTCCCATCCAACATGCGGACATCTGGCAATACTACAAAAAGGCAGAAGCAAGTTTTTGGACTGCGGAGGAGATTGACCTAAGCCAAGATCTTACAGACTGGAAAAATCTAAATGATGGAGAAAGACATTTTGTTTCTCACATCCTTGCATTTTTTGCCGCTTCAGATGGCATTGTAAACGAAAACCTTGCTGAACACTTTGTGTCAGAAGTACAATACACCGAAGCAAAATTCTTCTACGGCTTCCAAATTGCAATGGAAAATATCCATTCCGAAACTTACTCCTTATTGATTGATACTTACATCAAAGACAACGTGGAGCGAGATCGCCTACTCAACGCAATTGAGCACATCGATTGCGTAAAGAAGAAAGCGGACTGGGCCTTGAGATGGATAGATAATGGCAACTTCCAGGAACGCTTGATCGCCTTTGCAGCAGTAGAAGGGATTTTCTTTTCTGGATCTTTTTGCTCCATTTTCTGGCTCAAGAAAAGAGGACTCATGCCAGGTCTCACCTTCTCCAATGAACTGATTTCGAGAGACGAAGGATTGCACTGCGATTTTGCCTGTCACCTCTACACCAAACATGTGAATAACCAGCTTCCAAAAGAGACTGTTCGTGAGATCATCATGGATGCTGTAGCTATCGAAAAAGAATTTGTGACCGACGCGCTACCCGTACGCCTAATTGGAATGAACTCTGATTTGATGTGTCAATACATTGAATTTGTAGCAGACCGGCTTCTCATGGAGCTAGGATGTGAGAAAGAATGGAATAGCACCAATCCATTCGATTTCATGGACATGATTTCGCTGCAAGGCAAAACAAACTTCTTCGAAAAAAGAGTAGGTGACTACCAGAAAGCTGGAGTCATGAAATCTACCGAACCGGCAGATAACGTTGCTCGATTCTCAATCGGAGAAGAATTCTAAAGGACCTTGAGTACCCGATAATCCCTTTTGCAAACCACCCCCTTTAAAAATTCGCCTGAGTATGTTAGTAATTAAAAGAGACGGAAGACGAGAATCTGTACGATTCGACAAGATTACTTCACGGATAGAAAATCTGTGCTATGAACTAGATCCAAACTTCATCCAGCCCATAGAAGTTGCCAAAAAGGTAATCGATGGCCTTTACGATGGGGTGACCACTTCCGAACTCGATAACCTCGCTGCTGAGGTCTGTGCTTCCCTAACGGTACGTCACCCTGACTACGCTATTTTGGCTGCGCGAATTGCTATCTCTAACCTACACAAAACTACAAGCCAGTCTTTTTCGAATACCATGAAAAGACTGTATACCTATATCAATCCTGTAACTGGGGGAAATGCCCAGCTGCTTGACACAGAGGTCTATGGAATTATTAAGCAGCACGCAGCGAAACTCGATAAGGCGATCGATTACAAGCGTGACTTTAGCTACGACTATTTTGGGTACAAAACTTTGGAAAAAAGCTACCTCATCCGTCTGGATGGTATTGTAGTAGAGCGCCCTCAACACATGCTCATGCGGGTGGCAGTAGGCATTCACCGTGAGGATTTGGATGCAGCTATTGAAACTTATGATTTGCTATCCGAAAAGTGGTTTACACACGCCACCCCAACCCTATTTAACGCTGGTACCCCAAAGCCTCAGCTCTCCTCCTGCTTCCTTCTTACCATGAAGGATGACAGTATCGATGGCATCTACGATACCTTGAAGTCCTGCGCTAAAATATCTCAATCTGCTGGTGGAATTGGTCTTTCTATCCACAATGTCCGAGCAAAGGGAAGCTACATCAAAGGCACCAATGGCGTGTCCAATGGCATCGTACCCATGCTTCGAAACTTTGACATGACCGCCCGCTATGTTGACCAAGGCGGAGGAAAGCGAAAGGGAAGCTTCGCCATCTACTTGGAGCCTTGGCATGCAGACATCAAGGACTTCCTTGAACTACGAAGAAACCATGGTAAGGAAGAGATGCGCGCAAGAGATCTTTTCTATGCCTTGTGGATTCCAGATTTATTCATGCAGCGCGTAGAGAACAACGAAGATTGGTCTCTTTTCTGCCCTAATGAAGCACCCGGTCTATCGGATTGCCATGGAGAAGAATTTGTAAGATTGTACGAAAAGTACGAAAAGGAAGGAAAAGCCAGAGAAACCATCAAAGCTCAAGAACTTTGGTTTGAAGTATTAGAATCTCAAATCGAAACCGGCACCCCCTACATGCTATACAAGGATGCTGCAAATGGCAAGTCCAACCAGCAGAACTTGGGAACGATTAAATCTTCTAACCTCTGCACGGAGATCATTGAATATACCGCGCCAGATGAAGTTGCAGTATGTAACCTTGCCTCGATTGCCCTACCAAAATTTGTGATCGCCGGTGAAGATGGCGTGCTACGCTTTGACCACCAAAAACTATACGAGATCACTAAAGTAGCTACCCGTAACTTGAACAAGGTGATCGACATCAACTACTATCCAGTAGAGGAAGCTAGAAAGTCCAACTTTAGACATCGTCCAATTGGGTTGGGTATCCAAGGTTTAGCGGATGCATTTATTCTTTTACGAATGCCTTTCGACTCTGATGAAGCGAGAGGGCTCAATGAAGATATCTTCGAAACCATTTACTACGCGGCCGTGGAAACTTCCATGGAGCTTGCAAAAACCCAAGGTACCTACGAAACCTACGAAGGCTGCCCTGCATCCAAAGGAATTCTTCAGTTTGACATGTGGGGTGTTACCCCTAAATCTGGACGGTACGATTGGGGACAGTTGAAGGAAAAAGTGAAGAAATTTGGCTTGCGGAACTCCCTATTGGTAGCTCCAATGCCAACCGCTTCTACATCTCAGATCTTGGGTAACAACGAATGCTTTGAGCCTTATACCTCAAACATCTATACACGAAGAACCCTTTCTGGAGAGTTTATTGTGGTCAACAAGCACTTGATGAAAGACTTGATTGAGTTAGGCTTGTGGAATGATACCATGAGAAACCGCCTCATCTCTACCAATGGATCGGTTCTTTCTGTTCCCGGAATCCCTCAAAATATCAAAGACCTCTACAAAACGGTCTGGGAGATCTCTCAGAAAATCATCATTGATATGTCTGCAGATCGTGGTGCATACATTTGTCAGTCTCAAAGCATGAACATCTTCATGCAAGATCCAAATTTTGGAAAGCTTACCTCCATGCACTTCTACGCCTGGAAAAAGGGTTTGAAGACAGGCATGTACTACCTACGCTCTCAAGCCGCTACTTCAGCGATCAAGTTTACCTTGGATAAGTCACAGCTTGAGCAACCAAAAATCGAAAAGGCAAACGAAACGGAAACTTTAAAAACACAAAAGCAAGATTCCATCGCCTGCTCCCTGGATGATCCAGAGGGTTGTGAGATGTGCGGAAGCTAAATCGATATTCTAGAGTTCATTAATACTTAAAGGCGTTTGATTTTATCAAACGCTTTTTTTTCCCCTAAATTCATTCCCATGACTAAAGAAACGCTACTCCAAAGACTATACCACTTGAACCTTCAATCCAAGGCTAAGTTTGGCATCTTTACTCCACAGCACATGGTGGAACATTTGATTCTTACACTAAAATTGTCCTCCGGAAGAATCCCAATCCCCGAAATAGTTCCTAACAAAAAACAACTTGCGCAAAAGCAAGCACTCCTCTTTACAGACATCCCTTTTCCGCAAGGCATCAAGATTCCTGGACTCCCCGATACCTTACCTGAGCTTCGATTCACTGATTTGGAAACTGCAAAAATAACCCTCATTTCGAGTTGGGATGCTTACCATCTCGTTTTTCAAGAAAATCCTATGAATTTAACCCCACACCCGCGATTTGGGCCTCTCAATTACGACGAATGGGAACGATTTCATGCCAAACACATAGACCATCATTTGGGTCAATTTGGCTGTTAAAAAAAAGTCAGGCGCCTTCCTTAGCCTCTTCAATAGTAGACACCCCTCCAGAGACCATAAACTTCATCACTTCAGAATTTTTTACACCTTTGAGTGGGATAACCTTCTCTCTGTTCACCAAGAATACGTTTCCAGATACATTGTAGCTATGTGGAAAATAAACCGCTACAAAGTCAGGTTCACCGACGGTAGTCATGTCCTCTTGAGTGATAAATCCTAATCGCTTCATATTCTCAGAAACTTCTACCAGAACAGGGGAATTAAACTTCTTCTTTTCCCCCACAAAGGCCCCCATCAAATCCTTAATGGAGGTATACAATAGGCTCACAAAAGGAATCTTAAATACCCCGCGTTCAAACCAATCAAAAAGTGGCTTGGTAAAAAATAAACTTGCCAAATACCCCACAAAAGTAATCAAAGCGAGGACCATTAAGATTCCAATTCCCGGAATGGGGACAGGAATCAGATTGTCAAGAAAAAGAAAAAGTTGATAAATAATATAGACCGTTACCGCCAATGGAGTGAGGAACAACAATCCTCTTAAGAAATAAGCAAGCAGTTTTCGGTAGGTAACAGACATAAATAGGGAATTAGAATAATTTCATTCAGGCATGGAATTAACAACAAACTCAGTCAAGAAGTTTGATCTTCACGCTCCGGTAGTAGATCACGCTCTCAGGGTCATGCGCTTGAAGTGCGATCGTTCCACGATCAAACCGTTTTGGATCGGTACCAATAGTGCGCTTGGTGTCTGCAGACTCGTCGTATTCCATGACCACTTTGCCATTGAGTGCTACCGAAATTTGGTCTCCCCTTACCACCACATGATAGGTATACCAGTCTCCATCCTGAACATATACCTCGCGGACATCCTGCACCGCATAAAGGCTAGCTGACTTCCGCCAGTCTGAATGACTTTGGTTTACCTGAATCTCATAGCCTTTTTCTGGCCAACCAGTTTCCTGGTAAGTCGTGTGAATGAAGATCCCCGAATTGGCCTTGGGCATGGTCTTCACTTCCACCAGCAATTCAAAATTTTTGAAGTCAGCATTTCCAACTTTACCCGCGTAAAAAGCATGTCCCCTAGGTCCTGAGACTTTGAGCAGTTTGTCTTCGATCGAAAAAGAACCTGGGTTTTCTGAAATTTTCCAGCCCTCCAGGTTTTCGCCTGAAAATAATTCAATCCAAGAATCATTTTGGGCAAAGCTAGCAGCTTGGAAAAAAAAGAGCAGAAGTAGGGTGAAAATAGATTTCATATACATACAGGTCAAAGTGAACACATTCAAGGTAAACAAAATTTAATGCATAAAAAAAGGCCCCAAAGAAACTTCAGGGCCTTCTGTGTAAATCTTAACTAATTACAGATCAATTCCCATAAAAGACATGAATGCAATACCCATCAATCCGGTAAGCAACATCGTAATCCCTAGACCTTTCAATCCATTGGGAACTTGTGAATACTTCAAACGCTCACGGATAGCAGCTAGCAAGACAATAGCCAACATAAAGCCAAATCCAGATCCAAAGCCATACACTGCAGACTCAGCAAGGGTGTAATCCCGCTGTGCCATAAACAAACAACCCCCAAGGATTGCACAGTTTACCGCAATCAATGGAAGGAAAATTCCCAACTGACCGTACAATGCCGGAGAGAATTTCTCCACTACCATTTCCACCAACTGCACAATACCTGCGATGATCGCAATGAACATGATAAATCGAAGGAATGACAAATCAATGGGTGCCAAGCCTGCAGAAATCCAGGTAAGTGCTCCTTCTTTCAATACAAACTCATTCAACAACCAGTTGAAGGGCACCGTAACACCCAACACAAAAACTACTGCAGCACCGAGGCCAACAGCTGTACTTACTTTTTTGGAAACAGCAAGAAAAGAGCACATTCCCAAAAAGTACGCGAAAATCATGTTATCAATGAAAATCGATCGAATACCTAAACTAAATAATTCCATGGTCAGCTTGTCTTAATTAATGTTCTACGTAGCCTGTTTTGGTACGCTGTACCCAAACAATCAATCCCAAAATAATAAATGCACCTACTGGTGTCACCATCAATCCATTGGTGGCCAAACTGAAATCTGGGCCAAACCAACTGGAAACATACTCGAATACAGGAACACCAAAAACTGCTCCAGAACCCCAAAGCTCTCGGAAGAAAGCCACTGTAAGGATGATCCAGGCATACCCTAAAGCAGACCCTAGACCGTCAAGCATGGAGTCGTAAGGCTTGTTGCCCATGGCGAAAGCTTCCAATCTACCCATCACGATACAGTTGGTGATAATCAATCCAATAAATACGGAAAGCTCCTTGTACATATCGTAGGCAAAAGCTTTCAAAATCTCACTTACAATCGTTACTAGGGTAGCTACAACCGCCAATTGAACGATGATTCGTACGCGAGCAGGAATGGTATTTCGCATCAACGAAATTACATAATTGGAAAGGGCTACTACAAAAATTACCGAGATCGCCATAACCAAGGTAGGCTGCATTTGTGTGGTAACAGCCAAGGAAGAGCAAATACCAAGTACTTGGACCGTTATTGGATTGTCATCAATAAGTGGGTCTGTGACTAATTTTCTTCTCCTTTTCGAGAGTAAAGGCTCAGCTGCCTTAACTACCAATTCCTTTTCTAATGTTTCAGTACTCATAAGTAAGTTGTTTGAATGAGTTAATGTTAAAGAGCAGCAACGACTGCCTTTGGGGTTGACTTCGCTTTGATGTAAGCTTCGTAATTGCCCATGTAAGCTTTCAACATGTTGTTGACGCCATTACCTGTGATCGTAGCACCTGACATGCCATCTACCTTATGCGCATCATCTCCGTACTCTTTGCCCTCTCCTTTTTGCATCATCACGGTAACCAAGGCTCCGGATTCATCAAAAATTTTCTTCCCAACATATCGATCTTGTACTTTCGCTTCCGTGATTCGTGCACCTAGACCTGGGGTTTCTGCAGCGTGAGCAAGTGTAATCCCCCCAATGGTGTTCATGTCTGTATCAAGGGCAAGGTAACCCCAAATCGCATCCCATAGACCTGCTCCATACATCGGGAAGATATACGATTCTACTTGGTCGGGCTTACCTTCTGCATGAAAAATAAATACCGGATAGGCACGCTCCTCTGCTGGCTTCTTGTAATCCTTCGCGATTTCAACCTTCTCTGCACTTACCCCTTCCTTTGTAATTTCGTTTCCAGTGACATCGACTACTGTAGACGAGATTCTTGAGGAATAAAAGGCATTTACTTGTTCTGGGGTCATGGCTGCAATTTCTTCAGCAGAAATCACAGCACCCAGGATTTGCTTTTTCTTGTCCAAAGCAATGGCTTCTTGTTGCCATGGTCCAAGTACTTGAGCCGATCCTGAAAGTAAAAGTCCCAGGATGATGGTCAATACTGCCGAATAAACGATGATGTAAGTATTAGATTGTTGCACGTTGTAACCTCCTTGTTTTATTTGCCTTCACTACATAATGATCAATCAATGGCGCAACCACATTCATAAAGAGTACCGCCAACATGATTCCTTCTGGGTAAGCTGGGTTGGTGACTCGAATGATGACAGTTAGCACCCCAATCAAAATCCCGTATATCCATTTTCCTAACTCTGTCTGCGCAGCAGATACAGGGTCAGTAGCCATAAATACTACTCCAAAAGCCAACCCTCCCATTACCAAATGGTAGTGTGCCGGCATGGCCATGAATTCGTTTACTTGCAGGGCATTCATGACTAAGCCCATCGCATAAGCTCCACTAAATCCCCCTACGATGATTTTCCAGCTTGCCACACCTGTAGCCACTAGGATCACTGCACCGATCAATGCCATCAAGGTGGAAGTCTCTCCTATGGAACCAGGGATCCATCCCATAAACATACTCATGAAACTGTAATCAGCTCCAATCGCTGCATTGTGCGAAGTCAAGGCCTCCACTACTGGTGTGCCATCGATACTTGAATTGTAGGCTACAGCTAAAGCTGTTGCTCCTGAAAATCCATCCACAGCAGCCTTATCACCAAGATAGGTCCATACTAGATCTCCAGAAATTTGTGCTGGGTAGGCAAAGTAAAGGAACGCTCGTGCAGTCATGGCTACGTTAAGGATGTTCATCCCTGTGCCTCCAAAAACTTCTTTTCCGATGACTACAGCAAAGACAGTAGCTAAAGCCACCTGCCAGAGCGGAATAAAGGGAGGCATTACCAAGGCAATCAGCATTCCCGTCACTAGGTAACCTTCCGAAATCGGATGGTTTCGAATGACACAGAAGGTAAATTCGGTAGCCAAACCAACCGCATAAGATACGATCAAGGTAGGGAGAACAGTAAGCGCACCAAAAATTGCCTTGTCGAGGAAAGTTCCTTCGCCGCCAGTCGCAATGAAGTGCTGGTGGCCAATATTTAGAATGCCGAAAAGTAAAGCTGGAATCATGGCAATCACTACTGTGATCATCACCCGCTTTAAATCTGTAGCATCTTTGATTTGTGCGCCTTTGGACTTGGTGACCAAGTCAGGGGCAAAGGCAATGGTTCTATGCCCTTCATACAGCGTATGGAATTTTTCCCACTTGCCACCCTTTTCAAAGTTTGGCTTCATTCCATCGAAGAGATTTTGTAATAACTTCATAGCTTAATTATACATTAACAATTCAATCCCGTGACGAACAAGCTCTTGCAATTCGTTTTTGGACGGATCTACAAATTCGCAAAGCGCCACATCTTCCTCTATCACTTCATACAAACCTAGCTCCTCCATTTCATCAAAGTCCTCTGTCACGATAGCCTTGAATAAGTAGGTAGGCAAAATATCCATCGGCATAACCTTTTCAAAAACACCGGTCACCACAAATGGGCGCTCTTCTCCGTGCGTATTGGTATCTACTTTAAATTCTCCACTCTTGAGAAACGAGAACATACCAATTGCTTTGTGGAAGCTAAGCTTAGTAGCACTTGGCTTCAACCAACCCAAGAACTCCTCGTATTTTCCCTCAGGAATCACGGTTACTTGGTTGTGGTAAAAACCTAGATACCCTTGAGCATCTACTTTCTCTCCTGTCAAAATATTACCAGCAATAATCCGTAGATTTTCTGCCTGGCTGCTGTCTCCTAAAAAGTTGCTCACATTAGCTCCAGTGTAGGTCTTTACATATCCTTTTTGAGCCAATTCAGATCCTGTCAATACAATAACTTTAGAGGCATCATAAATGCCTTCCAAAACAAATTTTCCGATTTGAACCACCCCATACGGTGCAACTGTCCATGCAATATCTCCTTTGTTAATCGGATCTATGTGGTGGATTTGCGTACCCACATTTCCTGCAGGGTGAGGGCCAGAGAACTGATTGATTTGTGCATTTTTTATCCCTGAAAAAATTGCGGGAACAGCCTTCGAACCGTCTACATTCAGGTGAACTTTTCCAGTAGTCAATTTAGCAAGGGCATCAATACCCGCCTGAAAGTAACGCTCATCGCCTTGTAGCAAGAAAGGAACTTCAGGAGCTAAGGGATGGGTATCAAACCCGGAAACAAAAATGGCCTTGGGGTTGTCGGCCGGATTGGCAACAATCCCATAAGGTCGCTGAATTACGTTTGGCCAAACACCTGAGGCAGCAAGTTTTTCCACCAAAGTGGCTCGATCTTGTTCGATGTCTAAGGCTCCAAATTTTTCGTGTGTAACCGTGGTGTCGGCGAGAATCTTTATTTCCAAAAGCTTTCTCTTGTCACCTCTCTTGATTTCCACTATTTCCCCAGAAACCGGAGAAGCATAGATTACTTGATCCATGGCCTTGTCCATGAGAATTGGAGTGCCTGCTTTTACAGTATCTCCCTCATTAACAAGCACTTTTGGTCGCTGAATACCCGGAAAATCCGATGGTTTAATGGCAAAGGTCGTCGCTGCTGCTACCTGCAAAAACTCTAAGGGAGCCTTTCCTACTAGCTTCAGGTCAAATCCTTTCTTAAGCTTCACTATTTTTGTCATAATTGTTTTGACCTATTAGCCTCTAAAAACGCCACAAATCTAAGAAAAAAACCTTCTCAGATAGAAGCGTAAATCATAATAATTGTTAGAACTTTTATTTTCAGTAATTGAGGTAGGCAGCTTGACTTAGTCTTGAAGCAAATGCTCCTCAATCCCGTCCACATAGGACTTAACCTGCTCCATCAACCACATCGGTGTGGATGTGGCGCCGCAAATCCCTATCTTTTTAACCTGTTGAAACCAAGAAAGTTCAATTTCTTCTTCACTTTCAATGAAATAGCTTCTCGGGTTTTCAGAAAGACAAACCTGATACAAGGCCATGCCATTGGAACTTTTCTTTCCTGAAACAAAAAGGATGACCTCGTTTTCTTGAGAAAAGCGCTGGAGCTGTGGTTCCCGATTGGATACTTGCCTGCAAATCGAATCATTGGAATTGAAATCAATCTCGGTCAATACCCCTTTGGTAGATTTGATTTTTTCTTCAATTTTTTCGGATAGGGCGTAAAACCCTTTGGTGCTTTTGGTCGTCTGACTAAACAAAGTGATCGGCCGAGTGTAATCTATCTTTTCCAAATCAGCATCCCCCATCACCACAATTGCTTTTTCTAAGGTCTGACCCGTAAGTCCAATGACTTCAGCGTGCCCCTTTTTCCCGTAAATGACAATCTGACCATTTTCACGCTCCATTTTATCAAAGGCATTCTTTACCCGATGCTGGAGCTTGAGCACGACAGGGCAGGAAGCATCAATCAATTCAATGTTATTTTCAATCGCCAATCGGTAGGTTTCTGGTGGTTCACCATGCGCACGAATCAATACCTTACAATTGCTCAATTCCTGAAGCTTTTCGCGATCAATCACCACCAAGCCCTTCTCAGTTAGTCGCTTGACCTCCATGTCGTTGTGGACAATATCTCCAAGACAATACAGTGGCTCCTTTTCTTCCATCTCATCCTCTGCCATCTTAATGGCAAACTCTACCCCGAAACAATACCCTGAATTCTTATCAATGGTCACTTGCATAGGTTAATTAATTAAGGGTTATTTTTTTAACCAATTCGATGATTTGTTCCACTTGTTCGGAAAAAGTCAAGGAACTGGTGTCAATTTCTATAGCATCAGAAACCTTCAATAAGGGGCTTTCGCTCCTGCTGGAGTCAATCTGATCTCTACTTTCTAAATTTAACTTGATTTCTTCCAAGGGCACATTTTCCCCCTTCGCTAGCAATTCAAGTTGGCGACGCTGTGCTCGTTTCTCTACGTCTGCGGTCATAAAAAGTTTTAGTTCCGCCTCCGGGAATACCACAGAACCAATGTCTCTTCCATCCATGACTACCCCCTTCTTTTGACCTAGCTTCTGTTGTTGAGCTACAAGGGCAGTACGAATCTCCTTTACCGTGGCCACCTCACTCACTCGCTCGGAAATTCGCATGGTCCGAATCTCGTCCTCCACATTGACCCCATTGAGGTAGGTTTCCTGTTGGAACGTCGTAGGATTGTACTGAAATGATATTTGAAGACTTTTCAAGCCCTTTTCTAGATCGTCTTCACGAAGTGGAGAAAGATTTTCATTTAAAAAATGTAA
>CAMDEU010000019.1 GCA_945897085.1 Spirosoma fluviale | reverse complement strand
CAAAACGACAATTAAATCTTGAAGGATCAGTAGCTGTGTACTGGGATTGAGGTTGAGATCTAGGTAGATATCGGCCTGCCCTGTATTTACCCCAAATGGAACGGTAGGAAGTACTACGACCTTATTTCCTTTTTCCCAAGCTTTCCGCGCACCCTCTTCGGCTACAGCATCTGCCTCATAGACATCTGTACCATATGGTAGGTGGTAGTTGTGCGCTTCGGTGGCACCCCATGGCAACACCGCCAGGTCATAACGATAGGTTTTGAGGGATTTCCAGCTGGCTTCTTTTAAAATATAGGGTCTCATGGATTTGTTTTCAGATTTGGAGGAAAGGAAAGGATAATTCGGATCAAAAGTGATAATTTGTCTTTCAGATTCTAAAATACAATCCATGTCGCAAAGAAGAAAGTTTATCAAGCAATCCTTGCTTGGATCAGCACTCCTCCTCCCCGGATTAAGTGCCCTAAACAGCCAAGCCTCCCCATTGAAGAAATCCAGTGGAACCAAACCCCTTATCCTTTCTACTTGGGTCCACGGTTTGCCCGCCAATGCGGATGCCTGGGCCAAATTGAAGCAAACGGGGAGCATCCTCGATGCGGTGGAAGCGGGGGTTCGGAATACTGAACTAGATATGGAAAATCTTTCTGTAGGACTCCAGGGACTGCCTGATCGAGAAGGGATCACCACCTTGGATGCCTCCATCATGTGCGGGGACGGCTCTTGCGGTACCGTGGCCTTTGTCAGACAGGTAAAGCACCCCATCTCCTTGGCTCGCGCTGTAATGGAAAAAACGCCACACGTGATGCTGGTAGGCGAAGGAGCAAGACAGTTTGCAATTGCTCAGGGATTTCCTATGGAAGAAGAGAAATTGAGTCCGAATGCCCAAAAAGAATACGACAAGTGGAAGGTGACTAGCAAATACAAACCCATTATTAATATTGAGAATCACGATACCATCGGCATGATTGGCCTAGATGCTGCTGGGAAATTGGCAGGTAGCTGTACCACAAGTGGGCTGTCCTACAAAATGCATGGCAGGGTAGGAGATAGCCCCATCATTGGAGCAGGTCTATTTGTGGACGATGAAGTTGGAGCAGCCACAGCTACCGGTTTGGGTGAGTCCATCATCCGTATTTGCGGCAGCTTTTTGATTGTGGAACTCATGCGTCAAGGAAGAAGCCCACAAGAAGCCTGCGAGGAAGCTGTACGCCGGTTGGTGGCCAAAAACAAAAACATCAAAGACATCCAAGCTGGATTTCTTGCGATTAATAAGGAGGGGGAAGTAGGTGCTTTTGCCGTACATCCTGGGTTCAATTATGCTGTGGCTACGGAATCTGGCAATGTGTTGGTGGATGCAGGTAGTCAGTTTAAGCCATGAGCAGTATTCTTTTAGAAGCTCCTGTTTTTAATGTACAGGCGGCTATGGAAGCTGCTCAGCAAGGGATTGATCGTCTGGAATTGTGTGCCAATTTCCCTGAAGGAGGGGAGACACCCAGCGCCGGGATGCTTCGCTTTTTGAAGAGCGAGCTCGACCTTCCCATTTTTGTAATGATTCGCCCTCGTGGCGGTGATTTTGTTTATTCCTCCAAGGAGCTTCTCGTGATGAAGCACGACATGCAGCTTTTGGGTGATCTAGGAGCTGATGGCTTTGTCTTTGGCGTGTTGGATGCCCAAGGGGCTGTTAATGAAGCTGCTTGCGAGTTTCTACTTCGTGCAGCCGCCTCCAAGCCCTGCACCTTCCATAGAGCAATTGATGCTTCCGCAAATCTTCAAGAATCTTTAAATAAAATCATACACCTAGGTTTTCAGCGGGTGCTTACTTCTGGAGGCAAAAATTCGCTAAGTGAAGGGCTGGATCAAGTACTAGAACTGCTGCATTTGGCAAAAGACCAACTGATTGTCATGCCAGGAGGGGGGTTGAAGCCTGCTCATGTGCCAATCTTGAAAGCATCTGGCTATCTCAAAGAGATTCATTCTTCCTGTAAGCTTGGAAAAGCAAGTAGCAACCAGTTTACCAAGCCAGAGCTCTCCTTCTCCTCTACACCCTTAGACTATTCCACTATTTTTGGGATAGATCCTGCTGTGGTAGAAGCGTTTAAATCAGTCTTGTAGATCAGCTATGCGGCAGATTAGCGGTTTTTGTATTGTTCTTTTGGTTATGGTTTGGGGTTGCGAACCCTTAACCGAGCGGAAGCAGCCACCTCCAAGCCTCTATCAGCTATCCCAATCGGATTTGGACCTTTCAGGTGAGCAGCTTGCCAAAGGATACTGCGCTGCCTGTCACCTGATGCCAGATCCAAGTGTTTTGGATAAGAAGACCTGGATCACCTTGCTACCCGATATGCGCAAGCGAATGGGCTTGTACCTAGAAGAGGATTTTAATACTGTTATGCCGGAAGACGAAGGGGTGCCGGAAGGGATATACTCCAAAGTGCCCTACATCACACCTGAGAATTGGAAAAAGCTACAAGCTTACTACTTAGAAAATGCACCTGAAAGGCCATTGCCTCAAGCAAAGAAGGAGCGCCCTCAGGTAGAAATTCCTGGATTCACGCTAGAGGCACCTGTCTTCTCAGCGATACGATCTAGCCTGACTACCTTGCTTCGCATTCATCCGCAAACGGGGGATTTGTGGGTAGGGGATCGTTTTAGGGCTATTTATCGATTGGATTCAAAAAACAAGTTTAAGCAAATCGATTCCCTGCCTACCCGTGTGGCTCCGGTGGAGCTTATTTGGAATTCCCCATCTTCCTTTGATTTGATTTCCATGGGAAAGATGGATCCATCCAATGACTCGATTGGACTTTTATCGACTTTCAACTTAAAGGGTGCCAGTTGGGAGGAATTGCCTCGCATCGACCAGCTCATGCGACCTATGGATATGGAAGTTTCGGATTGGAATGGGGACGGCAAAAAGGATTATGTGATCTGCCAATTTGGAAACCATGTTGGAAAATTGAGTGTTTTTTTAAGTAAGCCGAATGGATTTACTGAAGTGATTTTGAAGAAAGACCCAGGAGCAAGGCGCTCCATTGCGGTGGATTATGATAAGGATGGGGATTTGGACCTGATGGTCCTATTTTCTCAAGCCAAGGAGGGACTTTCGCTCTATGAAAATTTGGGTAAAGGGGATTTTAAAGAAAAGCAGCTACTGGCATTTCATCCTGCCTTTGGATCCAGTGATTTTCGATTTGAAGACATCAATCGAGATGGGGAGCCCGAAATCATCCTGGTGAATGGAGACGATGCATACCAAAGTCAAATTTTCAAGTCCTACCATGGTCTCCGGATTTTCGAGCGTGATGAGAAAGGGAGCTATCAAGAATCATGGTTTTATCCCATGTATGGTGCCAGTGGAATAGAGCTTGGGGATTTTGATCAAGATGGCTATGTGGATATCGTGACGATCTCTTTCTTTCCAGATTTAAGGCAGATAGACTACCAGCATTTGATTTACTTCAAGCAAACTGCAAGCGGCAAGTTTACTCCATCGACCTTAAAGGAGCAGGTAGAAGATCACTTACTTACGCTCACCAAAGGGGATATTGACCAGGATGGAGATGAAGACCTCATCGTGGGTACTTTTGCCTTCGATCAGCTTTACAAGGCACCAGACCGCCCATGGCGCCCTTTTTTAGTGCTTAGAAATCAATTACGTTAGATCGATCACTTGGATTGCTCCAAGGCGCGTTCCACATCCTGGAGAATGTCCTCGTAATGTTCTAGTCCTACGGAGAGTCGAATAAGTCCATCCGTGATCCCTACTTTCTGCCGTTCCTCAGCGCTAAGCTTGCTGTGGGTAGTGGAGGCAGGATGCGTGACGATACTTCTGCTATCGCCTAGGTTGGGCGTAATGGAGATCATTTGTAGTTTGTCAATGAAGCGTTGTGCTCTCTGTAATCCTCCCTTTACCGTCAAGGTAAGAATGCCTCCACCGGCTTTCATTTGTTTGATGGCCAAGTCGTGCTGTAGGTGGGAGGGAAGAAATGGGTAGTTTACTCGTTCGAGATGTGGGCAGCCCTCAAAGTAGCGGGCCACTTTTTCTGCATTTTCGCAGTGTCGGTCCATGCGAAGGGCTAGCGTTTCCATGCTTTTGGATAGGATCCAAGCATTGAAGGGGGAAAGGGAAGGGCCGGTATGGCGGGTAAAAAAACGAACTTCTTCGATCAATTCTTTTTTTCCAAGAATCAAACCTCCCAGCACCCTGCCTTGCCCATCAATGTATTTGGTGGCACTGTGAGTGACTAAGTGTGCTCCCCACTTGGCAGGCTGCTGTAGGTAGGGTGTGGCAAAGCAATTGTCCACCACCAAAATAAGTCCATGCGCTTCAGCAAACTTTCCTGCCCAGTCCAGGTCGATAATTTCAAGCCCAGGATTGGAAGGAGTTTCAAGAAAAAGCATTTTGGTGTTGGGTTGTAGCAGCTGCTCCCAATTTTGATAGTCGGATATATCTCCATAGGTGGAGGTGATGCCCCATTTGGGGAACACGCGAGTCAATAGTTGGTGCGTAGATCCAAATAGGGATCGAGAAGCCAAGATATGATCTCCTTGCTGCAGCAGGGAGGCGATACTTCCAAACATGGCAGCCATACCCGAGGCGGTAGCAATGCCATCTTCGGTGCCTTCGCCTCTGCAAACCTTTTCAATCAGGTCCGAGGAGTTGGGGTTGGAGTAGCGGGAATAGATATTTCCTTGTATTTCTTCCGCAAACATGGCTCGGGCTTCCTCTGCGGACTCAAAAACAAAGCTTGAGCTGAGGTAGAGGGCAGAGGAGTGCTCTCGTTGGTTGGAACGCTGCTGGATGCGGATGGCGTCGGTTTCGAAGTGTGGCATATAGGTTCGCGTAAATTGAGCTATGGGGCCTATTTCAAAAGAAATTTCCCAAAACAGTAGATGAACCAGAAAGAGGGGTAGAGTGAGTTACGCCAATTTATAGTTCCCATGAAGGGTAGGTTTTGGCACCTTGCTCTACTGTGGAGCTGGTTGCCAGAGGGTCATAGAGCCTATTCTCTCGCCTCTTCTTTATAAAATAGTACCAGAAAGATTACAAATAAATAAGGATAGAATCGTAATTCCAAATTCCTGAAAAATCAATCGTTGAACTGGGTCATCGTCTGTTCGATTCCTATCGTACAAAATCCCAAAGACATGGAGATGGCTTTGTCCATGATGGAGGGTAGGGCATCTAGTTCTAACTGGTTGAACCTCCCTAAAACGTAATCCACCTGCCTTCCTTTGGGGAAATTGTCTCCAATACCCAAGCGAAGCCGGGGGTAGTCCTGTCCTCCGCATAGTTCTTCGATATTTTTCAGTCCATTGTGTCCTGCAGCACTTCCCTTGGTGCGCATCCGTAATTTTTCAAAAGGGATAGCCACATCGTCTACTAGTACAAGGATGTTTTCTTTGGGGATAGTTAAGATTTTCATCCAATAGTTGACAGCCTTTCCACTCAAATTCATGTAGGTAGTGGGCTTGATGAGGTGGATCGTCCTGCCTTTGTGTCTGAATTCACTTTTAAAGGCCAGGCGATCGCTTTTCCAGGCCGCTCCTTCTTTGTCAGCGAGGCGGTCCAGTGTAAGGAAACCAATATTATGTCTTGTTAATTCGTATTCAGGACCAATATTCCCTAATCCGACCAATAAATAATTCATAAAATAAGAATTGAATTGGGTAAAAATAAAAAATCCTGCCCGTTAAAGAGCAGGATTTCAAGAAGAGAAAAAAAAGAATTATTCTGCTTTCTTTCCACGTAGTGCTCTTGGGATGCCAACACTGACGATGGACACATTCGGAGACGTTAAAATCTCAAATCCTTCCGCCTTTACTTCGCTAACCTTAAATGATTTGCCAAGGTCTAGGTCAGAAATATCTACTATTACGTAATCAGGAAGAGTTTGAGCCAATCCTTTTACTTTTAGTTTTCTGGTTTTGAACTCTAGTTTACCCCCTTTTGCTATACCTGGGGAACTTCCTTCTACTTTGATAGGAATTTCAAATTTGATAGTCTTGTCGTTTGTGTAGGCCATGAAGTCTGCATGAAGCAATACTTCGCTTACTGGGTGAAACTGTGCTTCTTTCAAGACTGCCTTGATGATTCTGCCTTCAATGTTCAACTCAACAAGGTGAACATCTGGCGTGTAAATCAGGGCTCTAAAAAGAATCGCTGGGGAATAGAAATGTACTTGATCAGGAATGCCTGGTCCATAAACTACGCAGGGAACATTGCCGGCATCTCTGATTTCATTCAAAGCAGCACTGTCGAGATTTGCTCTTTTAAACCCTATAATCTCTAGTGTTTTCATGTATTTGTATTTTAAAATTGGTTTTAAATAAATAAGGAACTGATGGAGGTGTGACCTGTCACAGCATGTATGGCTTTGCCAAACAATTCTCCTACACTCAGTACTTGGATTTTGTCAGAGGGAAATTTCAAAGGAATGGTGTCGGTAATGACTATTTCCTCCAACACAGAATCTTCTATGTTTTCGTATGCTTTTCCCGAAAGCACACCGTGTGTGACGATTGCTCTTACTGAATTAGCTCCCTTTTCCTTAATGATTTGAGCTGCTTTGCACAAAGTGCCTGCGGTATCTACCAAATCATCTACGAGTATCACATCCTTTCCTTCCACATCTCCAATCACCTGCATGGAAGCAATTTCGTTGGCTCTTTTTCTGTGCTTATCACAGACGACCATTTCTACTTCAAAGTGCTTGGCAAAAGACCTTGCTCTGGCGACACCCCCTACATCGGGAGCAGCAAAAATCATGTCTTTCAATCGAAGCGTACTCAAATAGGGTGCAAATATAGCAGATCCATTTAAATGGTCCAATGGAATATCAAAAAAACCTTGGATTTGGCCTGCATGTAAATCGCAAGCCATGATTCTGTCAGCACCAGCTGAAGTCAGCATGTTGGCAATCAACTTGGCCGCGATAGATACTCGAGGCCTGTCTTTTCGGTCTTGACGCGCATAGCCAAAGTAGGGGATTACCGCACATACCTTGTAGGCGCTGGCTCTTTTGGCAGCATCAATCAGGAGACAAAGCTCAAGTAAGTTGTCGCTTGGGGGGTTGGTGCTTTGAATGATAAATACGGTACAGCCTCGAATAGATTCATCAAAACTGGGTGACATTTCACCATCGCTGAATCTGGATAGGGTCAGTTCCCCTAATTTCTTACCATAGCTTTTGGCAATTTTTTGTGCCAAATCTATACTGTTGGAGCCTGCAAAGATTTTTACCTCGGACATAGGAATCAAGGGAGTTTGAAGGGTGAGGATGGAAAGGATCGGTAAACAAAAGTAATGATTTTGAGGAAAGGTCAGTCTTTGAGAACCAGGTCTTTCGAATAAAATTTTTTGGATAAGGAAATGTTCTTTTCCCACTTGTCGTTTTGTGCAAAGAGCAAGGCTTTCTTTTGTTTTCAGGAGGAGATTCACCCTGTTTTTGGGCTCCATTTTTCCGATCCTGTAAAATTTCTTAGTGAGGATTATTTTTTGATTCGTTTCCAAGTTCAAAACGGTAAATTGAGTCTTTATAACTATTCCAGTCCATGAAAAAAATCTTTCTACTAGTAATACAGATCGGTCTTTTGCCTATCTGTCTTCTTGCCCAATCTCTTCCTACTCCCAAAGAACATTTTGGGTTTACTATTGGAGAGCCGTATATGCTGGCTAATTTTTCGCAAACCGAAGCCTATTTTAAGAAAATTGCGGAGCTATCTGATAGAGTGGAATACCGGAGTATTGGACAAACCGAGTTTGGGCGAGAGCAACCACTTTTGGTAATAACAGCTCCCAAAAATTTCCCGCAAATTGAGCGGTTCAAAGAGATCTCACGCAAATTAGGAAGAGCAGAAATCTCGATGGAGGAGGCTCAATCCCTCGCAAGTGAGGGCAAGCCTATCGTATGGATTGATGGAGGCCTCCATGCCAACGAGGTGGTGGGTGCGCAGCAGTTGATCGAGACGCTTTACGAACTGGCTTCTAAAAATGATTCGGAAACATTTCGAATTTTGGATGAGGTCATCATTCTATTGGTTCATGTGAACCCAGATGGAATGGAGATCATGTCCGATTGGTACATGCGACCAGAAGAAAAGACCAAACGGAATAAAAATATTCCTGTGCTGTATCAAAAGTATGTAGGGCATGACAATAACCGGGATTTTTTCATGAATAACATGAAGGAATCAGCTAATATTTCCATGCAGCAATACGTGGAGTGGATGCCTCAAATCATCTACAACCACCACCAATCAGGTCCGGCCGGTACTGTGGTGGCAGGACCTCCTTACCGAGATCCGTTCAACCATGTCTTCGATCCCTTGATTATTACTAGCTTAGATGCGGTAGGAGCGGCGATGATCAATCGGCTGCATCAAGAGGAAAAACCAGGCTTTGCCCGCTTGGATGGATCAGTATTTTCTACTTGGTGGAATGGGGGTTTGAGAACCACTCCATACTACCACAACATGATCGGAATCTTGACTGAAATAGTGGGGGACCCTTCTCCTTTTTCCATTCCTTTGGTTCCCGATCGCTTGATTCCAAACAATGGCAATCCTTTCCCTGTGACCCCTGGGCCTTGGCCTTTCCGCCGTTCCATCGAGTATTCGGTTTCCATGAATTATGCGATTCTCAATCATGCGGTGCGGCATGGCGATGAGTTGCTTTATAACTTCTATTTGATGGGTAAAAAATCCATCGAGAGAGGAAATACGGATACCTGGACACGCTATCCCAAGTATGCTCAGGACATTCAAAATTCCTTTGAGGCCAGTAAGGGTAAGCCCGCAGGCGATGATCCTGAAGAGGCTTATTTTGGCAATAGAGCAGGGATTCCACTCGCTTTCTATGATTCAGTCTATGCTGATCCTGCTAAAAGGGACCCTAGAGGCTATATTTTATCGGCTGATCAGGCTGATTTCCCCACTGCAATTAAGTTTTTAAATGCTTTGATTAAGTCAGGTATTCTGGTGCATCGGGCCACAAGCGATTTTACTTTGGGAGGTAAAAACTATCCGAAAGGATCTTATATCGTGAAGACAGCCCAGGCATTCCGTCCCCATGTAATCGACATGTTTGAACCTCAAGACCACCCCAACGATTTTCAATATCCTGGGGGACCTCCTGTTCGGCCTTATGATGCGGCAGGTTGGACGCTAGCTTTCCAGATGGGGATTGAGGCAGATCGAATTATGGAAGGCTTTGATGGTCCTTTTGAGGCGGTCGCTTATGGGCAATTGCTTTTCCCAGAGGCTTCTGCATTGCCAGCTACATCTTCAGGCTATTTTCTTGACCCACGTGTCAATGATTCCTTTACAGCGGTGAATGACTTGTTGAAAGGAAAGATCAAGGTATACCGTACACAAACCGCCTCTGGGACTATTCCTGCAGGAACTTTTTATGTTCCTGCGGCAGGCAAAAAAATAGTAGAACAAGCCGCTCGAAACTATGGATTAAAGCCTACTGCAGCAAAAGGAATGCCTTCTGGCGCAAAAGAAATTAAGCCTGCACGGATTGGGCTGTACGATTATTATGGGGGCTCCATGCCTTCGGGTTGGACGAGATGGATTATGGAACAGTTTCATTTCGATTTTGCACAGGTATTTCCGATGGAGATCGATGGGGGCAACTTGGCTGAAAAGTACGATGTGCTCTTATTCATGGGTCCGGGTATGCCAGGAGCTGGGGGTGGATATGGTGCCGGGGCGCAACCCAAAAAGGAAGACATTCCTGCAATGTATCATCACATGCTAGGAAGGCTTTCTATTGACAAGTCCATTCCAGAACTGAGGAAATTTCTTGAGGGGGGTGGGCAAATTCTAACGGCAGGAGGCGCGACATCCTTAGCAAGCCATTTAGGGCTACCTGTTTCTAATGCTTTGGTTGAGATCGTGAATGGCCAGGAAAAGTCTCTAACGGGGGATAAGTATTACATTCCAGGAAGTGTGTTGGAGATGGAGGTAGATTCCTCTGCTCCAATCAATTTTGGGATGGGCCAAAAAGCAGACATTATGTTTTCCAATAGCCCTGTATTTCGTCTGGCTCCAGAAGCAGCTAGTTTAGGGGTGAAGCCTTTGGCCTGGTTTGGAATGACCCCGCCCCTTCGAAGTGGCTGGGCATGGGGACAAAATTACTTGAAGCGAGGAGTCACTGCTTTCGAGGCTCGGGTAGGTAAAGGTAAGCTCTATGCCTTTGGCCCCGAGATCACCTTCCGTGGGCAGGCACATGGCACCTTTAAAATGTTGTTTAATGGGTTGTACAACTAGACCCTAAGAAATACACTACTTAGGAACAGGCACCTCCAGAACTTCAAGTTTTGGAGGTGTTTTTTTAACTAGGGACAGAAAGGTGAGAGGAAGAGTGGGGGTATAAAAAAACCTCCTTGAGGGAGGTTTTAGTTGACCGACTAGGGCTCGAACCTAGACTCTTCTGAACCAAAATCAGACGTGTTGCCAGTTACACCATCAGTCAGTGACATTCAAAAGTAGGACTACTTCTGAATTTGTGGTACAAAGGTAGAGTTCTCTAATTTTTTTTCCAAGCCTAGCTTAAAAGATTTTTGATTTTACAGGTTTGGGGATGCTAATTCTTTGGGGTCAAGTGACTTGGCTTTGAATGGAAAAAACCCATTGTCTTTAGTGTTTTTTCTTGTTGGTAAATGAAAGTCGGCTTGTAAATCGATTAAAATTATTAAATCGGTAATAAAAATTGATTTATTTTAAAATAAATAAAAAAAATACAGAGATTTGTTCAGTAAAAGAAAATAAACCAACAAAAAAATTCTAACATGAACTCACAAAGAATGGAAAAGGTGGTGACTCCGGTCATCGACAAACTAGAAAAATTATCCCAGGTGAATTTAGCTGCTGAGCTGAGCTGGTGCTGGGGGAGCTACCAAAACGATCAAAATCCTTCAGGTTTGGTAGAAAAGAGTGAAGCGGCCCTCGCCTTATTTAGAGCTGCGCGTGACAAAAATAGCAAGTTGGTAGCCAAGAAGCTGGTTGACGATTTGGAATCTGCATTGGCATAAAAAAAAGCCCCGTATTTACGGGGCTTTTTTATGATTTTGCGAATTGGTTATTCAGCTATTACGACAAATTTAACCTGAGTTTTCACCTCTCTATGTAGGTCAATATCAGCAGTAAATTCTCCAGCGCCATCCACAGGCACAGTAATGGCGATTTTCTTTCTATCGATTTCAAATCCTTTTGTTGCTAAGGCATCTGAAATTTGTAGCGTAGTGACCTTTCCGAAAATTTTACCGGTTTCACCGATTTTTGCCTTGATTTCAAGGGTTGTTTCGGTAATTTTTGCAGCAATGTTTTCTGCCTCAGTCTTGATCTTTTCAGCTTTATGTGCTGCTTGCTTGATATTTTCAGTTAGGATTTTTTTATTTGACCCTGTAGCGAGCACTGCAAATCCCTGAGGAATAAGGTAGTTTCTACCGTATCCCGGCTTTACGCTCACCAAGTCATTTTTGTATCCAAGACCTTTGATATCTGTTTTTAGAATGATTTCCATTTGTAATGATCTTTATTGATTGAACGATACACCGTGGGCCTATTTCAAACCGTCGGTTACGAATGGTAACAAAGCCAATTGTCTTGCTTTCTTAATGGCTTGAGCAACTTTCCGCTGATACTTTGCAGAGTTACCGGAAAGTCTTCTTGGAAGGATTTTTCCTTGCTCGTTTACGAATTTCAAGAGAAAATTTGGATCCTTGTAGTCGATATACTTGATACCATGCTTCTTGAATCGGCAATATTTCTTTCTGATTTCGCCTCTGTTGATAGGTTCGTTTACTAGTGTCATTGGGCTTGCTCCTCCTTAACTTCAGCTTTTTTGTTAAATTCTCCTTTTCTTCTTCTTTCGGCATACACGATGGCGTGTTTGTCTAATACAGTAGTCAGAAATCGCATTACTTTCTCATCACGTCTGATTTCAATCTCAAACTTTTTGATTAGTGTTGGATCAGCCTTGAACTCTACCAATGCATAAAAACCTGTGGTCTTTTTCTCAATCGGATATGCCATCTTCTTGAGACCCCAGTTTTCCACATTGATAACATCTGCCCCCTCTTCTTTTAACAAGTTCACAAACTTGTCGACGGTATCCTTCATCTGAACATCAGATAAAACGGGAGTTAAAATGAATACCGTCTCGTAACTTCTTTGGAACATTTTTTAATGTGTTTGTTGGAATTTAAATAAACAGACCGCAAAAGTAGTATAAAACAGCCTACCCTCCAAATAATTATCTAGAATCTAAGGGTATTAATCAAAAAATAACCAGGATGCTGGATGACGTCTACTCAATCACAAATGAACTGCTTCCTAAGTACTGCTTATCGACATACAGCTTAACTTCGTGGATTCCGAGGCTGTATGCACTTCCTTTCTCGTAAAAAAACACGATTGTCTGTTCCTTCGTGTCATACCAAAACTCCTGCTTCACAGTAAAAAACTCCTCTTCACCCGACCATTTAAAGGTTCCTGACCCCTTTGCAAGATCAAAAATAGGGAGTTTATTGGGCCCTACGAGTTGAAGGTAGGCAGTACGACTTCCTTTTTCTGCAACTGAATTATCAGCAAGCTGAACCACTATTCGGATTCCTTTGATTTGTTTCTTTTTAAAAGTTTTACCCTTAGCATCCAACTCTTTGCCTCGAGCATTAATTCCAGAAACACGGATTCCGGAAATCTTGAGTTTAGAGGCTTCTGCAACTTTAGTGGCTAATTCCTCTTTCTGTAAATTGATCTCAGTAACTTCTTTCTCTAGTTCAGATTGATTGCTTTTCAGCTCTTCATTTTCTGAGGACACCGCTTGAAAGCGTTCCTGTAGTTGGCCAATCTCCTTGTCCTTTTGAACCAATAAGGTGGAAAGATCCTTAATTCGTTGGTTTAATGCTTCAATTTCCCCGGCACTTCGCTGTGCATTGGATTTTTTTTCTTGAATCAACTGATCTTGCAAAAAGCGAAGCTCCGTGACATTTGCACCCAATTTTTCTAGTTCTAGAATTCGAATCTGAAGTTGTTTCTCCACAGAATCTAATCTCGCGCTCAAGATTTCATTCTCTGCAGTCAATACCGAAATCTCCGCGGTCTGCTTGTTTTTGTCCAAGTGGTCTAAATACAGCTTTGCTCCGCTGATCAAGACTAGTAGCACCAACACCACCAAAATCAAGTTTTTGCCTTGTTCAGTTTTTGGGGCCTTTTGGTCTTTGCTAAATTGTTCCATAGTAAACGAGAATCGGCAAGGGGTAGTAATTGATAGTTGCTGAAGGAGTATCCTGTAGTTTTACCTTCGAACAAAAACCTTACCTTCTCTTTATCAATATCTTTGCCAATTCTTGGTTGGTAGCGATAAAGTTTACCACAAAGCCCTAGCTGAGGGATCTTCAGTAATAGTATTGATTCCTAAATACTGGCCATCTCCTTATTTAAACCCCTAAAAACAGGTGGGTCTTTGTACCGGAATAGGAGAAAAATACCAGGCCATACTCAAAAAAATCGAGGGTAAGCTTCGTTCGGCTATCTTTTTGAACTTCCTTCCAGCAAGCTTTCATTTCTTCACTCTGATGAATGCCTCCCAGTACAAGGATCCCTTTGGGTTGCATTCGAGGCAGGCAAATAGCCAGTGCTTTCCGAATAGTATCCTGTGAAAATTGAGGGTGAATGACTACAAAATCGATCGCGCTCAAGGCTTGCATGGACGCTGTTGTCACTTCGTTGGGGAATCCGCTACTCACGGTGGTCTTTGAGGAAAATGCCGCCGTTGATTCAAAAGAATCCGATTCGCTGAAGGTGTAAAAATTCCCTATTGTCACTTGATCAAGCAACCTAGTTACAGTTCCATTACCGGTACCCACTTCTACTACCTGTTTTGCAGCGGTCGTTTGGCAAAAATAAGAACACAAAAGGGCCGCTTTTTTCCGAGGGCTCCATCCTGTACTTTGGTTTTTGGACTCGCTGAATTTGAACGCCTTGTTGTTATTTATTCTGTGGTGGATGGGGGTTGAAAAAATGGTTGAGGCAAAATTCCATTCCTTTTCTGAGTAGGATTGGGACTTTTTTTGGTAAGCGAGTAAGCCC
Source organism: Spirosoma fluviale (assembly GCA_945897085.1). Taxonomy (GTDB): domain Bacteria; phylum Bacteroidota; class Bacteroidia; order Cytophagales; family Cyclobacteriaceae; genus Algoriphagus. The sequence continues at coordinate 15,209 of CAMDEU010000019.1, read as the reverse complement.
TGGTACAGTGAAAAAATAAAAGGGGATTGCTGGCTGTAAAGGTCCTCTTTTTTTAGCCAATGCTGAAAATAGGCAAAGGCAATAGCCAGTGAATTCCGAAGCATTAATTTTGAAAGAGGGTAGAAATAAGCTGAAATTCAGGGATAATTACTTCCATGAGTTTGCCATCCTTTAATTTTTCGAGCGTAAAAAAACCTTTCATTTTCCCAATTCCGGATTTTAAGTTGCAACCAGAAACATAGGTATGAAACTCTCCAGGCTCCAGAATAGGTTGCTGGCCCACTACTCCATCTCCCTCGACGATTTTTCTACTTTCTGCAGCATCAAAAATCTCCCATCTCCTTCTCAGTAACTGTACGGTATCGTTGCTTTTATTTTCTATGTGTACCTTGTAAGTGAATACATAATGGTGCTGATGCGGATTTGAAAAATCCGGCTGGTAGGTAGTTTCAACACTTACTTGAATTCCTTTGGTAATCGCAGAGACCATCATATTTATGTTTCAAGCACTAAGTTAGGATTTCTACTTCTCAAATCAACCCCAATCCCATGGATGTTGCCCTAGAGCCCACTTGGAAAGCGGCCTTAAGTCCAATTTTCCAAAGCGATTCATTTGTAAAACTTACTGAATTTGTCAAGCAGGAGTATCAGGATCACCGCATATTTCCACCAGGCAAGCAGATTTTTTCAGCCTTTTGGCACTGCCCTTTGCCTGCAGTTAAGGTGGTGATTTTGGGACAAGATCCCTACCATGGGGAAGGTCAAGCCAACGGGCTTGCTTTTTCGGTTGCTGCTGGTGTTCCCTTTCCTCCAAGTTTGCTCAACATTTTTAAGGAGTTAAAAACTGATCTCGGTATTCCTTTGCCAGCCCATGGGGATCTCAGTCGATGGGCTTCACAAGGGGTATTTTTATTGAATGCTACGTTGACTGTGCGTTCAAATTTGGCTGGCTCGCACCAAAATCAAGGCTGGGAGGCATTTACGGATCAGGTAATCCGAACGATTAGCAGTGAGCAGGAGCATGTCGTATTTTTACTTTGGGGTGCATTTGCGCAAAAGAAGGAAGAGTTGATTGATGCGGGAAAGCATTGCATCCTTAAGGCACCACACCCTAGCCCCTTGTCTGCGCATCGTGGATTTTTGGGCTGCGGACATTTTTCCAAAGTCAATGAGTACTTACTGACTACTGGTCACACGCCGATTGTTTGGTAAAAAAAAGAGGCCCCGCAATGCGAGGCCTCTTGCTTAGGAGATTCCTTTGAAGAATCTATTCCATCTAATTTTTGAGAACATGGATTCAAACTTGTCAAGGGATAGCCACAAGAACCAAGCCTTACCAACCACATGGTCTTCGGGTACGAAGCCCCAGTAGCGTGAGTCTAGTGAATCATGTCTATTATCACCCATCATAAAGTAATAATTCTGCTTGAAGGTGTAGCGATCCACCTTTTTTCCATCAATGAATAAAGCGCCTTCCTTAACTTCTACTTTTTCGTGGCCTTCGTATTTTTCTATGGTAAACGCGTATCTAGCCACATTCTCTGGGTTCATTTCCAAGGTTTGATTCTCTCCTGGGATCAGGAGTGGACCATAGTTGTCTCTATTCCAAGGTAAGTTTGCGCCATTGGGAAAAATCCCAGACTCTGCCTGCCCTTTTGGCTGAAGGGATTTGGTAACAGCGGTCACCACTGGAGAGGATTTAAGTTTTTCGATATTCGAATCTGTAGTCCAAACTAGGTAACGACTGCCATCGGGAGCAGCGTAGAAACTTTCTTGGTTGATGCCAAAATCCTTCAAAAAATCTGCTGTCAAACTTCTATTCGTTGTAATTTCATACGAATACTGCATTTCCTCAGGCTTTGGAGATGCTTTTTGGTTGACAAAAAGTTCTCCCTCCCGAACTTCAATTTGATCCCCTGGAACAGCTACCGCTCGTTTGATGTAATTTGTTTTGAGGTCATTGGGAAAATTGAATTCTACGGGATAGTTGAATACCACCACATCATTGCGTTCTACGGAAGTAAATCCAGGTAGTCGGAAATAGGGTAACTGAATAAGATCAGAATAGGAGGGGATTTCAGTGCCCCAAATTTTTTGATGTGTAAGCGGGATTTGTAGTACCGTCTTTGGAATTCTAGTTCCATAATGCATTTTACTCACAAACAGGAAGTCCCCAACGAGAAGGGTTTTTTCCATTGAAGCAGTCGGAATGGTAAATGGTTCGAGAAGGAGCCAGCGGATTAAGGAGGCTGCGATTACAGCGAATACAAGTGCGTCAATCCACTCACGAAATGCCGATTTTTTTGGTTTAGTTTTACTCATTGCTTAGCTTTTAACTTAAAATGATAAGTAATCATCCATCGAAAGTACTCCTTTTTTCCCCATAATCCACTCTGCCACTTGGATAGCTCCCATGGCAAATCCTTGCCTACTGTGCGCTGTATGGATGATTTCGAGGTCATCTATTCCAGAAGTGTAGTGAATTCGATGGGTGCCGGGTGCTGGGTCGATTCGTTTAGAAGTTATTGGTAATGAACTTGGGCTATTTGGGGTTTCTCCTACCAAATTCCAAGTTTTCAGTTTGGAGTATTGCTTGAGAATCCCTTCAGCCAAGGTGATGGCAGTTCCTGAAGGAGCATCCTTTTTCTCTGTATGATGAATTTCTTCGAGCGCCACTTGGTAGCCTTTGGTCTCATTCATGAGTTTGGCAAGGAGTTCATTTACCTTAAAAAAAACGTTAACTCCGATGCTAAAGTTGGATGCATAAAAGAAAGTCCCTTGGTGTTGGAGGGTCAAGGCTTCAATTTCTGATACACGAGCTAACCAGCCTGTAGTTCCAGAAAGCACAGGAATTCCATGTGTAATTGCCCATCGAATATTTTCCAGTGCGGCTTCAGGCTGACTGAATTCGATGGCCACATCGATGGTTTTTGGATCTAAAGAATTGAGTAATCCTTGATTTCCCAGATCGATTCTAGCTATGATTTGGTGTCCCCTTGCCTCAGCTAATTCACCAATTAGCTTGCCCATTTTACCGTAACCAAGAAGAACAATGTTCATTATTTGAATTGGAGTGTAAGTGAAAAACCCATGGATGAAGATGCAGAAAGTGTGCCAATCTGGGGGGCTACCTTTAAGGTCAAATCTTCAGATATATCGAAACCAGATAGGTGTGCATCTACATTGGCATCTACCAAGTTGAGCGCATAAATGCCGAGCATTAGGAGAAGGGTTAAGTCCCTATTTTGCCTCCAATAGTCCACATTTCGAACCAAAGCGGCACGGTTTAGGGAAGGAAATTGGTTGGGTTCTCCCTTATCTAAGGCAAAAAGAGCGTCTCGGAATCGCTCATATCGCTTGTGGTTGTATTGAATAAAGTATACGTCTGTAATTATCCCTGCATACAGGATGGGTACTTTCCAGGATTTGCCATTGTACACTTGACCAGCTCCGGGGAGAATGGCTGAAAATAGGGTTGCTTTTTTTGGATCCTTTGGAAGTAGGCTTGGTGTGACTTCTTCTTTTTTTAACTTTTCAATTGGTGCGCGTGCGCTTGAGTCGGTCTGCCCATTAACAGTACCTGTGGCTATTCCCAACCAGCAGAGCGCTAGCAAAAAAGACCAAAACTGAGTTTTGGGGGATGGAATAGGGTAGAAAAAAGCAAACACAATTAAATGATTTCTAAGATTTCAAGAATTCTGTTGAGATCCGAAGCAGAGGTGAAGGGAATTTTGATTTCGCCTTTATTTTTTTGGTCGGCCTTTAACGCCACTTTAGTTCCAAAATGGGTAGCAAGCTGCTGCTGAATTTTTGTAAGCTCGTACTTCCGAACCGGGTTTATTTCTGAGTTGGCGTTTGATTTTTCTGATTTTCCTTCATTCAATCCTTTGACTAAGGCTTCAACCTTTCTGACGCTTAATTCTTCGGCTATAATTTTCTTGAAGAGCGCAAGTTGCTTGTCTACATCGACAATATTAATCAAGGCTCGTGCATGCCCCATCGACAATTGCTGGTCTCGAATGGCTGCTTGGATACTAGGGGGAAGCTTGAGTAATCGGAGGTAATTGTTGACGGTGGTCCTATTTTTCCCAACTCTATCGCCTAGTTCCTCCTGCTTTAGTTTACATTCAATAAGTAATCTTTGGTAGGATTGTGCAATTTCGAGCGCATTGAGGTTTTCACGCTGAATATTCTCTATGAGGGCCATTTCCAACATTTGTTGGTCATTGGCTTGGCGTAAATAGGCAGGGATTTTGTTTAATCCCGCTAGCTTGGAGGCTTGAAATCGCCGTTCACCTGAAATAAGTTGGTACTCATTTGGTCCAAGCTTCCGGACGGTAATGGGTTGAATGATCCCTTGGACTCGAATAGACTCAGACAACTCTTGCATGGCCTCCTTATCGAAGTGCATCCTTGGCTGGTAGGGATTGACTTGAATTTCTGAAAGTGAAATTTCGAAAATTCCTGCCTTAGGAATCTCAGGAAGAATTTCTTGTGGCCTGCCTTTGGCTGGACTATCTTCCAAAAGAGCACCTAAGCCTCTTCCTAATGCATTTTTTCGTGGGGATTTTGAATCTGACATAATCAATTCGTTGCTTTTTGAAGTCCATTTCTCTGAACAATTTCCCCTGCCAAATTGAGGTAGGCTATGGAGCCTTTTCCATCGGCATCAAAGGAAATGGCGGGAAGTCCAAAACTTGGGGATTCGGAAAGGCGGACATTTCGAGGGATGATGGTATCGAATACCATTTTCTTAAAGTGAGTTCGAACTTCTTCTACTACTTGGTTGGAAAGGCGAAGACGGGCATCGTACATGGTAAGTAAAATTCCTTCGATACCAAGATCTGGATTAAGTCGCGTTTGTATAATCTTGATGGTATTTAATAGCTTTCCTAAGCCTTCTAATGCAAAATACTCACATTGTACTGGGATGATTACTGAGTTTGCGGCAGTAAGTGCATTGATGGTGATCAAGCCAAGGGAAGGGGAGCAGTCAATGATGATGAAATCGTATTGATCTTTCAGTTTCGAAATCACTTCCTTCATCTTCTCTTCCCGGTTCTCCATATTTATCATTTCTATTTCGGCTCCCACCAAATCTATATGGGAAGGGACTAGCGAAAGATGCTCTAAATTGGTAGGTACGATAATGGATTGAATGTCCACGCCATCCACCATACACTCATAAATACTGGCTTCTACTGATTTAGGATTGTGTCCAAGACCTGAGGTAGTGTTTGCTTGGGGGTCGGCATCGATAACTAAGGTTTTGAATTCCAAAACAGCGAGACTCGCAGCCAAATTCATTGCTGTGGTAGTTTTTCCAACCCCCCCTTTTTGGTTTGCAACGGCAATAATTTTTCCCATGGTGTTTTTCCCAGAATTTAGAAATCAATATTAAGCAAATTCAGGTCCATTTTTGGCAGGAAACTACTTTTTTTGAAAGGACTTCTGTTAAAAAATAATAAGTAAACTGCCTGACACCGTTCAATTGGTTTGGAAGCTTCCCCGAAAGAGAAAAAAAAATAGAGCTTTTAAAAGCTCCATTTTTTTACTTTTTCTTAGATGCATCTGCCACTTTCATGGCATCTTCTAGTCGTTGTTGAAATTTTGACTTCTTTTTGTCTACATTCTTCACTTTATTTTCTTCTACTTTTTGACGGATTTTGGCATCATCTACAAAAAGCTTAATCAAGGCTTGTTGTCCAAATGTGAAAATATTGGATACAAAATAGTAGAAGCTAAGCCCCGCAGGATAGGAGTTAAGCACAAACATAAACATGACCGGCATGATGTAACCCAAGTTTTTCATTGGTCCAGTCGCTGTAGTCAGCTGGTTGTTGAAGTGGGCATATAGCACCTGAGATATAGTCATCAACAAGGTAAATAAGCTCACATGGGCCCCATAAAATGGAATGGTGAACGGGAGCTTGATGAATTCATCGTAGGTAGAAAGATCTTCTGCCCACCAAAAGGACTCCTGTCTTAGTTCGATGGCATTGGGGAAGAAGAAGAACATGGCAAATAGGAATGGCATCTGCAGCAATAAGGGGAGGCATCCAGACAAAGGACTCACCCCTAATTGAGAGAAGAGTTTCATTTGCTCCTGCTGCATTTTGGTAGCATCGTCTCCATACTTTTCCTTCAACTCATCAATCTCGGGCTTGATCACGCGCATTTTTGCCATCCCGATGTAGGATTTATAGGTTAGCGGTGATAATGCTAATTTGATTAGTAGGACGATCAGGATGATAATTATTCCATAGCTGTCAAAGTACTTCTCTAAAAATTCAAAGAGGTGTACCACGATGTATTTGTTTACCCAGCTCACAAAAAAGTAGCCCATGTCTACATTTTCTTCAAAACCGGGGGTTGTGGCTTTTAGGGTTTTGTATTGATCCGGACCAAAATAATAGATTAGGTTTGCCTGACCCTCTAAAATAGGAAGAGAAAGGCTTGCGCTCATCGAACGAACTAATGAGGAGTCGGCAGGTGTACTTTGGCTGAGGTTTACTTCTTGGAATACAGAGTCTGCAATGATTCCCGCGGTGAAAAACCGTTGGCTGAAGCCAATCCATTTTACGGGTTCAGCCACCTTGGCCTCTTCAGGATCATCACTAAGGCCTAGATTTTCATAGCTACCTTCAGCTAAATAATAATTTACTTGTGTTTTTCTTCTGGATTCAGCAAGGTCTTTTTCTTGGGATTTGATTTCATCTTTCCAGTCAATTTGTACTGCTTTTGCGGTTACTATTCCTTGGAGTCCTTGAATTTCAAAACTCTTTTCTAAAGTGTATTCGCCTTCTTTCAGCGTGTATTTTTGAATTAATTGTCCTGCTGGGCTGCTTGCCGTAAAGGTTACCGTTTGTTGTTTTACCCCTTCAAGATCTTGTGAACTTAAGGCTGGCACAAAATACAAGTCATTCAGGTTTACAGGTCCTAAACGGGTGTCAATGGAGTAGTTCAGGCTAGTTTGAGCACTATCCAGTAGGTAAAGGGGTTCGTTTTTCCAGCTGGTATAATTCTTCAGTAGAACCTCTTTGATACTTCCTCCTTTATTGGATAGGGTGATTTTGACTACCTCATTCTCTAGGACGAGGGACTTTTCCTCACCAAGTGTGAAGGGAGCGAGATCACCAAATTTAAGTTGACGATCCAGATCGAGTAAGCTGTCTGGAACTCCTGCTGTAGGCAAGATGGATGCTGCTGTAGCAGCTATTGTGGTCGAATCGGTGGGTGTGGTAGTTTCTACAGGTGGGATTTCTGGACTATTCGCAAAAAATAACGAGTAGGTGAGAATGACCGCTGCAAAAAGGATCAAACCGGTTGCTTGATTTTTATCCATGTTAGTTGAAGGAGGCTGGGCTTAAGCGCCAGTTATTTATTTTTATTTTTATGGAGTGCTGCTTGAATAAATTCTACAAACAAGGGTTGTGGTTTCAATACAGTGCTTTTGTACTCGGGGTGAAACTGCACACCGACAAACCAAGGGTGATCTTTTAGCTCTACAATTTCTACCAATCCAGTTTTTGGGTTTTTACCTGTAGCAACTAAGCCGCTAGATTCGATTTGTTCGAGGTATGCATTGTTGAATTCATAACGGTGCCTATGGCGCTCTTGAATTTTTGTTTTTCCGTAAGCCAAGGCTGTTCTACTGCCTTTTTTGAGATCACAAGCATACGAACCCAGACGCATAGTTCCACCCATTTGGTCAATTTTCTTTTGTTCATCCATCAGGTCAATTACTGGATGAGGGGTATTTGGACTCATTTCGGTGGAGTTGGCCCTAGTAAGGCCCAGTACATTTCTTGCAAATTCAATCACGGCAACTTGCATCCCTAGGCAGATACCGAAGTAGGGAATCTGGTTTTCCCGAGCATACTTTACAGTAGCGATTTTGCCTTCAAAACCTCGCTCCCCAAAGCCAGGTGCGACCAAGATTCCGTCTAGTGGCTTGAGCATGGAGACATAGTTGTCTGCGGTGATTTCTTCTGAGGAAAGTAGAACCAAATTTACCTTGCATTCGATGGCAGCACTGGCGTGTATGAACGATTCGATGATTGATTTGTAGGCATCGGGTAGGGAGACGTATTTACCTATAAGTCCTATGGTAACTACGGAGGTTGGATTTTTGAGTCTTCCTAAGAACCCTTTCCAATCCTTTAGATCCAACTTGGATTTAGGTTTCAAGTTGAGTTTGGAAAGTACCCGTTCGTCCAACTTCTCTTTTTTCATGAGGAGCGGGACATCGTAGATGGATTCGGCATCCATGGCTTCGATAACGCTGTCCAATTGAACGTTGCAGAATAAGGCAAGCTTTCGTTTCACATCTTCAGGTAGCGGATATTCGGTACGACAAACTAAGATGTCGGGTTGGATGCCCGCTTCTAGAAGTTGCTTGACGGAATGCTGGGTAGGTTTGGTTTTTAATTCTTTGGCAGCCTTCAGGTAAGGAATCAAGGTAAGGTGTACCACCAAAAAATTACCTGGACCCAAGTCCCATCGAGCCTGACGTACTGCCTCGATGAAGGGAAGGGATTCAATATCGCCTACGCAACCGCCAATCTCTGTGATGACTACATCGTATTTGCCGTCTTGGCCTAACTTATAAAAGTTACTTTTAATTTCGTCCGTGATGTGCGGGATGACTTGAACTGTTTTGCCAAGAAACTCACCTTTACGTTCTTTGGTGATCACGCTATTGTAGATCCTGCCGGTGGTGATGTTATTGCTTTGGGATGTTTCTACGTTTAAAAAACGTTCGTAATGACCTAAATCCAAATCGGTTTCCGCTCCATCCTCCGTCACGTAACATTCTCCGTGCTCGTAGGGGTTTAAAGTTCCTGGATCGATATTCAGATAGGGGTCAAATTTCTGAATGGTAACACTTAATCCTCTGGATTGAAGCAATTTGCCTAATGATGAGGCGATAATGCCTTTTCCTAGGGAAGAAGTAACTCCTCCGGTGATAAATATGTATTTCGTTTTTGAGGCCATAAGAAGCGGTGGAGGGGTTGAAATAACTTGAATTCTTATGGGGTATAAAGATAGAAAAATTTCATGAATAGGCCTTAAAAACCGACTTGGAATTTTTCAGAATAAAAACTTGCCTTCTGTTTCAGCAAAACTCAGGGAAAGTGAAACTCTAAATTTACTAATGTATTTTGTATTTTTTTTACTCTATAATTGGACAATAAAAAGACCATTTAGAAATTTTAATTTTTCATAATTCGAAAATTTAAAAACTATTCTAATAGTCATTTAGTTAGAGTAAATTTTTTATAAACTAAGAGTAATTTTCTAGGTTTATTTCTTCTACATTTTCAATCAATTTTGAAAGAATTTCATTCAAAATACATGACTAAGTGTAGTTGTTTGATTGAGTAGGATCATTTGGTTGCATTCTTTTTAGAACTATAGTGTTAATTCTTGATTTAGTGCATTATTCTATTCCAAACAATGCATTAAGCGGTTAAACGATCTTCATTTCTCTTTCGAGTTGACGGAGGATAGAGATAGTGTAGTCTGTATAGCATTTTCACTTTTGTGTAGCGTCTGCGATTAAAATCTGCATTTAAGAAAAATAAAAAGAGATTTTGATCTTTCCATTAATTGATTGACTACGCGAATCAGATATATTTCTTATTTTTTGTTAAAATTTATATTTTTAATTTTGGAGGAGTAAAATTTAGATGCTATATTGCGCTCCCCTTTAAACTATAAAACAAACAAAGAACATGAGAGAACTAATTAAAGAGTCCATCGTAGACTTAAAGAAATCTGACGGGTTTGTATATGTAACCGCAGAAGGAAAAAAAATCGACCTACATGAAGCTGCGTCTAGAGGAATTTCCGTGACTCCAGTTAACCCGAAGGATGGAGTAATTAAGAAACTAGAATCTGCTGGGTTGTTTCTTACAGACAATAAATTTTTAGCAGACCTAAATGAGTTGATTTCTTCTTTGAATGGAACAGCTACAAGCAAGTCTGAAGGAAAGCGTAGATCATTTTCTGACGGAGAAAAGAGTAAAATCTTGGAAGAGTGGAAAAAAGTGGAAGCGGCTGGAAAAAAGACCAAAGCAGCATTTGCTCGTGAAATTGGAGTTGGATACCAAACTTTCATCAACTGGTTGAGAGGGTAATTCTAACTTTAAATCTGATTAAAAAAGGACAGCACTGCTGTCCTTTTTTGTTTTTACGAGGGACCATTTTGAATTAGGTAACCTCGGGATTCATATTTAAGTAGTCCTTTTTGTTTAGCAGCTGATCGGGAATGATTTTTTAGGATGGTAGTCTAGATAGATAATCTGTTTATTTTTGTGGCATGTTAGATCAGGCCATCATCCTTGTACTTCTTAAAGAAAAAGGGAAAGTTTACATTAAAGAGGGCAATGGAAAGATTTTTTCCTTGCGCAAGGGATCCCTGGCTGAAAATGAGATTCTGGAAAAAGGGATTTACCTACTATTTGATTTGTTTCAAATTCGAACGCTTTGTATTTCATTTTCTGAGGTTTCGTTGGACATTGTCGAATTTGCTTCCAAGCCTACTATCTATGAAAGTCCAGCAAATCCCCTATTACCAAAGGGAGCAGTGGTGAATGGACTTGTTCGCTTTTCTTTAATTCGCGAGCCCAATTGGAATAAACTCTTATTTCAGATTGCCCAGCCCGTGTTATTTACCGAAGAATCAGTGCTGGAAGCAGATGTGCAGACTAGTCTTCCATTCCCTCTTTTTCATACAGGAACTAAAGAGTTATTTTTAGGTCCTGAGGGAGAAGTAAAAATTAGGAAGGGATGAACTTAAAGAATAGGCTAGATGAACATTCCATTTTTGCCCGTGTAGCTAAAGTGGCTGCAGAAGAAGGCTTAGACACCTATGTAGTGGGAGGGTATGTACGAGACTTGATTCTTGGGCGGCCCAGCAAAGACATTGATTTTACCTGTGTGGGTTCTGGGATTCATCTGGCACAAGCAGTAGCAAAGACCTTTGACTTTCATGTGCCTCTTTCAGTATTCAAGAATTTTGGGACGGCCATGCTGAAGTTGGACGACTGGGAACTTGAGTTTGTGGGTGCTCGAAAAGAATCGTATCGCCAGGAATCGCGCAAACCCCTCGTTGAAGACGGCACTCTCCAGGAAGATTTGGAGCGGAGAGATTTCACGATTAATGCGATGGCTATTTCTTTAAATCCTCAGAATTATGGAGAATTGATCGATCCATTTGATGGGATAAAGGATTTAAAGTCCAAGCAGCTAAAAACCCCCTTGCAACCAGGAATTACATTCTCAGATGATCCGCTACGGATGATGCGCGGGGTACGGTTTGCGGCGCAACTCGATTTTGATATTGAGTCGGAGACTTTTTTTGCTTTAACCACGCACGCTTCGCGGCTTCAAATCATTTCGGCGGAGCGGATCATTGATGAACTCAATAAAATCATCCAAACCCCGAAGCCTTCCTATGGCTTCAAACTGTTGTTTGCCTCCAAGCTCTTGCATGAGTTTTTTCCTGAAATGGTCGAGCTCCAAGGGGTAGATTCTGTCGACGACAAATCACATAAAGATAATTTTTACCATACGCTTCAAGTTTTGGATAACCTCTGTCAAGCCTCAGATAACCTATGGCTCCGCTGGGCGGCTATCCTTCACGATATCGCCAAGCCTGCCACCAAGCGATTTCATCCCAAGATAGGCTGGACCTTTCATGGGCACGAGGACAAGGGGGCACGGATGACGCCAGGGATTTTTAAGCGATTGAAACTTCCCATGGATGAGCGGATGAAGTATGTACAGAAGCTGGTACGACTTCATTTAAGACCTATTGCCTTGGTAAAAGATGAGGTGACAGACTCAGCCTTGCGGAGGTTGCTTTTTGATGCGGGGGATGATATTGATGATCTGATGGCCTTGTGTAGAGCAGACATTACCTCCAAAAACGACAAGAAGGTTCAGAAGTACTTGGATAACTTTGGTCGGGTAGAGGAGAAGCTCAAACAAGTGGAAGAAAAAGACCAGGTTCGTAATTTTCAGCCGCCAGTGAGTGGAGAGGAAATTATGGATACCTTTGGGATTTCACCTTCAAAAATCATTGGAGATATAAAAGAAGAAATCAAAGAAGCTATATTGGAGGGTCGAATCCAAAATAACCCGGAGGAAGCCCGAAATCTAATGCTTCAAATTGCCCAAGAAAAAGGACTTTACCCCATTCAAAAACCTTAAATACTAGTTCAGTCATGATGAAAATTGCAGTTTTCGTTTCCCTATTCACGCTTAGCATCGGTACAGCCATGGCTCAAACAGCAGCGGACTCTATCCCTAAGTTTGACCCTAAAGTAAAAAGTGCCTTGAATATGTCGGATCAAATGGTATACCAGGCAGCACTCCGCTACAGCGACTTGGCAATCGCTAAACAAAAGCTTTACGATCTGATGGCAAGAAATCCAGAAGATCTCCGCTACATGGAAGCTTTGGGTAGCTTGTATTTCGAGGAGGGCCAAAATGCTTCTGCAGCCTTGGTGGCCATGGATATTTTGAAAATCAACGATAAGAATGTTGGTGCTTTGGAAATTGCTTCGTACTCCTTGGAGCAATTAGGAGCCTTTGATCGTGCCCTTCCGTATTATGAAAGCCTCCACCTCTTGACGGGTGATAATTTTAGTTTGTACAAGTCAGCCTACCTTCAGTATTCTATGAAACGCTATGCCGAAGCAATGAATTCCTTGACTATGCTCATGAAGGTGGCTAAGGCGGATGAAAAAATTGGTTTTGCTATCTCCGAGGCAGAGACTCAGCAGGTGGACATGAAAGCGGCGGCACTCAACTTGAAGGGCTTGGTGTATTTGGATCAAAACTCAAAGGTGGAAGCTAAGGCGGCATTCAATGAAGCCATTGCAATTGAGCCTGCGTTTACCCAGGCCAAGGAAAATTTGGTGAAGACAAATTAATCTTCGAATAGAATAATCAAAAAAATACCGATGACCGTCGGTATTTTTTTTGTCCAAAGTCTATCCCTCACCAATTGGGAGGTGAGATTTTAAAAGGTGGAGCCGAATGAGATGTCGTCCATGGTGCTATCTAGCAACTTTCCTTTCTCACATTTCAGGACCCGGTAGGGGTATTTCCGGAGGAGTTCGTGATTGTGGGTTGCCATCAAGATGGCTGTGCCTTTTTTGTTGATATCCTGAAACAATTTGAAAATACCATCCGCAACATCAGGATCTAAGTTTCCTGTCGGTTCATCGGCTAGTAAAATGGAAGGATTATTCAGTAAAGCTCTGGCAATTACTACGCGCTGCTGTTCTCCGCCCGATAGCTGGTGCGGCATTTTCGTTAGGGCTTCCAACAAGCCTACTTGGAGGAGTACTTCTCCGATTCGTTCCTTGATCAAGATTGGGTCAGTCCAGCCGGTAGCTTTCAGTACAAAGGCGAGGTTTTCATGGACAGAGCGGTCTGTAAAAAGCTGAAAATCTTGAAATATGATTCCAATTTTTCTTCTGAGGAAGGGAACTTCCTTGTTTTTAATTTGGGAAAGGGAGTAGCCTACTACCTCAGCAAGCCCTGATTTTAAGGGGAGGTCTGCGTACAAGGTTTTTAACAAGGAACTTTTGCCACTTCCTGTTCTACCGATTAGAAATACAAACTCATGTTGCTCCACAGAAAAGCTGACGTCACTGAGTACGGGGATTTCTCCTTGAAAGATGGTGGCCTGTGTCATGGACAACACAGGGAGTGTACTGAAATCCATGGATTTAGAGTTCTAGTTTTTGAAGTTTCCCAAAAGGGAGGGATTTGATTAATTCTTCTAGTTGTTCTTCCTTGCCCTCCAGACCAAATTTCTCCACACTTTTCATGGGGCGATCTGCTCTGAAGTAGGCAACAAGCACAAAATTTGCATCCCGAACTTGAATGTAATCGGGAATTTTTGCTTTGCCTTTGACTTTGATGATGTACATGGCTCGGTTGCGCTAGTGAATTTTTGAGGGACGCTTGCTTATTTGCTTGCAGCCTTGGCGTGATCTGCAAGGAATTGTGCTAGCCCTGAGTCGGTAAGTGGATGATTTAGCAATCCTGTGATCACTTTGAGCGGACAGGTCACTACATCTGCGCCCAGTTCAGCGCATTTGATCAGGTGCATGGTGTGGCGAACAGATGCCGCGAGTACTTCGGTTTCGTAGCCGTAGTTTTGGTAGATGTGAACAATCTGAGCAATAAGTTCTAGGCCATCAAATGCAATATCATCTAGACGGCCGATAAATGGAGAAACGTACGAAGCGCCAGCTTTGGCTGCTAAAAGGGCTTGCCCCGAAGAAAATATAAGGGTACAGTTGGTCCGTATTCCTTCACTATGAAAATAATGTATGGCTTTGATGCCTTCTCTAATCATAGGAATTTTGACCACGATTTTATCGTCTAGCTTGGCCAACTCTCTTCCCTCGCGTATCATTCCCTCGTAGTCTGTGGCTATTACTTCAGCACTGACCTTATCTTCTACGATTTTACAAATTGCCTTGTAGTGCGCCTTGATATTGGCTTCACCGGTGATGCCTTCTTTTGCCATCAAGGATGGGTTGGTGGTCACGCCATCCAATACTCCCAAGTCATGTGCTTCGCGGATTTCGGCTAGATTGGCGGTATCAATAAAGAATTTCATGGATATAGGTTTTGGTTGTAAAAAAGCGACAGTCCCTGACAACAGATTAGTCCAAGGTCCTTTGACAAAGTTAGAAGATTAATTAGGATAAGGTAGCGAAAGGAGGGCTTGAATTTGGGCTACCAGACAAAAAAAAGAGGCGGCATCGCACCGCTACGACCGCCTACCCTTGCTTCCTTCCGGACCTGGGGGATTCAGCAGGAGCTGGTCGTGCCGCCGGTCACAAAGTTAAGGCAATATTCAGGCATTGCAATAGTTGCTACACAAATTGGATCTAGAGATCAGAAAATCAAGAGCTAAATGTTTTACCTTAGGCTTTCGTTAACATATTTTTCCTTCCAGTCATGAGAAACTTCCTTGCCTTACTATTGCTAACAGGATCCTTAGCTTCTTGTTCCTCCAAGTCTGAATCGTATCAATTTCAGGTGACAGATTTAGAGCCCAATTTGATCACCCTTTCTTCAGATGAATTTATGGGGCGCATGCCTTTTACCGAAGGAGAGAAGCTCACAACCTCCTTTTTGGAAAGTAAATTCAAGGAAATGGGGCTTGAGCCGGG
>CAMDEU010000018.1 GCA_945897085.1 Spirosoma fluviale | reverse complement strand
AAAAAAGCCCCTAATTCAAAAATTAGGGGCTTTTGCTTATGCAGAGAGTGGGGGATTCGAACCCCCGGTACAGTATAACCCGTACGACAGTTTAGCAAACTGTTGGTTTCAGCCACTCACCCAACTCTCTAATCCGCGTTGGCACCTGAAGAAAATCAAATTCTTCCACCAAGATGTTGCAAATATAAGCCAATTGAAAAGATTTTTACAAGGGCAATTTCATAATCAAGTGCCAGAATCAATAAAAACCAATTAATTCATTGACTATCAAATCATATACTTTAACCTGCTGCAAGCCTCTTTAACCTGTAAGTGGTAAATGATTTGGTACAAGTAGCTCTGATTTACCAGCTTCCTTAGGTAATCATTTTAAGGTTTCAAAATTTTTAACCCCACCGCCTCAATTCCTACCAATTCTGCCTGCCGCATGTACTGGAGAAAAATCACTTCGGTTGCTTTTGTTGAAATAGAGAAGGGGAGGGTATCGTAAGCGGTGAACGTGTTTCCAAATCCCTGTCCGAGGGGCTTACCCGTTTGTCGATCAAAAATGGGTACATTATAAACACTATCCACTAGGACCAACCTACTCGAATCTCGAACGATCAATTTGAGGTAGCAATTGGAAAATGGATATTCCTCGGTATACCGTATCCCTACAACTGCCTTCCCTCTAAGCGAATCTAATGCGGCGAGATCAAAAGAGATAGAGTCTGTTTCTTGCCAGCTATCTGCGTCAAATGAATGGTATTCCTCATACATCCGATCTTTTCCGCAAGAAAACAGCAAAAGAATTAGTCCAAGAAGTGATGCTTGGTAGATTTTAGTCATTTCCTTCCGCACCACTTGGTCCTTGATTGATTCTTGGAGGAAACCGCTTGGGGGTTTCAGATGGATTGTTGGTAGGCTTAGGTGCAGTTGGTTCTCCTTTTGGTACCGATGCATCTGAAGGACCAGCATTGAAGTTAGGCCGAGGCTTGTTTTTATGCTTTTTACGCTTGTCTCCTTGTCTAGGAGCGGAGTTTGCGTCTGTAGGCCTATTTTGTGGCGTAGCAGCTTGTTGTGGTTTCCCAGTTTTAGGAGCTTGGCTCTCAGGTCGAGGAGCCTGGTTCTGATTAACGCGAATCGCATTTCCCTCTGTAGGCCGCTTCTTTTTCTTTTTCTTTTTTGAGAATTTTTTATCCAGCAACTCCAATTCACGGGTAGATTGGGCTGCCAAATCTTCTGCCACGGTTGATTGATCCACTTGGAGACTAAAAACTTTCTCTCCTTGCTCATTCAAGGCCTGGATTTCCCGTACTCGATCACAGGTGATGCTGATCCAGTCGTTGTCATGGTTATAATTGAACCACATCAACTTCCTGAAAATATCTGTTTTCTGTAATTTGGCGGGACCCTGTTCAGTCAAGAGGGGCTTTTCTACTTGAGGGATATCCTTGATGGCATCCATGTAGGTATCCAATTCGTAGTTGAGGCAACATTTCAAACGCCCACATTGGCCACTCAACTTTCCTGGATTGAGCGATAGATTTTGATAGCGTGCTGCTGAGGTAGTTACATTTTTAAAGTCTACCAGCCAGGTAGAGCAACAAAGCTCTCTGCCACAGACTCCAATTCCGCCCAATCTTCCAGCTTCCTGACGAAGACTTATTTGGCGCATTTCTACGCGTACCTTAAACTCTCCAGCGAGAGATTTGATCAACTCTCTAAAGTCAATTCGATCTTCTGCCGAATAATAAAAGGTGGCTTTTGAATTATCCGCTTGAAATTCTACATCGGACATTTTCATGTTTAGTCCGTACTCGTCTACAATTTGCTTGCAACGGTATAAGGTCGGAATTTCTCTGGCTTTGGATTCCTCCCATTTCTCCATATCCTTCTGCGTGGCTAAACGATAGATTCGAGTGATATTATCATCGTTTCTTACTTTTCGCTTTTGCATTTGGAGTCGTACCAACTCACCTTGTAAGGAAACATGGCCGATGTGGTGCCCACTAGGCACATCAACAACTACGGGGTCTCCTGTGTTGAGCGATAGGTAATCCACATTTCTGAAGTACTCTTTTCTTCCGCCTTTAAATTTGATTTCTACAATATCAAACTGATCCAGCTGCGGGATACCCATCTGGGTAAGCCAGTCAAAAGAATTCATTTTATTGCAATCACTCGTGCCGCAGGTGCCATTGTTTTGGCATCCTCCAGAACCTCCAGAAGAGGTGGAGCATGAACTACATCCAGACATATCTAATTTTTACAGGGCTTTCGCCTCTAAATCCAATTATTTAATTTTTAATCTTAAAATATCTTGACCTATATCTCTTCGAAAATAAGCTTTTTGCCAAGATACTTTCTCAATTGTTCCATAAGCCGAAGCCAATGCCTCTTCCAAATCATTCCCCATCCCAGTTACAGCAAGGACACGCCCACCCGAATTCACTAACGAACCTGATTCATTACGCGCTGTACCAGCGTGAAAAAGGACAGTTCCAATACGCTCTCCAGGAATGGAAATAGAAAATCCCTTTTCATACTCCTCTGGATATCCACCGCTAACCATGACTACAGTAGCACAGGTTTTCGAAGATAGCTGAAGTGTATAGCTTTCGAGTGAACAGCCAGCTATCGCTGCAAGCAAATCTACAAAATCACTTTCAATCCGAGGAAGGACTGCCTCTGTTTCTGGATCACCCATACGCACATTGTACTCGATCACATACGGATCGCCATTCGTATTCATCAATCCAATGAACAAAAACCCTTTGAAGGGAATTCCTTCTTTTTCTAAACCTTGTATGCTAGGCTTTACAATGCGCTCTTCCACCTTGCTCAAAAAGGCCGCATCTGCAAACGGAACAGGGCTTATCGCTCCCATACCGCCTGTATTTAATCCAGTATCTCCTTCACCAATTCGTTTGTAATCTTTGGCTTCAGGTAATATTTTATAGCTTATCCCATCTGTCGCCACAAAAACTGAAAGCTCGATGCCGGTCAAAAATTCTTCAACAACTACTTTAGAAGAGGCTTCTCCAAATTTTGCATCTACCAACATTTCTTTGAGTGAGATTTTTGCTTCTTCTAAATTTTCACAAATTAACACTCCTTTGCCAGCGGCTAAACCATCTGCTTTCAAGACGATGGGCAAGGATTGCTGCTCCAAATATGCAAGCCCTTCCTCGAGTTGGCCGGCATGAAAAGTGGCGTAAGCTGCAGTAGGAACGTTATTACGGCGCATAAACTGCTTGGAGAAATCTTTACTTCCTTCAAGTGTGGCTCCAAGTTTTGAAGGCCCAACAATCGGGAGCTGCTCCATTCCTTGCTGTGCATGTAGGTAATCGACTAATCCTTTCACCAAGGGCTCTTCTGGTCCAATGACCAGTAGATCGATGGCATGGTTTTGAATAAATTCGTGGATACCTAGAAAATCTGTTGCCCCAAGTGGGACATTGATTGCGATTTCGGCCGTTCCTGGATTCCCGGGTGCTACAAAAAGTTGGTTACAGCGAGGACTTTGCACAATCTTCCAAGCAAATGCGTGC
Organism: Spirosoma fluviale; assembly: GCA_945897085.1. Lineage (GTDB taxonomy): Bacteria > Bacteroidota > Bacteroidia > Cytophagales > Cyclobacteriaceae > Algoriphagus. Next base: position 25,911 of record CAMDEU010000018.1, on the reverse strand, counting down.
TCTCTTCCCCCGCTTCCTAGTAAAAGAATATTCATGGACTCGTTTTTATTTTAATTTGCGTGTTCTGAGATAAACTTGATTCGGTACACACGGAGTTCTTCCTCCGTAAAATCATCTCCTTCGAGCTCATCCAAAGCAGCCTTGATGTGATCCGTTTCTGCACGCATGAAGTAATCGAGTAGAATTTCCTCTCGCTCATCATCCATGATGCGGTGTATGTAATAGTCTATATTTAATTTGGTTCCACTGTAAGTGATCTGTTCAATTTCTTGCAGCAAGTCCATCAACGAAAGATTGAGGTTTTGAGCAATCTCTTCCAGCTTAATTTTTCGATCGATTTGCTGGATGATGGAAATTTTAACTTTAGATCGAGTACCGGAGGTCTTGATTAGCACCTCTGAAGCTGTTTCTAACTCATTTTCAGCTACATAATTCTGGATAACTTGTAGAAAGGAAGTGCCAAATTTTTCTACTTTTCCCATCCCCACCCCATTGATTTTGGATAGTTCTTCCTTGGTAGTAGGATATACTGTTGCCATTTCCTCTAGAGAAGGGTCTTGGAAAATCACGTAAGGAGGTAGCCCTTTTGTTTTTGCTACGCGCTTTCGCTCAACCTTTAAAAGCTCAAATAATTTTTCATCATAGCCTTGTGCCGATTGCAACTGCTCTTCTTCTACCTCATCTTGTCCAAGCTTCTCGAAGTCCTGATCTTTATAAAGATCAATTAAGTAGGGGTCTTCCAAAAATTTCAATCCCTTGGGGGTTAATTTTAGGAGGCCATAATTCTCAATGTCTTTTTCAAGAAGAGCAGCAATCATCCCTTGGCGAATTACTGAGGTCCAATGTCTCTCATTTTCTCCCTTGCCTTTTCCAAAAACAGGTAGAGTATCGTGCTGATAACTAATGATATAGTCATCTTTTTCTCCTAAAATCACCTTAACCAAATGTTCAATACCAAAACGCTCTTGGGTTTGCTTCACTGCCTCTAGGGCAATGCTAAGGACTTGTACTCCTTCAAAAGTTTCGCGGGCCCGTTTGCAGTTATCGCAAAATCCACAATCCTTTTCCAAAATCTCTCCAAAATAATTCAGGATAAACTTTCGTCTACAGACACTTGTCTCCGAGTAGGCTGACATTTCCTGCAGGAGAATTTTGGCATTTTCTCGTTCCGTGACCGCTTTATCCTTGTTGAACTTATCTAATTTGACGATGTCTTCGTAACGGTAAAACATCAGGCAGTGCCCTTCCAAACCATCCCTGCCTGCTCTACCCGTTTCTTGGTAATAGCCTTCAAGTGATTTGGGGACATCGTAGTGAATCACATAACGGACATCAGGCTTGTCAATTCCCATCCCGAAGGCAATGGTCGCTACTATGACATCGAGCTCTTCATTTAGAAAATCATCTTGGGTTTTTATTCGAATAGCTGAATCAAGTCCTGCGTGGTAAGGAGCAGCATTGATTTGATTGACTTTCAATAACCCAGCAATCTCCTCTACCTTTTTTCTACTCAAGCAATAGATGATACCGGACTTTCCTTTGTGTTGCTTAATAAATTTGATGAGTGATTTCTTTGAATCATTTTTTACCTTCGGCCGTATCTCATAATACAAGTTCGTACGGTTGAAAGAGGATTTAAATAAATCCGCTTCCTCCATCTGTAAGTTGCGCTGTATGTCTTGCTGCACCTTTGGAGTAGCTGTAGCAGTCAGCGCTATGATCGGGAGGTGGGGAGCAATTTGTGCCACAATAGATTTGATCCTGCGGTATTCGGGACGAAAATCATGGCCCCATTCAGAGATACAATGCGCCTCATCGATGGCCACAAAACTTAAATGTGCTTCCTTCAAAAATGCAATATTCTCCTCCTTTGTCAGAGATTCTGGCGCCACATAAAGCAACTTGGTTTTCTTCTTCAAAACCTCATTCTTTACTTTAGTGGCCTCTGATTTAGTAAGAGTAGAGTTTAAAAAGCGCGCATTTATTCCTAAAGCATTGAGCTGATCTACTTGATTTTTCATCAAGGCGATCAAGGGGGAGATGACGATGGCGGTTCCTTCACTAACAACTGCAGGCAATTGGTAGCACAGCGATTTTCCTGCTCCAGTAGGCATAATCACAAAAGTATTCCGCTGGTTGAGTAAATTATCAACTATAAGTTCCTGGTTTCCACGGAACTGACTGAATCCGAAGATTCTCTTGAGGTCTAATTTTACTTTTTCTTCCACTAGAAGAAAGGGCTTTGAGGGTGGTGTCTACCTGGGCAACAGATTGAACAATTACTTTTATACCTTTGTACAGAATTAGTGATTAACGCAGGTAGAATTGAATTTAACAAAAAATATTAGAAACACCGCCGCACGGGTCCTTTTAAATGAATCCGAAGCTATAGCCAAGCTTTCAACCTTCTTGAATGCCGATTTTGAAAACTGTGTGAACCACCTCCTTCAGTCTAAAGGCCGAGTGGTGATTACAGGTGTGGGAAAGAGTGCTTGGATAGCTAATAAACTAGTGGCTACGCTCAACTCAACCGGCACCCCTGCACTCTTTATGCATGCAGCCGATGCCATACATGGCGATCTTGGTATGGTGCAGCAAGAGGATACGGTCCTTTTTATCTCCAAATCTGGCAACACTGCAGAGATCAAGGTGCTGTTGCCTTTGGTAAAGCAACTGGGAGTGAAGGTAGTGGCATTAGTTTCCAATACCCAGTCTTATCTGGCCGAACAAGCGCACTTTGTGCTCAATGCGACGATTGCTGAAGAGGCTTGCCCTCATAATTTGACTCCCACTACGAGTACGACTGCTCACTTGGCGCTGGGTGATGCCTTGGCTATCTGCCTTTTAGAAGCTCGTGGTTTTACTTCTTCAGATTTCGCACGCTACCATCCCGGAGGATCACTAGGGAAGCAGCTTTACTTAAAAGTTGGAGATCTACTCTCCAATAATCAACTTCCAACAGTGAGGGAAAAGGCAAGCGTGGCGGAGGTCATTGTGGAGATCTCCAGCAAAAGATTGGGAGCTACAGCTGTGCTAAACGAGTCAGGAGATTTGAAGGGAATTATTACAGATGGAGATCTACGTCGAATGTTGCAAAAAACGCTGTCCATTCAAGAACTCCAAGCCAAAGATATCATGACGGTAAATCCAAAATCAATTGGGGTTGACGACTATGCAACAGCAGCATTTGTATTAATGAAAACGCACAACATCACACAATTGGTTGTTCTGGATGGTAAGAAAATCGCTGGATTTGTGCATATTCATGACCTAATGAAAGAAGGTATTGTTTAATTTTCCATGAAGGACCACCCTTACATCGTAATTATGGCCGGAGGAGTTGGCTCCCGATTTTGGCCCTATAGCAAAAGTAGCAAGCCCAAACAATTTTTAGATGTTTTGGGAACAGGTAGAACATTGCTGCAAATGACGTTTGACCGCTTTTTGGAATTTGCCCCTGCAGCACAATTTTTTGTAGTTACCAATCAGGCACATGTGAGCCTGGTGAAAGAACAGCTTCCAGAACTTAGTGATCACCAAATACTAGCTGAACCACTTCGTAAAAATACGGCAGCTTGTCTTGCTTATGCAGCCTATAAAATTGCAAATTTGGACCCCAATGGAATCATGGTTGTCACTCCCGCTGATCACCTTATTCTGCAAGAAGGTAGGTTTTTACAAACTTTGGTCACTTCAATCTCAGCCGCTCAAGTTCACAATAGGCTGCTGACTATAGGGATCAAACCCAACCGACCAGAAACCGGTTACGGATACATTCAATACCTTCAAAATGAGGAAGATAAAGAGGTATTAAAAGTGAAAACTTTTACAGAAAAGCCAAATGCTAAACTTGCCGCTACCTTCCTAGAAAGTGGTGACTTTGTCTGGAATTCTGGCATGTTTGTCTGGAAAGTGGAAAGCTTAATTAATGCTTTTAAGCAATACATGCCAGACTTAGCGGATGTATTTGAAGAAGGCAAATCTCAGTTTGGCACGAGTACCGAGGCGGATTTTATTGCCACTAATTACACGACTCTAAAAAATATTTCCATTGACTACGGCGTCATGGAGAAATCGGATCAAGTGTTTGTAGTTCTTGGTGATTTTGGCTGGTCAGACATCGGTTCCTGGCAAAGTCTATACGAACTTCGTGATAAGGACGAACTGAATAATGTAGTGGAAGCCAATGCGCTGCTGTATGAAACTGAAAATTGTTTCATCAAAACAGATAGCGATAAGCTCGTGGTCGTTCAGGGATTGGATCACTACCTGATCAATGAATCTGAAAATGTACTGCTGATTTGTAAACTGGATGCCGAAAATAAGTTTCGAGATTTTGTTGCTCAGGCGAAGAAAAAAGGAGAGGATTTCATTTGAAATCCTCTTTTTTTATTTTTTGCGTTGACGTATGGCCTCGTAAATAGCTACTCCCGCAGATACGGATACATTCAAACTTTCGATATTTCCTGCTAAAGGGATTTTGACCTTGTCATCTACCATGCCCATAATCTCTTGGGAAATTCCATCCTCTTCTGATCCCATGATGAGCGCAACGGGAGAAGCGAAGTCTCCTTCATACATGAGCTTCTCTGTTTTCTCTGTAATCGCAATGAGCGACAAACCCATTTTTTGCAGGTCTCTACAGGTATAAAACAAGTTTTTTACACGTGCTACAGGGATGAAATTCAAGGCTCCAGCTGAAGTTTTTACAGCATCTGAATTAATCTGAGCACTACCTTTCTCAGGAATCACAATGGCATCTACCCCAGCGCATTCTGCAGTTCGGGCAATTGCCCCAAAATTCCGCACATCCGTTAAATGATCCAATACCAAAATCAGGGGAGCTTTACCCACTGCATAGCACTGATCAATTACATTGTCTAGCGATGCATAGGCAATGGTAGACATCTGAGCGACCACACCTTGGTGATTTTTACGCGTAATTCGGTTTAGCTTGGCATCAGGGACCCGTACCACTGGAATATGTTCCGCCTTGCAAAGCTGAAGTAATTCCTTGATGAGGTCGTTGTTGAGTTCTTTTTGAACCAGTACTTTGTCAATCTCTTTGCCGGCATGGATGGATTCCATCACTGCTCGGGTTCCAAAAATAAAATCTTTGTCGAAGGCTCCTTTATCGATTAGAAAGCCATCCTTCCGCTTCTCCATTGTGAAATGTTTTTGAACCAAATTGGCTGGTAGGCTCTAGATCGGTTCAGGGTATAGAAATGTGGGCTAAGAATTGTTTTAACCCGCGTAAAGGTAAACCTAATTTTGGAAGTGTCGTCTATCCCGGCATAGGACCAAATCTCTCTATCCTCAAAAAAATTGACTCCTTGAGGAGGACCCATCACGATATAGACCATCCCTCGGTCTGTTTTCCAGCCTTCTTTAAAGTCAGTGAAAAGGATATTGGAAAACTCTATCATCTTGAAGTAATTTCGAATTAGGTCCTTCGCTGCTTCTTCATTTCGAGTTAAATTAAGCCAATACCCATCCAGAGCCTTCTTTTTGTCCTGAGCCAGCAGTAGGCTTTCATGTTCTTTTTTGGTTGAAATGTAGGTAACCATCTCTACCATTTCGTTCCAATCTTTGACCTTTGGAAATGCGTCGTGAACGGTTCGAAGAAGCAAACCAGTTTTAGCAGTACTGTCTGATTGAAAAAAATAATACCCCTCATCCGTAAGAGTTTTGGGAATATTAGCCAAGAAATCGCCCCGATTTTCTACGACTAATTCCTTCTGTACATCGGCAAGTCGGGTTTCCATAGGCGGGAAGGGTACGGCAAAAGGGCTGGGGTAAAAAAATGAAAATAGGGTAGGACCCTTACTTGTTTTAAAGAGTATCGATTGGTCTTTTGTAAGATAGTTTTGATCGAATGGAACCGCATTGGCATAGAAAAAGCCAAAATCAGGTTGAGCAAACACAAAAGGGCTCTTCAGATCCAAATGGACGACATAAGCATCTTTCTGCCTACTATCCACTGCCTCAAAAAGTGCGATTGTTGTTCCCTGTGTTTCGGGGATATCTACCGTTGCTTCAAAAAGCCAATGACGCTCCGTTTCTCCAAGTAGTTGCTCTGCTCCAAGCTTAATTTTTTTATCAGATTGGATTTCTTCCTCATACGAAGAAAGAAGCGTATAACTGAGTTGATAGGTATCCAAACTGGCATTTTCTTCGATTTTTTCCACTACAAACTGAAGTTTGTAGGCTGTATCGGAAACTTTAATAGGGATGATTTTAAGCCCTAATCGTGCATAAATTGAATATCGGAGTGCCTGGTCTGTGGAGCTCAGTGTTGTTTGTGCAACTGTGGCGTAGGACAGGGTAACTAAAAAGCAGAATAAAGGCAGCAGCTTGAAGTACTTTTGATTCATTTGGTTTAGTTCTCAGGTTTTAAAAATTAGCCTTACTTTTGCCAAAATACTAAAATTTCTAATGGCTACCTATACAACGGAAATTGCTTCAGATAAGTTGATAAGCGACAATCCAATTCATCAACGATTACTTAAAGCCTATATTGCTGCCAAACCCTGGGTTTCTGGAAATTTGCTTGAAATCGGCTGTGGGGAAGGAAGAGGCGTAGAGGAATTGTTGCCACATGCAACTCAGTACTTGGGCTTGGATAAAATTGGTGAGGTAATCCAAACCTTGCAACATAAATACCCTGACGTAGCCTTTCAGCAGGCTGTGATCCCGCCATTTGAAGGAATTGCGGATAACACCTACGATACTATTGTGAGCTTTCAGGTGATTGAACACATCTATGCCGATCGCCTTTTTCTCCAAGAAATCTACAGAATGCTTAAGCCAGGTGGCAAGGCCATAATTTCTACTCCGAATAATACCCACACGCTCTCTCGTAACCCATGGCATGAACGAGAATACATCCCTCAGCAACTTATTGACTTGGCCCAACCGATTTTTGATCAGATCGAGGCAAAGGGGATTGGTGGAAATGGAAAGGTCTGGGCCTACCACGAAGCCAATCGCAAGTCTGTACAAAAAATCATGCGTTTTGATATTCTAGACCTGCAGCACAAGTTGCCGAATTCAGTGCTCAGATGGCCCTATGAATTCTTGAACCGATTTAATCGGAATCGCCTTCACCGCACCCAAGGAAGTTCAGTTGTGGCTATTTCTCATGAGGACTATCCGGTGGTGGAAGATCCAAAGGAAGGACTGGACTTATTTTACATCCTCTGGAAGAAATAAAAAAGGATTATCCGAAATCAAAAACAATCAAAAAAGGCCAGCAGAACTAAATCTGCTGGCCTTTTTCCGTATAGCGAGAAGTTACCTTCTTCGGATGGTACTTGGATCCTCACTTTCTTTTCCAATCAGGCTTTCCAACCTTTTTTTCAGGTCAATGGACTTTTCTGTGTAGCCGCGTTCTTCCAGCAATGGAATAAAGAACTTGATCATCTCAATGGATACCAGCAACTCTCTATCGTAGCCAAGATCATTTTTGGTGTAGAAGGTGATCATATCTAGTGAACGCTTTGAGATTTTGTCTACAATTTCCATCGCTTTTTCGTCTTCACCCACCTCAAAGAACAATGGAACGGATTGGCCACTACTCAGATCATAGGGAACCGCTTTGTCAGGAATTGTTTCCAATCCAAAATTCAAAAGCTTGGCTGCATCCGCTAGCTTGTCCTCATCAATTAATGCAAGGGCAATGGAATTGAGTGCGCTGCGATGATTGGAGGTAAATCTGCGGTATTCCTCATCCAAATACACATTGGGGTCATTCATGCCTCTGAAGGCAAAATTCTCCATGAAATTTTTCATGGCCAAGTTGGTGTTCACCAATTCCTCTCGGATCGTTTCTGGCTTTCGAATAGGGAGTAGTCGGTAGGTCAAGCCTTCCATGACCACATGCTCTTCTAGGTTTAATCCCAAAGTAGACAAGGAGGTATTGTTGAAATAGATCGGTCGTTCCCAATTGTTGCTCACAATCAAATCCAGCAACATTAAAGTTCCTTTGGTGACGTAATTTCCTCCAACTTGTAAGTTCATCTGCGAAACAAATAGATCCTTGAATTGCGGGGGTACAATCTCATCATTGGCTAGGAAGCTGCTGTCCACATCCAAAATCAAATTTCGAGAAGGAACCATATTGATCAAGGTTTTTCCAGAGGTTTTCATTTGAAGCAATTCAGAGCCACTATTGATGAGCCTGAGGTATTCACGCGCAGAAATGGCATCTAGCCCTTCCTTCTCCATGACATAAATGACATCGTTGGTGCCTTTTTGATAGCGTTCTGGAGCTAGCGAGAAAGGCAATGCCTTGGACTCGTTTGCCGGGCGAGTCATCTGATCTACATACCAGTCGGTATCAAAATAACTCAAGACAATCACGCGAACATCTGTACGGAAGTTTTCGACCTCCTGCACATACCAGAGCGGGAAGGTATCGTTGTCTCCACCAGTAAATAGAATTGCATTGGGGGCACAAGAAGCTAAGAAATTTCGCGCCGCATCCACGGAAAAATACCGGCCTTTTCGGTTGTGATCGTCCCAGTTTTCAGATGCCATCAATCCTGCGACGGGTAGGGTCAATAGGGTGGCTACTATTCCAGCAGTACTCAAATTTTTGGTGACTTTACTCAAGCCATGCGCAAGGGCAAGGGCTCCCAATCCAATCCAAATGGCAAAGGCATAAAAGCTACCTACATAGATGTAGTCCCGCTCTCTAGGCTCAATGGGAGGGGAGTTGAGGTAGAGTACCAATACCACACCCATCATTAAAAAGAGCATTAGATTCACGTAAAAGTACTTTTGATCTTTCTTCGCTTGGAAGAAAAAGCCTACCAATCCCAAAATCAATGGAAGCATGAGGTAGTTGTTGTGTCCTTTGTTATCCGTAATGTATTCAGGATACTTATCCGTGAATGCATCTGCAATTCCTAGCCAATTCGCATCCGAGAAATCACTTTCTCTTCCGGAGAAGTTCCACAGGAAGTAACGCCAATACATGTGTCCCAGCTGGTGGCTAAACATGAAATAGAGGTTGTCCCCAAAAGTGGGTTCTTGCCCCTCTTTCAAACCCAATTTGGCACGATAAATCCGCTTGTGGCTTTCCTGAGTGGAGTAAATCCGAGGTAGGATTGTGGTTTTTTCAGGATCATAGGTATTCTTTAAATCGTAATCTACAATCTCGTACGAATTCTTACCCTTCATGTAGATGGGGTCTCCTTCTTCTTGATCTGTTAAAGTGGCGGTGAAATATTGCCCATGTAGGAGGGGTCTGTACCCATATTGCTCCCGCTTCAAATAGGATACATAGCTTACAATATCTTTTGGCGCATTTTCATTGATAATTGGATCTTGGTTGGACCGAACCACAATCAACGCATAGCTGCCATATCCAATCAAAATAAAGGTCAGTGAAAGCAGAATGGTGTTGAGCAGCACCATTTCTCGTTTGATGGAAAAGCGGATTGTCAGGACTAGAGCACTTACAAAAAGTACTACAAAAAGTATAATCCCAGATCCAAAGGGTAATCCCATGGAATTGATCATCCAGATTTCCATTGCCCCTGCAAGACTTGGAAGGCCGGGAATGATCAAGTTATTGATGATGATCAATGCGACCCCACCCAAGAACATCGCGAAAATCGCACCTTTTAAACTCGGGTTTGGATACTTCTTGAAGTAATAAATTAAGGCTAGGGCGGGAAGTGTAACCAAGTTGAGCAAGTGAACCCCAATGGAGAGTCCTACTAGGTAGGCGATAAACACCAACCACCTGTTTTCTTCTTTGGGGTCTTTGATCACATCCCACTTCAAAAACGCCCAAATCACAATGGCGGTGAAGAAAGAAGACATGGCGTATACTTCAGCCTCTATAGCGGAAAACCAGAAGCTATCGGAGAACGTGTACACCAAAGCTCCCACCATACCAGCTCCCATCAAGGAGATGATTTGGCCCTTTGTTTCTTCTCCTTCTACTACGGAAAAAAGGCGCTTGCCCATCAAGGTGATGGACCAAAATAGGAAAAGGATGGTGAAGCCAGCGAAGAGTGCACTGCCAATATTCATCCAATAGGCCACTTGCAATGGGTCTCCCATGGCAAGGAATCCAAACATGCGGTAGACCAACAACATGAAGGGAGCACCGGGAGGATGGGGAACTTGGAGCTTGTAGGAAACGGCGATAAATTCCCCTGGATCCCAAAAACTAGCTGTTTGCTCGACAGTAAGGATGTATACGAGCGTGGAGATGGCAAAAATAAGCCAACCGCTGAGGTTGTTGATTTGCTTGTAAGTGAGCATTAATTCGGTCAATTAGAGCTACGAAACTATGAAATTTTAGACCAACTCGGGAATTTTTGAATTTTTTTGGATCTTGCACTACTTCTGGTTTGAACTGGTAAGAAATGCAAGGCAAAAAAATTACTGCTGGGAAGGTAACCAAGAAAAAAACAGGGTTCATTTTCCATTGGTAAAGAATTTTTATGAAATAAATCAACCAACACCTATGAATCAATTTATTGAATGGATTTCTCAACCCTGGCCATGGTATGTGGCGGGCCCTATGATTGGGCTCACCGTACCTGCGCTTCTCATCCTTGGGAATAAGGCCTTTGGGATCTCTTCTTCCTTGCGTCACATTTGTGCGGCATGTGTTCCAGCTGGAATACCTTTTTTCACCTACAACTGGAAGAAGGAGATCTGGAATCTCCTCTTCGTCCTAGGAACCGCTATTGGTGGTTTTATTGCCATTAATTTTCTAGGTAATCCTGATACGATTGTTATTTCAGAAGCTACCCAAGCAGACTTGAAAGCCTTGGGGCTTACCAATTTTTCAGACTTAATGCCCGAAGAAATTTTTAGTTGGGATACGGCCTTCACCGGAAAGGGGATTTTGTTCTTTGTGATTGGAGGCTTTCTAGTAGGATTTGGAACTCGCTATGCAGGTGGCTGTACTTCAGGCCATGCGATTATGGGGATTAGCTCCTTGCAATGGCCTTCCCTGGTGGCTACGATCTTCTTCATGGCCGGTGGGTTTTTCATGACCCATGTCTTGTTAGCGCCACTCATGAAATTAGTTGGATTTTAATCTTTACAGAACATATGTCAAATACTATAGATAAAATGGATTCCATCGCTGATCCAAACTGCGTAGCACCCAACTCCAGTCAAACCAAAGACAAAGGCTTGGCCTTGTTGAAATATGTGCTTATTGGGACTTTATTCGGAATTGTTTTTGTGAAAGCAGAAATTATATCCTGGTTCCGGATCCAAGAGATGTTTCGTCTCCAATCCTTTCACATGTTCGGGGTCATAGGCTCCGCGATCGTGACAGGTATTATTTCAATCCAGTTGATCAAGCGTTTAAATATCAAATCCATTCAGGGAGAAGCGATCATCATTCCCACGAAAGAGTTTAAAAAAGGGCAAGTGATTGGAGGATTTATTTTTGGACTAGGATGGGCGATTACTGGTGCTTGCCCAGGCCCTTTGTTTGCACAGATTGGAAGTGGCTATACCGTTGTCTTGGTGGCCTTGGTGGCTGCCCTGGCGGGAACTTGGATATACGGCAGGTTTGAAAAATATTTCCCCAATTGATCCGATTATCGAAATTAAAAAAATACGTTTAAAAAGTGTCGCCTTGATTAATGGGCGGCACTTTTTAGTTAAAGACCTTTTTAACGATAAATCGGATAAAAACAATGATGGTCAAGACGATGCTACCTACGATGACAAATTCCATGGGCTCTAAATTTAAACTTTAACTCCTAAGACCCAAGAATAGTTTGTTCCGTCAGTGGAATTGGCAGCGCTTTCCCTAGCTTTCTGCTTACCTTTGACCTGTTTTTGTAGTCGCTTTAACTCATGAATTACCTTTCCCAACGTAGGGTTGCTCTTGGAGCGCTTTTTTTCTTTATGGGAATATGCTTTGCCAGCTGGGCTGCACGCATCCCTGACATTCAAAGTAAGTTCCAACTCTCTGAAGGACAGCTTGGCACGCTCTTGCTCTGTTTGCCTATTGGTTCTATGGTAGGATTACCAATTGCTGGATGGTCGGTGCATCACTATGGGAGTCGAATAGTCATTTTGATTTGCAGTTTTGCCTATGCCTTGTCCCTACCCTTGATTGGATTGGCTCCTAATCTTTGGTTAATTGCACCCGTGTTGATACTTTTTGGCATGCTGGGCAACATCATGAATATTTCTTTGAATACCCAAGCCTTGGGCTTGGAAAATCAGCTCGGAAAAAGTATCCTCGCCTCCTTTCATGGTGTTTGGAGCATGGCAGGCTTTACCGGTGCGGGATTGGGTGCAGGCATGATTTTCCTAAGCTTTTCACCTGCTGCGCATTATGTGGTCGTTGCACTGCTTTCTATCCTAATGATTTTGTTGTCTCAAAAATTTGTCATCAACGACAAGCAGGCAGCCGGTGAGGAGGGAGGACTTGTGTTGCGTAAGCCAGATAGTTTGCTCCTTCGCGTAGGCTTGATTTCGTTTTTAGGGATGATGGCTGAAGGCTGCATGTTTGACTGGAGCGGAGTTTACTTTAAAAAAATTGTGGAGGCCGAGCCTGAACTCGTTTCCTTAGGCTATGTCTGCTTTATGGGAGCGATGGCTTCTGGAAGATTTGTAACCGACAAAGCGATCAATCGGTACGGGAAGATTCCAGTACTTCAAGTGAGTGGCATTCTTATTTTTCTAGGCTTACTTCTGGCAGTACTTTTTCCAAGTTTGTATACTGCAGCGCTTGGATTTTTAATGGTTGGCTTTGGCGTGGCATCTATTGTGCCTGTTGCTTACGGCATTGCGGGAAGATCAAAGTTGTATTCTCCCAGTGTGGCTTTAGCAATGGTTTCCACGCTCTCGTTTTTCGGCTTTTTGGTGGGCCCACCATTGATTGGATTTATAGCTGAAGCCTTCAATTTAAAAATTTCATTTGCGCTAATTGCGATTAACGGATTAGGTATTCTGTTGCTCACAAGTTTTAGCAAACAGGTATTCGATGGCCAAGAAAATTCAGTTAGCACATGAGTTTACCTGAGAATTTTCAGTTTGAAAAGGTATTCGAAGTAGGTGCCTATCAAGTTCATCCGCATGGAGGCATGCGAATCTCCTGCTTGGCAGATTTTTTTCAAGAGATCGCTTGGAAGCATGCTGATTCTGAAGGTTTTGGAAGATCCCTATTGGAGCAACAGTTGATGTGGGCGCTTTCAAGAATTGAAATTAAAGTGAGCCAATTTCCTCGTTGGGGTGATCGCCTTCGAATTTTCACCGGAGGCAGAGGACAGGCGGGTGTTTTTGCTTTTCGAGAGTTTTTGGTCTGGAATGAGCAGGAACAAGTGGTCGCTCGAGCCATGTCTTCTTGGTTGCTGGTGCATATCGAGAAAAAGCGAATCCTTAAACCCGAATCTGTGTTGCCCAGCGCACTTTTCAATCCTCTGGATTCTCCAAGTTGGCAACCAATCAAGTTGGAGTCTTCAGGTCCAATACAAGACACAAGCTTAATACAGGTGCAGCATTCAGATTTGGACCTCTACAACCATGTCAATAATACGAGTTACATCCGTTGGGTAGAAAATAGGGTTGCGGTACAGGGATTGTTTCCCTCACAAATTGCAATAAACTACTTGGCAGAATGCAAGGCAGGGGACGAGGTCAGTTTAACACTTCTAGGGCCAGATTCATCCCCTTTTTTACAAGGTCGAGTACTGGGCAAACTAGTTTTTGAAGCCCAGATTGAGAATTTGTAATTGGATTTTTTAAATTCAATTGTGTTTGATTTTTTAAAACCACTATTTTGAGCTACTGGAATAACAGGAAATAAAGATGGAGAGGACACAACTTTGTATCTTTCCCAAAGAACTAATTTCGATGAGGCAGCCATTTATTAAGCTAATATCCCTTTTAGTAGCCCTGCTCGGACTTTCCACTGCTTTAGTAGTGGGGGTGGCTTTTGTGCTTTATTTATCGTTTTCCGGGGTACAGCTGCCAAGCCTTTCAGAAGGACCTCAGGATATACCTGTGGAGGCTGTTGAAATCCCTGTGGTAAAGGCTTTGGTTGACCCAGCATCCGTATGGAAAGCATCTGATTGGTCATTAATGGATAAGGAACCCAATGCGGAAGAGCTGAACTATGGGAAGGAATTGGTGGTGAATACAGCCGAATACCTGGGACCAAAGGGCAAGGTTAAAGCAATGTCTAATGGGATGAATTGCCAAAATTGCCATTTGCAAGCTGGAACCGCTCCTTTTGGGAACAATTATACTGCGGTTGCTGCTACTTATCCAAAATTCAGAGCGAGATCTGGAACAGAAGAAGATATCCAGAAGCGAATCAACGATTGTTTTGAGCGAAGTCTCAACGGCAAACCATTAGCTCGAGATTCCAAAGAGATGAACGCGATGGTTGCCTACATCAACTGGGTAGGTAAGGAGGTTCCTAAAGGAGAAATACCGATAGGATCGGGCCTCTATGAAGTACCATTATTGGATCGTGCAGCGGATCCTGCAAGAGGCAAGCTGGTGTACGAGAATCAATGTGCCAGTTGTCACCAAACTGACGGAAAAGGAATGGCCAAACCCGATGGAACGGGTTATCTCTACCCCCCTTTGTGGGGAGAGTCCAGTTACAATCATGGAGCAGGACTGTACCGACTCTCTCGCTTTGCGGGATATGTCAAAGCAAATATGCCCTTGGGAGCGACTTTCGAGCAACCAATCTTGAGCGATGAGGAATCCTGGGATCTTGCTGCCTATGTAAATAGCATGGAGCGACCCAAGAAAGACCTTTCGCAGGATTGGCCAGATATTTCAAAAAAGCCCATGGATCATCCATTTGGTCCTTTCTCCGATTCTTTTACTGAGGAGCAACACAAGTATGGACCATTCAAACCCATAAAAGCGGCTAAATCTAGCAGCAAGTGAGATTTTGGTGATTTGACTAGGAAAAGGCCCTACTATTTTTCAGGATGCTGATTTGCTAACCGTTTTGAAAAGACGTCACTGTGGAGAGGAGATACTACAAGGGACTGATTCATTGAATATGTGCTGTGAAACAGCCGTCTAGTAGGCCTTTCATTCTGATAAATTAGGAATTCTCGTTTTCTCCTCCTACTTTTGTCAATCGAAAAAATGTTTTCGACACTTGTCACCAAGTTTAGCATCGGCGATTCACCTGCCACAAGTAGCAAATCAAGAGTTCTCCAACACAGGTTTTACTTCTTCATCTTCTACTTTTTTAATTCAATAGAAGCTTTGCTTTTTGAGTTAAAACCTGCAGTTAACATCCTTTAGAGAACCCAGATTTACTAGTTTCACCCAAAATACATTATTATTAAGACCATTCGATTTTCTGATTCAGCCTTGTCTGAATTTTCCCTCACACTTAGAAGCAGAGTCAACGCTTATTTCACTTCTACCCAGCAAACTAAGTTTGCGAATAATGAAATGAAGTTCAAGACGGTGGTGATGTTGTGTTTGTATTTTCTGCCTATTATTCTTCTTTCTATTGGCGTGTTTGATCAAACTTGGCAACTATTTGCTTGCTTTGTGCTCAGCGGCTTTGGAATGGCGGGTATTGGTATGGGCGTCATGCATGATGCAATCCATGGTACTTATTCTCAAAATTCGAAAATCAATAAATTTCTTGGGTACACGCTCAATTTAATCGGAGCCAATGCAACGGTTTGGAAGATACAACACAATGTATTGCACCATTCCTATACCAATATTCCAGAAGGAGACGATGATATCAATGCTCCTTTTTTCCTTCGATTCTCTCCACATGCTCCTAAAAACAAGATGCATGCTTTTCAGCATTGGTATACTTGGATCTTTTATGGCCTATCAACGGTTTCTTGGGTAACATCCAAGGATTTCATCCGTTTTGATCGGTACTACAAGATGGGAATGTTTAAAGGGGAGAACGTATACCGCAATACGGTGCTCAAAATCATTGCTTGGAAATTAGTGTACTATGCATTTATTCTTGGCTTACCTATTTTGTTTTCCCCATTCGGTATAGCTCAAATTTTACTAGCATTCTTGGTACTTCACTTTATTACCGGCCTAAGCATCTCCTTGGTGTTTCAGACGGCTCACATTATGCCGGAAGTTTCATTTCCTCAGGCAAATGAAAATGGAGTTGTGGAAGGTGAGCGCATTCTGCATCAATTGGCAACTACCTCAAATTATTCTGAAAAAAGTCCGCTTTTCTCTTGGATGATCGGTGGCTTAAATTACCAGATTGAACATCATTTATTTCCAGATATCTGTCACGTACATTACCGAAATATTGCTCCTATTGTGAAAGCAACGGCAGCTGAATTCAATATTCCCTATTACACAAAAAAGACATTTTTTGATGCTTTGAAGGCCCATGCAAATATGTTGTACCATCTCGGTCGAATAGAAGTGCAGCCTGTTAAAGCTTAAAACCAACTTATGAATCAATTTACAAGAAAAAATACCAAGCCATCTGCTCCGGCACGAACTCAAAATACGGACCGAAGACAGGTGAAAAAGAAAGAATCTACGCTTGATCCGAGGCTTTTTGTGAAGAAAGCACAGCCAAGTGGACAGGAGGGATTCCGTACGGAAAAAACCTTCGCCGACCTAGGACTGACAGCCAAGTTGCTTCAAAATATCCTTGCCAAAGGATACGAGACATTAACCAACATTCAGGAGCAATCCATCCTCCCGCTCCTTCAGGGGAGAGACATGATGGGTATATCAAAGACAGGGTCGGGAAAAACCGCTGCCTTTTTGATTCCAATTATTGAGCATGCGCTTAAGGATCCTCGGAATTATACAGCTCTGGTTGTAACACCTACTCGTGAGCTTGCTTTGCAAATTGAAGAGGAGTTTAAAAGCCTCAGCGCCGGATTATCCTTGAATTCTTCAACCTTTATTGGAGGAACCAACATCAACTCGGATCATCAGAAATTGCAGCGTAAACTTCAAGTGATTGTAGGAACTCCAGGAAGGCTTTTAGACCTTTCAGATCGTCGAGTTTTAGATCTCAGAAAAGTGAATACGCTTGTTTTGGATGAGTTTGATCGGATGTTGGATATGGGTTTTATCCTTGATGTCAATAAACTGGTCAATCGAATCGGGACTAGAGACCAAACACTCTTGTTTTCAGCGACGCTGGAGCCTGGGCAAAAGAAATTGATTGATGGCCTACTTTCTAATCCTGTAGAGGTGAAGGTGTATAGTGGGGCAACAACAAATGAAAATATTGAGCAGCAGACGATTCGTGTTCCGGAAGGGCAAGATAAGTTTGATGTTCTGGCTGACTTGTTCGCTAATCCAGAATTGGAGAGAGTAATTCTATTTACTGAAACCAAAAGGTTAGCGGATCGTTTAGCTAAAAAGTTAATACAAGCCGGAATCAATGCCGGTCAAATCCACGGAGATAAGTCCCAGAATTTTCGAAATAGAATGATCGATGAATTTAAGAGTGGGGACATCCGCGTGTTGGTGGCTACTGACGTTGCTGCCAGAGGGATCGATGTAGCTGATGTGAGCCATGTGATCAACTATCAGCTACCGATGACCATGGATGCGTATATCCATCGTATCGGAAGAACGGGCAGAGCCGGTAAAATTGGCCATGCCATCACATTTGTAAACTAACCAACTTGCATGTCAAAAAATCAAAACACATTTATAAAAAAGCAGAAGGCGGAACTAAAAAAGAGAAAGCAGAAAGATAAAATGGAGAAGAAACTTGAGCGAAAAGGACAACCAAAGGATGGAAGTCTAGATAATATGATCGCTTATGTGGATGAATTCGGTAATATTTCTGATACTCCTCCAGAACCGCCAGTAGAGAAAAAATTTATTTCAAATCAGTCTAACCAAAATCGAGTAAAAACAAATCAAAATTTCAAAAATCATGAATGAAGGAACAGTAAAATTCTTTAACACAACAAAAGGCTTTGGATTCATTACCCCATCTGACAACAGTGAGGACGTATTCGTTCACCACACAGGTTTGGTTCACGAAATCCGTGAAAATGACAAAGTAATGTACGAATTGGTACAAGGAAAAAAAGGCATTAATGCCGTTAACGTGAAAGTGGTTAAGTAATTCCACTCTCTCCTTGCTTAAAATCCCCAAGTGATGTTATCGCTTGGGGATTTTTTATTTCATTTTTTCAATTTAGAAGTTTAGCTTTAAAAGCTTCCAGCCTAAGTTTTGAATTTCAAACACCTACTTCCATTAACTCCATCAATTAAAACCCGAGACCCATCATGAAAAATAGCCCGATTTACCTCATTTCTTTCCTCCTTTTACTTTCTTGCGCTCCCAAAGAAAAGGAAGCAGAATCTCTTTCGAGCACTAGTCCAGAAACCAACCTAAATAATGCAGCTATGCCTGATTCCGTTCTTCGCCATGTAGTTCTTTTTGGATTTAAAGCAACTTCCTCCCAGCAAGATATCGATGGGATCGTAGCTACATTTCAAGCTTTACCTTCAAAAATCTCTGAAATCAAAGGCTTTGAATGGGGAGTAAATTCCAGCCCGGAAGGACTCAACCAGGGCTTAACGCATGCTTTTACCGTAACTTTTCAGTCCGATGCGGACCGTGATACTTATATCCCACATCCCGCACACCAGGAATTCGTGAGTCTCTTGGGACCACATTTGGATAAGGTAACGGTAATTGATTATTGGACGAAAGAGTAACCTGCCTCCGGCAGGCAGGCACTACCTACGGTAAGCAGGCGGTAGGCAGGCCTTTTCTTTTCAAACATGTGGCCTTGAAATCGAGTTGATCTATATGCAGTATTCACTCCTTTCTCATGAATCTAGGAACCTGCTTCCTTTTCTAGGGGAAGTCTATTTCTATCCTGATTTTTTACCTTTGGAAGAAGCTGATCTTTATTTTAAGGCCCTACAGGAAGGATTGGCATGGCAGCAGGAGCCTATCTGGATGTTTGGCAAGCAAATCCTTCAGCCTCGACTTACGGCGCTCTATGGGGATCCTAAGGTGTCTTATGGATATTCTGGGATTGCGATGCATGCCTTGCCATTTACAGCCGAATTGGAAAGCATCAAAAAGCGATTGGAGGACTTCACGCAACATGAATTTACGCATGTGCTCTGCAACTATTACCGAGATGGTCAGGACAGCATGGGTTGGCATCGGGACAACGAAGCAGTGCTGGGGAAAAACCCAAAGATAGCCTCGATTACCTTTGGCGCTAGCCGATCTTTTCAGCTGCGGCCCTACACCGAAAAAGAACCTAAAGTGAATCTTGAACTCTCACATGGTAGCCTATTACTCATGGAAGGGGAGAGCCAGCACCACTGGGAACACCAGCTCCCAAAAACCAAAAAGGTGCAACAGCCTAGAATCAACCTTACTTTTCGGAAGTTACTGGGCTAGACTTTGAATGCTATTCGGTTCTTACCTGGTGCAGATCAATCTACCACCCACAGGTAATCCTTGTAACCTGCAGTCTCCATTTGGGATTTGGGAACAAACTTCATGGCGGCGGAATTCATGCAATACCGCAATCCGGTAGGAGCAGGGCCATCGTAAAATACATGTCCCAAGTGTGAGTTTCCTAGTTTGCTGCGAACCTCTACCCGCATCATGCCGAGGGTTTTGTCGACGGGCTTATCAATAACTCGAGCATCGATTGGCTTGGTAAAGCTTGGCCATCCTGAGCCAGATTCATACTTATCCTTTGAACTAAATAGGGGGGCACCGGTAACTACACAAACATAGATTCCTTCCTCCTTATTGCCATTGTATTCGTTCTCAAAGGCAAATTCGGTGGCGCCTTCCATGGTCACTTCGTATTGAAGTTCGTTCAATTTGCTTTTTAGATCTCCCTTAGATGGCGAAGGATATTTTTTAGCACTGAGCTCAGGCCAATGTTTTTGAATGAATGCATCTCTACCGGAACCCCTGCGATAGGCATAGTAGTCTTGGGAACTCTTTTTGTAGTAATCCTGATGGTAGTCCTCAGCAGGGTAAAAATTAGTAAACTTGACCAGTGGAGTGGCTATCGGCTTGGAGAATCGTTTGGACTGATCCAGATGTTTTTTACTCTCCTCAGCCACCTTTTTTTGCTGGTCATTGTGAAAGAAAATCGCTGACTCATATTGCGTACCTCGATCAAAAAAAGACCCTCCTACATCCGTAGGATCATAGGTTTGCCAGAAAATATCGACCAATTCAGCATAGCTGATTACTTCAGGATCGAAGGTAATTTGAACCGACTCCCGGTGGGAAGTTTTGCCACCAGCAACTTCTCCGTAGGTAGGGTTCTTCTCTTTTCCACCAGCATAGCCAGAAACAACGGATGTTACCCCATCCAGGTCCTCAAAAGGGGCTTCCACACACCAAAAACAGCCTCCGGCAAAGGTGGCTACTTGCTGAGATGCGGAGAAGATTTCTTTGGGGTTCTCTGATTCTTCTGAAGGATTCTTGGATTCCGTGGGAGTAGAACCTCCATTACAAGCAAGGAGAAGAGATGCAATTAGGGCGATCATGGGATAGCTAAATTTTGATTTGAGTATCATTTGCAATTGGTTTCGCATAACGGGTTGAACTGCAGTCAGCGACTAGTATTTAAACACTGAATACAGTCCGTCTGTTTCAAATTTAGCGGATTAATTTTGAGGGTGTTCTACTTTTACAGAGGAGATTGACTTTCTTTTTTTAGGAGTACCGTGTTTTTTTGATGAAAAAAGGGGAAAAATTGAAGAACACTTTTAGATTTGTATGAGCCAGTTATTTTTAGTTGATTATGCATTCATCCGTACGAATTCTTGCCGCATTTATTTCAATTGGGTTGCTGTACTTCTTGCCAGTACGCACGGTTCAGGCCCAAGAAGAAGGCTTCACATCTCTATTTGATGGGCGCACCTTGTCAGGATGGGTAGGGAACAAAAGTTCCTACCTCGTCAAAGATGGAATGATCGTGATCGAACCTCAAGACGGCGATGGTGGAAATTTATACACCGAAAAGGAATACGGAAATTTTATACTCCAATTTGAGTTTCAACTGACCCCTGGAGGTAACAATGGGTTGGGAATACATGCTCCTTTGGAAGGGGATGCCGCCTATGCAGGGAAAGAGTTGCAGATCTTGGACAATGAAGCAGAAAAATATGCAACCTTAGAAGCCTACCAATACCACGGTTCGGTTTATGGGGTGATCGCTGCCAAGCGGGGCTATTTGCGGCCTACAGGAGGCTGGAATCAGCAGGAGGTACGTGTGCAGCATCCTTTCATCACCGTTGTACTCAATGGAGAAGTGATTTTGGAAGGCAATTACCTGGAAGCTAGTAAAAACGGTACGTTAGACAAAAAAGAACATCCTGGGCTCCAAAGAAGTCGAGGACATATTGGATTTTTGGGCCATGGTGATGTGGTCCGATTCCGAAATATCAAAATCAAAGAATTACCCTAAACCCAAGAAGCCCCTTTTTTCATGAAAAAAAATTATCAAGTAATCGATCGTAGAGACTTTATCAAGAAGTCTGCGCTTGGCATAGCAGGATTATCTCTTGCCCCAGCACTATTGGCAGAGGTAGCAGCCAAAGGCAAGCTCCGAACCGTACACATAGGTTTGGGAGGAATGGGAATGGAGGATTTGCGGGCCATCTCCAGCCATGCCATGGTAGAAGTAGTGGGGCTTTGTGATGTGGATTCAAATGCCTTAAGTAATGCGACTGCGCTATTTCCTAAAGCAAAGACCTACGTGGATTACCGCGCGCTCTTGAGTGAAATGGAAAATCAGTTTGACGCGGTCGTGGTGTCCACGCCAGACCATACCCATGCTCCCGCCTCTTTGATGGCTATGGAAATGAACAAGGCAGTGTACTGTCAAAAACCATTGACTCATCATGTGACAGAAGCCAGAGCGATGAAAAAGCTGGCTGAAAAAAAGGATTTAGTCACCCAGATGGGGATTCAAGTGCATTCCTTTTACGATTACAAATTGGCTACGCTACTCATCCAATCGGGGATCATCGGTAAGGTGCATACGGTGCGTGCCTGGTCTCCCAAAAATTGGGGATATGATGGCAAAGAACCTAAAGGGAGTGATGCGGCGCCAATCAATTTGGATTGGAACTTGTGGTTGGGCACTGCTCCTGAGCGGGATTACAAGGAAGGGATCTACCATCCAGGCAACTGGAGGAAGATATTGGACTACGGTTGTGGCACGCTTGGAGACATGGGGGTGCATATTTTTGATACGCCCTACAATGCCCTTCAGCTGGATGTACCACGTACCATTGTCAACCAATGTAGAAAGCCGACGGGTTTTGGATTTCCAGAGAATAATATCGTGACCTATGAATTTCCAGCAACTCGGTACACCACCGATACCTTGAAGTGGGTATGGTACGATGGAGCTGGGGCTCCTGACCTACATGAGGATTTGCAGCTTCCCAATGGAGACGAGCTTCCTGATCAAGGCGCCATGTTTATGGGCGAAAAAGGTAGGTTGTTATTGCCGCACTTCCAGCAGCTTCCGCGATTGATTGTGGATGGAAAATACAAGAAGTTTGATGTTTCACCGTTCAACTTGGGTGCTCCGGTAAAAGACTACGTGGGAGAAAGCAAAAAGCATTACCACCAATTTGTAGATGCCTGCTTGGGTAAAGGTGAGTGCAGTGCTCCTTTCGAATATTCAGCACGCTTGACTGAGACCATCCTGCTTGGGGTGATTGCTGGTCGTTTTCCAAACGAAACCCTGCACTGGAATAGCAAGAAGGCAAAATTTGCGGAGCGAAAAGCAAACAAGTTTCTTGACGGAAAGTACCGTAAATTCTAGATTTAAGATCACGAAAGGGGGATCTCCCCCTTTCGTGAATTTTTCAAATTGATTTTTTTTAATCCTTGCTTGAAGTTGATGCTTCCGAGCAACTAATTTTTTCAACTATGCCAACAGAAAAACGTCTATGCCAATCTTGTGGCCAAGTTCTTCAGGGAAGAACAGACAAGAAATTTTGTGACGATGGTTGTAGAAATAACTTTAACAATCAGCAAAATTCAAATCAAAATAAAGAGATACGAATCATCAACCGAGTTTTGAAGCGGAATAGAGTTATCCTGCTTGCAATCCTCTCAGTAGGAGAAAAACCAACGAAGGTTGACAGAGAATACTTGTTGCTGGAGGGATTTAACTTTAGGTACATGACCCATCAGGAAGTAGGCTCGGATGGGCAGTCGTACCAGATTTGTTATGATGTGGGACTGATTTCACTAAAGAATAGGGAATACCAGATCGTACGCGCAGAGGATGTAGCGCTATAACTCAAGTTCAATTTTGCTTGGTAAGAACCTCTTCGAATAGCTTATCGGTGACCACGGCTATGGCGCCTCGTAATCCAACCTCAGATCCCAATTGGTACAGTACAATCTTGGTTTTTTCTCGTGATTTGGCCATGCTGTACACATTCAGCGCCTGTTGAATAGGTGTCAAAATATACTGATTGGCTTCAGCCACTACACCTCCTAGAATGATGAGTTCGGGATTGAGAAGTTGGATCAACATGGATATGCCCCTTCCCAGATTAAGGCCCACCTCAGATAAGATGGTGATCGCGCGTTGGTCTCCTTCTTGGGCTGCACGCACCACAAGGTTTGGGTCGAGTGGTCCCTTGTAGGATTTGGCCATTCGCGCCAGGATGCTGTCTTTGTCGAGCAGGATCGCTTCTTCAGCCATGCGGACGATGGAGGTGCCCGAGGCAACAGCTTCCAAGCATCCTTTTTTTCCACAGGTGCAATTGATCTCTTGAGATTCAAAAAGTGGGGAGTGCGCAAATTCTCCCGCAAATCCAGAAGTACCCTGGTAGATTTTTCCATCTACGATAATCCCTAGTCCGATGCCCCATCCCACAAAAATCCCCAGTACGTATTGCGCGCCAGGAACAGCTCCAAACTTGTATTCGGCAAGCGTCATCGCTCGTGCGTCATTCTCTAAAAATATGGATTGTGGGAACCTGCTTTCAAGGTGTTCTTGCAAACTTTTGCCTCCAAAATTGAGGTAGGTATGGTTTATCCCAGCTTTGGAGTCAATCAATCCAGGCATGGAAATTCCGATCGCAATAATTTTATCCGGAGGGAAGCTAGATGCCTCTAGGTAGCTTTCTATATATTGACAAAGGAGTTCGAAGGTCTCGGGTTCATTGTTGAGTGTGATTTTATGCATCACCTGTTCCTTGGCGATATCCTGCTGGCAATTGTATAGGGCCAAGCTTACAGCATACTTGCTGATATCCACCGCCATTACATAGAATGCATCAGGAGCCAAGCGGTACAAATCTGGCTTCCTTCCTCCTTGAGATGCCGCACGCCCCTGTTTGATCACCTCTCCCGAGCGCATTAAATCTGTCAAGAGGGTATTCACGGTGGGTAAGGAAATTCCCATGCTCCCACAGATTTCATTGGCAGTGGAAGCACCTTTCTGGTAGAGGCTTTTGATCAGCCGAATCTTCAGCAGGTAGTTTTTTACTTCAACTACGCCTTCAATTTTAGTAAGGGCCTTTTGTGGATTAATTAGATGCATGTAAGGAATTGAGGCTTTAAATACGCAATAAATTAGCCAGCTAAAAAATACATTTAGAAAAAAATTAAAGAAGGTGTCGGTAATTTATTTAAGAAAGTAGGGAAGTAGGGACTATTGCATTTGACATCTTGTGCTCCAGAGCAGTTTGACAATTTGAATTGCTCCATTCTGGAAACTGGAAAAATGTCTACCTTTAATTTCTTTTTTAATTATTCGTATGAAACCACTTATTCTTTCCCCCAATTTGCCTAAATCTCAAATTGCTGAAGAGGTAGAACGCTTTTTAGTTGAGGCAGGATTTTCGATTTCCTCCCAAGATTTTGAGCGCCCCTGGGGAGGCTTTTTTGTGTTGGATGAAACGCAGATAAGAGCATTTAGAGCACAATTTTTCCCTGAAGTAGCACTTTCTGAAGAGCAATATGCGCAAAGGTTGAGCCCAAAATTCTTACTTGTTGCGCCAGGAGCGCGACTTTCTTGGCAGTACCACTCCCGTCGTGCAGAGTTGTGGAACTTGGTGGCAGGTGAAGCGGCGGTCAGTAGGAGTTTGGATGATGCTCAAGGTCCAGCAGTAGCGATGATTCCCAATGAAATCGTCTCCCTGCCGCAGGGAGAGCGCCATCGTTTGATCGGTAGGGAGGACTGGGGGGTAGTTGCTGAGATTTGGATGCATACGAATGAAATCCATCCTTCAGATGAAGACGATATCGTCCGATTACAGGACGATTACGCAAGAAAGTAAAATTGATTAGGCCTTGTTGAGAGCGTCGATCTGCTTCGCCACTTCTTCTGCTTCTGCCATCAATTTGTCCGCAGCAGTTCGGTTGCTATGCGATAGTTTGTGCGCATCTGCCATCATCTTGGCATAGCTCTCTTGGAGCTTTTCCTTCTCACTTTTCTTTTTGAATAATCCAAACATGGGTATTGGTTTTACTTTCTAACCGAGATTACCGAGGAATGTTTTCCTGCCGAAGGTAGGCTATAGTCCGTCGGTACTTCCTTTTGGATACTGGATTTCATCATCCTTAAATTGAAGGAGGTCTTCCAATCGTCCAGCAGTATTGTAAAACTTCCAAGGTCCTTGTTTTTTACCATCCTTCATATTGCCTTCAGAGGCTTTTCTGCCTGATTCGTGGTAATAGATCCAAAGTCCTTCCGATTTACCGCCCTGATAGCTTCCTTCGGATTCTCTTTGTCCGGTGACATAGTAGGTGATCCGGGTGCCATTTCCATCTTTCAAGGTGCCCTTGTCCCGAGTTTCTTTACCGTCAAGGGTGTAATACTCACTTACATTGAGGAGTCTACCATTGTCCCAAAACTCTTCTTGGGTCAGCTGCTTGTTGTCGTAGAATAATCCCCAAATCCCATCCTCAAAACCTAAATTGAAGCTTCCTAC
>CAMDEU010000017.1 GCA_945897085.1 Spirosoma fluviale | reverse complement strand
GCAGATGATTTTGGAATTTTCTTTACAGATTATCCCAAAGCCGGTTTTATATCCTCCAACCGTGCTGGAGGCAAAGGGGATGATGACATTTACTTTTTTGAGGACAAGACGCCCAAACCAAAAATTGTGAATGTACTGCTCAATGTATTTACCAAGGAAGTCAAAGTAGATGGGAAGGAAGTAATCTTGCCTCAAACGCGAGTGGTTTTGTATGGTGCCGACAAGAAGCAGCTAGGAGGGGATTTCTCCAATGCACAAGGAAGAGTACGGTTTACACTCTCTCCCGAAAGTGAATACAGCATCATTGCCTCAAGAAGCGGCTATTTCTCTAAATCTTTTGCCTACACTACCAAGGGGAAGACCCCAGATCCTGCTAGCTTGATTCAAGAGGTAACTAACATTACGCTAGATACAACCGTGATTTTGGATCAGTTGATTCTTGAAAAGTCGATTGTCTTGGATAATATTTATTACGATTTGTCTAAGGCAGATATTCGCTCTGATGCCGCCTCGGAATTGGATAAATTAGTGAAAATTCTAAAAGATAATCCTTCGATTCGAATTGAACTGAGCTCCCATACAGACTCTAGATCTAGCGATGACTTTAACCTCACGCTGTCTCAACAAAGAGCTCAATCCGCGGTGGATTACCTAGTTTTGCAGGGCATAGCAGCAGATCGATTAGTGGCGAAGGGATATGGAGAAACTCAGCTTCTTATTCAAAATGCCCAAACGGAAGAAGAGCATCAAACCAACAGGCGTACGGAATTTAAGGTAATTGAGATTAAAGGGAACTAGCTTTAGTTTCAGCTTGGAAAATAATCTCGGCGGCCTTCCCTTTCTTGACCTTATTTAATAATCGCCTCATAAATAAGATCATGGATTTGTGTTCGAATACCCAAATCAATTAAGGTGTTATTTTCTGCTTTTGGGTAAACCCGGTTGGAAAGGAAAATGTAACTCAGTTGATTTTCCGGATCTGCCCAGATGCTGGTGCCAGTAAAACCTGTATGCCCGAAAGTGCTTTTTGGAGCTAATCTTCCTGCGGGTCCGCCTTTTCCTTTTTCAGGATCCGGCTTATCCCAGCCCCAGCCTCTTCTGCTTTGTGTAGATTGCCTCTTGGTGAAAGTCGCTATCGTTTCAGGTTTCATAAGCGTTACGTCCCCATAGCTCCCTTTATTCAGGAGCAGTTGAAGGATTACGGCGAGATCCTGTGCGGTACCAAATAACCCAGCGTGGCCCGCTACCCCTCCGTACATGGCAGCACCAGGATCATGAACATATCCTTGGATTTGTCTTCCCCGAAAGGTTACATCCTTCTCCGTTGGCGCGATTCGGGAAAGCGGCATTTTTTCGAATGGCTTAAAGGTTAGGCTTTCCAACCCAAGAGGAGCATAAAAATTTTGATCTACGAATTCATCTAAGGGTTGACCTACAATTCGTTCGATCACCTCTTGCATAAAGTACATAGTCAAGTCTGAGTAGACATAGCCGTGTGGTTTGGGCAATAGCTCGGAGTTTACCGTCCATTTCCACAGGCTATCGCGGAGACTTTGTTTGGCAAACATTTCATTCGAAACTGGAAGAGTAAATTCTTGGCTGCTGGAGTCAGTGTAGTAGGAGGGATTCCATTTTCCTGAACTCATTGTTTTTGTGTAATGAGGAATAAAAGCCTTTAAACCAGCTTCATGCACCAGAAGGTCTTTTAAGAGAATACCTCCTTTGTTTGTTGTTGTCAGCTCAGGAAGGTAGTGCCCCAATGTTTTTGTCATATCTAGTTCGCCACGGCTATGCAAAAACATAGCGGCAAGAGTGGTAGCAGCTACCTTGGTGATTGAGGCTAGGTCATAGACAGTTTCAGAAGTTACTGGAGCAGATTTTTCATAATCCAAGTACCCATAAGATCGGTCAAAAATGACTATTCCATCTTTCACTACACATACTCGGCCTCCAGGAGCAGCTTTTGATTTGATCATTTGGGCAACTACTGCATCAATTTTGTCGAGCTTTTTTCCATCCATCCCCACACTTTCCGGACTGCCGTAGGCCAAGCGGTTTTGGGGTGCCAATAGTCCGCCTACGCCTTGGGTAAACTGCTCACTTACGGTTACTGGCAATATGCCTTTTGCAGGTCGGGCACCAAATAAAATTTGAGGGACTAATTTTTGAGTGAAGGGGGAATTTTCATAGGCAAAGACCACGTGTTCTAAGCCTTCTAAATATTTGGATGCGTACACATTTCCAAATAGCACAGTCACCACCTGCTGTCTTTTTTCCAAAGCACGGATCAACTCCAAATCTCCAGGGGCGATTCCAAATCCGCGTTGCGGGCTATTGCTGACGCCCATCAACCCTACCACAAGTATATCGTAGTCCTCCAGCTGCTTCATCAGGTTGAAGTGAGCCGACTCTCCGGAGGCCTTAGGAATCTGGAAGTGGTCCACTTTTGTATAGCGGTTGAGGTAATTACTGAAAGTATCGCCTGGATCGCCAATACTTAGGCTGGCAATTTTTTTCAAGTCTAGCTGACCCAGGGGGAGTAAATCCCCCTTATTTGAGGCTACGGTGATGGCTTCACCGTAGAGTTTTTCGATGATCTCTGAGGTAGCGTTGGTGGTAATTCGCTCTGCAATCTTGTAGGTATCTATGGGGGTATACCGATGTAGGCCTGCCCAATACTTTGCTTTCAAGACTTTTTTTACGCGCCGATTAATTTCTTCTTCACTAATTAGTCCTTGATTTACAGCATCAAAAATCAGCGCTTTGGCTTTGGGGACATTTTCGGATAATAGTAAGACATCATTGCCTGCCAGAAGGGCTTGAAGGTCTACTTCACCGGGTTTATTTTTGATGATTACCCCCTGCATATTCAAAGCATCTGTAAAAATTAAGCCTTGAAAATTCATTTTTTGTTGGAGTAAATCGGTCACTATCGGCTTGGAAAGGCTAGTCGGCAAGTTTGTTTCTTGATTGAGGCTGGGTACGTTTAAATGTGCCACCATCACCGACATCAAATTTTCTTTAAATAGTTCTTGGTAGGGATATAGGTCCACCTCCCAAATTCTTTTTTCGGTATGAGCGATCAAGGGTAGCGTAAAATGGCTGTCTGTTTCTGTATCACCGTGCCCAGGAAAATGCTTTGCATTGGCAAGGACTCCATTTTCCTGAAGCCCTTTCATGTAGGCCACCGCCCGTTGGGTAACCAGATTTTTATCCTCCCCAAAAGCCCGAAAACCAATCACTGGGTTTTCGGGGTTGGAATTGACATCGACCACAGGGGCAAAGTTGACATGCATACCCAAAAGCTTAAACTGGCGTGCAATTTCGGCTCCCATTTCTTTGACCAGATTAGGGTCTTGGACTGCTCCCAAAGTCATCGCTTTGGGAAAATTGAGTGTGGAATCCAATCGCATCCCTATTCCCCATTCTGCATCCATGGCAATCATCAGGGGGGTTTTGGACTGTGCTTGGAATAAGTTGGTCAGCCTGGCTTGGCGATTGGGGCCGCCTTGAAAAAAGACCAGTCCCCCCAAATTTTCTTTTTGAATCAAATCACTAATTTCATCCACATGCCTTTGATCCTTATTGGAGTAGGCAGCCACCATAAACAACTGTCCCAATCGCTCTTCAAAAGTGAGTGCATGAAACACACTATCCACCCAAAGCTGCTGGAGGGCGGTTTCTTTGCTATCAAGAGAATCCTTAAAAACCTCAGTAGTGACTTGCTTCTCAGGTAAAAAAATCCCTAGTAAACTTAGCCATAGAAGGTTGAGCAAATGCAGTGTTCTCATTGAATAGAATACATTTAATTCTGTATTTTTACCTAAATTTATCGACTGATTTAGGGTTTTTTATTTCGACTTTAGGCTTTCACCTTAAATAAGTCTCTGAAAAAAAGACCTAGGAATCAAGTTACAAAAGTTTCTAAAACTTCAATCCGACTTTGGAATTTTCTGAGTTCTAAAAATCAATATTCAGTGAGGTTAGCTCAACACCTTCAGGAGAAAATCCAATATCTTATTTCGAAAAACTGACGTACAACATGAAACTCCCTTCTATATTTAAGACTGCCTCTCACCAGCGATTTGCAATCAAGCCTAGGTACTATGATCCGATTAAAGAAGAGATAGAAGAGCGTACTTCAAGAATAAAAAAGGAGCTTGAGCAAGAAGGATTGATTGAGGCGGAAGAGGACGGCAGCTCCCCGGACCCTAAGCGGTCAGCGATGAAGGGCTCATTTTCTTCCTATCGAGGAATGAAGACCCGAGATTCTTCTGTTTTCAATTCCACTGGAATCATTCGCACTCTACTTTTTTTGGGAATGGTCTCGGCGGTTTTTGGATACATCTATTTAGGACCATCAATTTTTAGGTACTTGGCCTATATTGGTATCGGAGGTGGGTGTTCGTATTTTCTGGTGAAATTCCTCAAAAAAAGGAAAAATGCCTGATTACATTCAGCTGCTTCCAGATGCCATAGCCAATCAAATTGCAGCTGGAGAGGTAGTTCAACGCCCGGCTTCTGCGCTCAAAGAGTTGCTCGAAAATGCCGTTGATGCTGGAGCCACACAAATTCAGGTAGTAGTCAAAGATGCAGGGAAGCAGCTGATTCAAGTAATCGACAATGGGAAAGGAATGTCCCCCACCGATGCACGCATGAGTTTTGAGCGACATGCTACTTCCAAAATCCGTACCGCGCAAGATCTATTCGCCATTCGCACTTTTGGGTTTCGAGGAGAAGCCATGGCCTCTATTGCCGCTGTATCGCAGGTCGAACTAAAAACGCGAACTCAGGAAGCTGAAGTAGGGTCCTTGATTCATATTGATGGGTCCGAAGTTAAAAAGCAAGAACCAATAGCGGTACCTGTAGGAACTTCGGTGGCCATGAGAAACTTGTTTTTCAATGTTCCCGCCCGAAGGAATTTCTTGAAATCCAATCCAGTGGAAATGCGTCATATCGTGGATGAATTTCAACGAGTGGCCCTTTCCTACCCAGAAATTGCCTTCTCCCTGTACCAGCAAGATTTGGAAACGTACACCCTTCTTCCTAGCAAACTGAGCCAGCGCATTGTGGGGATTTTTGGGAAAGGAATCCAAAATCAACTCGTTCCCTGTGATGAAGAAACACCACATCTCAGCATCAAAGGGTATGTAGGCAAACCAGAATATGCCAAAAAAACGCGGGGCGAACAATTTTTCTTTGTCAACAATCGCTACATCAAAAGTAGCTACCTCCACCATGCAGTGAATACTGCTTACGAGGGATTGATTCAAGCAGATCAACATCCTTTCTATGTCTTGTTTTTAGAGATAGATCCCGCGACAATCGATATCAACGTACATCCAACCAAAACAGAAATCAAGTTTGAAGACGAGCGTACGGTATATGCAGTGATTCGTTCGGCTGTCAAGCAAGCCTTAGGGGCCCATCAGGTGATGCCTGCACTTGATTTTAGTATGGATGTAAATTTTCAAGAAAATTGGACGAAGAATCCACAAGCATCCTTGGATGTAGACCGTGAATACAGCTACAAAACCTATAATACTCCTGAGTTTCAGCGAGCTTCTGTCTCTGGTTGGGAGCGACTTTTTGAAGGAGATTCTCCAGCTTCCATTTCCCAAAAATCTCCTGGCTTTGCAGCTGAGGATCAAGAGCTACTTACTTTTCAAAGTAGGGCTTCAGCAGGAGAGGTGTCGTTGGCTTTACAACAAGAAGCTGGAGAAGGAACCGGAACTACCTTTCAAGTAGAGCGAAGCTATATTGTGGCCCAAATGTCTACCGGACTGCTTATTCTAGACCAACAATTGGCGCATGAGCGAATCTTATACGAGCGTTACCTCAAGCAACTACAAACGACGCAAGGAGCCTCCCAACAATGCTTGTTTCCGACAGTGCTGACCTTGAATCCAGCTGACTTTGCTTTGGTAATGGACATGCTGCCAGAGTTGGTTAGCCTCGGCTTTCAAGTAGATGAATTTGGCAAAGACACGGTAGTCATCCGTGGTGTCCCTGCAGAAACGCAAGTAAAAAATGAAAAGGAACTCTTTGAAGGATTGATTGAGCAGTATAAAAATTTTAAAAACGAGCTTTCCCTAGATAAAAAAGAAAATCTGGCCCGCTCTCTTTCCAAAAGATCCTGTCTTAAGAAGGGAGAGAAGCTTGATGCACAAGAGATGGAAACCTTAGTTGGGCAACTTTTTGCTTGTCCAAACCCAAATTACTCCCCTTCTGGAAACAAAACCTTCGTGAAATTGGATTTAACTAGCATTCACGCCTTCTTCGCTAAATAATATGTTTAGAAACATCACACCGGTCGTTCAAAATCTATTGCTAATCAACATCGCTGTTTTTTTGGTGGCCAATTTTGTGTTCCCTCCCTTGAACGAATGGTTTGCCCTCTACAATATCCAGAGTCCGTATTTCAAACCCTTCCAATTTCTTTCCTACATGTTTATGCATGCCGACTTTTGGCATCTATTCAGTAACCTCTTTGGGCTCCTGATATTTGGCCCCCTACTAGAGCAGTTTTTGGGTCCCAAAAAGCTCTTTATCTTATGGATGGTCTGCGGGATGGGTTCCGGTGTCCTGTACTCTGGCTATACCCTGGTGCAGTACCGAAGCCTAGAAGAAAAGGTATTGGCATTTGAGGCCGATCCAGATCCTGAATATTTTAACCGACTAGTGATTGAAAATAGAGGCTATTTTTCACCTGAAGTATTTGATTTTGTGGATCAGTACAGTAGAAATCCAGAAGATCCGATATACATTGAACGCGCAGAAGAAACCTTGGCTTCTATCTTAAAGCTGCAAGTGAACCAGCCAATGGTCGGCGCCTCAGGAGCACTTTTTGGGATATTAATTGCTTTTGGTATGCTATTTCCAAATACACAACTCTTTCTCCTATTTCCACCCATCCCGATCAAAGCAAAGTACATGGTGTTTTTCTACGGGCTCTATACAGTGTATAATGTGCTGTTGACAAGCCCTACCGATAACGTGGCCCACTTTGCGCATTTAAGTGGTCTTGTGGTCGGCGCGATCCTGGTTTACTTTTGGAAAAAAAATAGAAATAGCTTCTACTGATATGTATTCAAGCTTTTGGGACAATTTAAAAAACGCATTTAACCGGCGTGACAATAGCTTATACAAGCTAATTGCCATCAACTTGATTGCTTTTTTTGTGCTGTTGATTGCTCGCGTAGTGCTGACACTTAGCGGCTTTGGTGCACTCTACAAAGAAGGGCTGAAGTGGATCATGATGCCCGCGTCTTTGTCTACGCTAGCCAAACAACCTTGGTCTATCTTCACCTACTTCTTTTTGCATGAGGGGCTTTTTCACATCCTTTTTAACCTGCTTTTCCTCTACTATTTTGGACTCCTCGTCCACCAATATTTAGGGAGTAGGAAATTGACCAACTTATACCTCCTTGGAGGTGTTTTTGGAGCAGGATTTTACCTGTTGATGTACAACATTGCTCCCTACTTTTCAGGTGCAGTGGACACCTCTTTTATGCTGGGAGCCAGTGCGGGAGTATTTGCTGTGGTGGTAGGAGCGGCCACTCTTGCTCCGCAAACTACTTTTGTTCTTTTTCTTTTGGGCCCAGTCAAAATTGTCTACATCGCAGCATTTTATGTGCTCCTATCCTTCGCCAACTCTATTGGTGAAAATGCGGGGGGTGAAATAGCACACTTGGGCGGGGCGATGATTGGCTTTGGCTACATCTACTTGTTACGAAAAGGCTGGGATTTGGGCATCCCTATCCAAAAAGTGGGATTATTTTTTGAAAATTTGGGGAGTAGACCTGCTCCAAAAGTAAGTTATAGAAGGACTTCTTCGACCAAATCAACCGGTACAAATCCAGTGAACAAGGAGGCCCTTACCCAAGAGGAAGTGGATAAAATTCTCGACAAAATTGCCGATAAGGGGTACGATGGGCTGACAAAGGAGGAAAAAAGAAAGCTTTTCGAATACAGTAAAAAGTAAATGGAATTATCCGCAATTTTACCTCTGGGCCAAAAAGCCTGTTAACCTCTTCGGATAATTCATCGGTCAACAGTCCACTGAAGACAACCGTGCCGTTGTGTGAATAGGTTTAGAATCCATACTTCGTACTTGGCCTGCCCGCCGCGGTGGGTACCTGGTACATTGTACTGTGGTCCGTCGACCGTCAACTGTTGACAAGTTTCAGCCCATTGTCCATAGCTCACCTAATTGAACTTCAAACCTTATTTTCCAATTGGGAATTGCAGGCCGAAGCGGAAGTAGGTTTGTTGTATGCCTTGACTTTGGAATTTGAACTCCGAGCTAATTCCTACCCAGCTGTTGATGGGAACTACTGCACCCACACCTACATTGGCCCCACTTAATTTTCTGCGTGTGCCTGCTATTATAGGTTGGGAATTTTCAGTAGTCAAGCTGTAGCCGCTGACCACATAGACCTGTGATTTGCCTTGCGAGAGGTAGTAGCGTAGGTCGGCACTAAAGTTGCTTGCCCGGCCTACCGCTGGGAAAATTTGGGTATAGCTCGGCATCAATCCAAATTGGGGAGCAAAAAAATACTCCCAACCAATACCAATACCAGGTTCGTCCATTCTCAAGCCATATTGGCCCAAGACATGAAGCCTTGAATCACCTTTTTCCTGAGCTTGCAGCGCGTTTAATGATCCAAAAATTAGGAAAGTCAGGAGCAACAAGTTTTTCATAGTAGCAATTTTTACGAAGCTAATGAATCCCTCCTAATCCCCAAATTATTCCACAACTTGGACCAATCGGCCCAACCTGCCTCGCTGATCTATGCCTTCTAGGATCAGCAAATGACGCGTTGCAGTTTCAGAATTGTAATAGGATAGACTGGCTTTTCCTTCTCGATCGGTAGCAATCTGTGGATTCCAATACAAGGTAGCACGCTGGTCAGGCATGGAATTGGCCGAAGAATTTTCCTCGTATTTGGGGCTGTAGAATACACGAGGAGTGGAGTAGCCGCTGTATTTGGCTACTAAAGTGCCTCCCACGCTGCTGTAGACGGTGCTGGCGCCTGACTTGGTGTAGACGGCGATAACGCCATTTCCTCCTTGAGAACCAAATATTGCCGTGCGAGCAGGGTCCTTAAATACCTCCACACTTTCCACATCTCGTGGACTGATTTGGGCGAGTGTGTTCGCATCTACTGGCACATTGTTGAGCATGTACATGGGCTCTACACCTGCTTGAAGCGAGCCTACTCCGCGAATAAGTACCGTTGCATTGAATCCATCAAAGGTGACGCGTACCCCGGCTACACGCCCCTGGATCAATTGAAAAATATTGATAAATCCTTGACCGCCTGGAATGTCCTCTGGCTTGATCACCGCATCGCCTTCTCCATAGATTTTTCGGGCTTGGGTCTGCTCCTCCTGGAGGGTCTCCGCCTCGACTGTGATCCCTTCCAACTCTTTATCTATTGGAGCAGCATTGAGCTCTTGCATCAGGTTCCGCTTGCGGACAGATGCAGCCAATCCTTCTGGCCAAATGCTTTTGGTTGGATAGATGCCTCCAAGCTGGGTAAATGGCAGTTTTGGTACAGCAATAGCTAGGTTTATAAAATTTCGAGCACGAAGGTCTTCAGCGGTAAGTGTGATTGCAAGGGAATCTTGGTACCGAAGATCGGTCAACAAGAAGCCGCCATCTGGACCATATTCTGTGGAAAGGAGTTCAATTCCATCCCCTACAAGGGCCGTAATTTTTCCTCCCCCCAATCCCTTTTTTGTAGGACTTTGTTCCTTTATTTTTCCGGAAATGGTGATTCCTTGTTCGATGTAAAATCCCTGATCTGGCAAGCGTTTTTGGAGTACACCCGCCCAATCAAACCGGGTCCATCCATGCGTAAGCATGACCAAATCGAGTTCCTCGACAGCATTGGTCACCTCTTTTCTAAAATAATATCCCGGGCGATAAATAGCACCCTTTAGATCACTGGTCAACAGTAAATGGGAGAATAAGGTGCCTTGAAGGTCACTTTGATCCTCCACTTGATCCAGATCGATTACCGACAGCGAGAAGCTAGCCGGGGCAATGCTATCGAGGAACGAACTCTTGAGGGCCAAGTTCACTTTTCCACGGGGTTGAAGAGCTGTGTTTGAAGTGGATAACTCAAGGGTTAACTCATCCTTATTTTGAACAAATACGAGTCGCTCCAGCAAGGGTCTGCCTTGCTCATCGAGTAAGGCAATGGTATGGATGCCGCTTGGAAGGTTTTTCTTTGGGATGCGTACACCCCAGACTCCATTCGTAAGGGTTCCTTCCGCCATGTAATTGACCAATCCACGGGTATGGCTTACCAGCAGGAGCTTTTCTATGATGCCTTCGCCTTGGATAATTGCAGAGATAAAGGTGCCATCTTTTGGGTTTTGCACTTGAATGCTGAGGCCTTTAGTTAAGGCTTTTGGGAGTGGAATTCTACGCGTGACTCCAAAAATTGAGTCTTGAATTATTGCGATGTAATCGGATTTTTTGGGGCTGAATTCAAGTTTCCCCAACCCGGCTTCATTGGTGGTAAATTGAGTTCCTTCGGCACCTTCTATACTTCCTTGAAGGATAAGGGGGCTACCATCTGGATATACCGCACGAAAGGCTAACGTTGATTTCTTTCCGATCACCCAATTTCCACCTTCCGGTAAAAATTGAATATCTGCAGCTTCCAAGGCATAAGGAAGCTTTAGCTTTTGAGTGATGGTGTACCCTGGGCTTTCCTCGAATGAAAGTGCAAGGTGTTGGGAGGGATGGGGGGAATTGGAGATGGAAAAACCAAATTCCGTAGTGCCTTGGGCATTCAGTTGAAGAGTTTGACTGTATAGTTCCTCGTCTCCCGCGATTGCCTGCAACTTCATGGGTCGATTGCTCAAGGGCTCACCGGCGGCATTGACCCCTTGGAGGGACAATTTGTACCGAACCTTTTCAATTTCAACTCGAATGTCAAGCACCTCTACTTTAGGTAAAAAAGTACCACCCAGGCCATCTATTACTTGCACTTGCTGCGTAAAAAAGTAGTCATCTCCAAAATTGCGCATCCAAGTGGTGTAGGCTTTGAGTTGGTAAGTGCCTGCCTTTCCAAAGCTGGGAAAGTTAAAATCTCCAGCACCCCGCCCATTTTCAAGTGATATAATTTTTTGAGCGACGCGTAGGCCATCCCCGTCAAACAAGTCTACATAGAGGGTTTTACTGAGTGGGGAAGGGAGCTGCTCCCCTCCTGCAACTACAAAGGCAGCAAACCAGAGATCTTCTCCTAGCGTGTAGGTAAATTTATCAAGGTGGAGGTAGGCCTTTTCAACCGGAAATTCTTCCTGGTAGCTCTTGAAGTAGTCTTGAATTTGTTTAGGTAGTCCTTCTTGAGCTAGCGTTGGAACTGAAAAAATCAGAAAGCCAAGAAAAAAAAATGGGGAAAGGATGTGTTTCATAGAAAAATTAGTGTGGTACTAAAAGCTTAAACCGATTAGAAGGACTTAGAGTTGTTCGGTGTGATTATTTTTAATTTCCGTAGGTTGGAGTTGAGCTACCTCATTCTTGTTGGCAAGCTGCCCACAGGCTGCATCGATGTCCTGTCCTCTAGACTTGCGCACCTTTGCAATAATCCCTTGTCCTTCAAGTACGCGGAGGTACATGTCCACGGCTTCTTGGGATGCCTGTCTGAATTCTCCTTCATCGATGGGGTTGTATTGAATGAGATTTACCTTGGAAGGGATGATTTTACAAAATTTTGCGAGGGCCTTGGCATGCCGCTCGTCGTCGTTGATTCCTTCCCAAATGACATACTCATAGGTTACTTTTCGCTTGGTACGGGTATACCAAAAGGTCAAGGCTTCTGCTAGGTCTTCCAGCGGGTTCACCTCGTTGATGGGCATGAGGCGGGATCGAGTCTCATTGATGGCAGAATGGAGGGAGACGGCAAGGTTAAATTTTACCTCATCCTCGGCCATTTTTCGAATCATTTTTGGGATGCCTACCGTGGAGAGGGTGATTCTCCGGGGAGCCATACCTAGGCCCTCTGGGGAGGTTATTTTATCGATGGCATCGATCACATTGGCATAGTTCAGCAATGGCTCTCCCATCCCCATAAAGACGATGTTGGTGAGTGGTCGTTGAAAATAAGTTTCTGCTTCTTCTTTGATGGCGACCACCTGGTCATAGATTTCATCAGAGTTGAGATTTCGCATGCGCTTCAATCGAGCCGTAGCGCAAAAATTACAATCCAAACTGCATCCCACTTGGGAAGAGATGCAGGCAGTAATCCGTTTGGTGGTGGGGATAAGTACAGATTCGACAATCTTGTCATCGAAGAGCTTAACCGCATTTTTGATCGTGCCGTCACTGCTGTGCTGCATCAAATCCACACGGATGTGGTTGATCGTAAAGTGGGTCTTGAGTAGTTCGCGAGTGGAAAGTGAGATGTTACTCATCTCATCGAAATTTTTCAGCGACTTATGCCATAGCCAATCGTACACTTGCTTGGCTCTAAACTTTTTTTCTCCCTGCTCGAGAAAGAATTCTTCCAGTTCGGGTAAACTTAATTTACGGATGTCTTTTTTCTGAAGTTCCACGGCACAAAGGTAGGAATTGAATTTGGGAAAGCAGACAGGATTGGGGGATGGCGTCCAAAATTAATGGGGTGATGCCTTCTGTTTAAATTGCGAGTTTCCTTCTTCCTTTTCTTGGAAAAAGAAGGGGATTCAAGAACATATCCCTTATTTTTGTAGGGAAAATTCTAACCCCTTGCTATGCGCCAATCTTGGTGGAAATTTCTTACCGTAGGGCTTCTCTTGTACACACTCGTTGGTGGCTTGTTGCTGGAGGTTCCTCGGCTTCCCATCCTGAATGAGACCATCCGTGCGCTCCATTTTCATGTGACCATGTGGTTTGGGATGATATTGATGCTTCTTGTGGCAGCATGGCATAGTGTGAAGTATTTGAGAAGCAATGATTTGAAGCACGATGATATGGCTTTAGAGTTTACCAATGCGGCTATTTTGTTTGGCGTACTTGGGATCGTCACGGGCATGCTTTGGGCTAAATTTACTTGGGGAGATTTTTGGAGTGGAGACCCCAAGCAGAATGCCTCTGCGATTGGCTTGCTCATGTATTTCGCATATTTAATTTTGAGAGGCAGCCTTTCAGATGCACAGCAGCGGGGTAGAATTGCTGCGGTGTACAATCTTTTTGCCTTTGCTGCCTTTATTCCCTTGATATTTGTATTGCCTCGACTCACCGATAGTCTTCACCCAGGAAATGGTGGGAATCCTGGTTTTAATGCTTACGATTTGGACTCCAAACTCCGACTTGTTTTTTATCCTGCAATTCTTGCTTGGACGCTATTGGGAACTTGGATAGCAACTGTTCGTGTTCGTATCCGTAGGCTAGAACGAGAAGTGGAGGAAAACCGTATTAACGATTGATCGATGAAAAATTTTGTAATATTCCTTTTGATGAGTTTTTCCTTTGCGGCTGTTCAGGCCCAGGAAAAAATTGCCGTTACTGCTGCAGATTACAGTAATAATGAGGTAGAAATGGCAGACCTCATGCGAAGTGAAGGTAAAATATATGTGTTGGTGGGGATCATTGTATTGATTTTTATTGGCCTGCTGGCCTATGTGATTCAAACAGACCGTAGGGTTTCCAAGTTAGAGAAAGTAAGATAAACTAAATAGGGATTGGTCATGAAGAAGGGACATATAATTGCCTTAGGAATTATTGCAGTAGCAATTACAATCATTCTCAGCTCGATTGGTGATGCGAGTAGCTACGAGAGTTTCACTACTGCTTTAGAGATGAAGCAAGATGGAGAGGATAAGGCCATCCACGTGGTGGGCAAGCTAAAGAAAGATGAAGCGGGGCAAGTAGCAGGAATTGAAGTTAGAGAAGATAAGACTTCCTTCACCTTTATATTGGTGGACAATGAAGGCACCACTCAAAAAGTTTTTTACAATCAGCCCGTGCCGGCGGATTTTCATCGATCTGAGCAAGTAGTGGTCATTGGTTCCTACCGAGATCAAGAAATCTTTGTGGCAGACAAGATCCTCATGAAGTGTCCTTCCAAGTACCAAGAAACAGAGGTTCAAGCTGCGGGCATCTGATGGTAAATTCTATTCCAAGTAAAATCGTATGATAAATACCTTTGTAGGCAATTTTGGTCACCTGACTACCTTGGTAGCTTTCGTGAGTGCCTTGGTTACAGCTTTTGCGTACAGTCAATACTTTAGAGCCAACGAACTGGAAAAAGCCAGTTGGCG
The DNA here is from genome assembly GCA_945897085.1 of Spirosoma fluviale. Taxonomy (GTDB): domain Bacteria; phylum Bacteroidota; class Bacteroidia; order Cytophagales; family Cyclobacteriaceae; genus Algoriphagus. The sequence continues at coordinate 16,592 of CAMDEU010000017.1, read as the reverse complement.
AAGATTTAGCCGGGTAAGTTTTTACATCCACGCGCTTTCCACCAGCTTGATTGCGGTGTCCTTGTTTGAAATCATTTACAACCAGCGTTACGAGTATTTTTATGCTTACTCGCACAGCTCTAAGGCCCTTCCAGTGCATTACATGATTTCCAGTTTCTGGGAAGGTCAGGAAGGGGCATTTATTCTGTGGGCATTTTGGAATGTAGTGCTTGGATTGATTTTGGTGCATACCAACAAGTTTTGGGAAGCACCTGTGATGGTGGTATTTTCCTTAGTTCAAGCTTTCCTCGTTTCCATGATTCTTGGTGTGGTGATAGGAGATCTTAAAATTGGAAGTTCGCCCTTTATTTTACTTCGGGATGCTACGCAAGCGCCGATTTTTGACCTAAATCCAGACTTTGTACCCAAAGATGGTACGGGCCTCAATCCATTGTTACAGAATATTTGGATGGTGATTCACCCGCCCACTTTGTTTTTGGGCTATGCTTCTACTTTGGTTCCCTTTGCTTTTCTAATTGGAGGTCTAGTCACCAAAAAGTATGCGGAATGGATTCGTCCAGCCTTGCCTTGGGCGATTTTCTCGGCGATGATTTTGGGGATGGGAATTATCATGGGAGCCTATTGGGCTTATGTCACTTTAAATTTTGGGGGTTATTGGAACTGGGATCCAGTAGAAAATGCAGTCTATGTGCCTTGGCTGATTTTGGTGGCGTCTATTCATACCATGATTACGTTTAAGAAGAGTGCCACTGCCTTGAAGACCTCTGTGGTCTTGGTGATTCTCAGTTTTATCTTGGTTTTGTACGCTACTTTCTTAGTTCGCTCGGGGGTCCTAGGCGATGCCTCGGTACACTCCTTTACCGATTTGGGTCTCTCTGGACAGCTCTTGATCTACTTGCTTTTTTTTATGGGTGTGGCTATTTTTCTTGCTGCGCGAGCCTGGAAGTATTTGCCTACATCCGAACGAGAGGCATCGGTTTATTCCCGTGAGTTTTGGATTTTTCTAGGAGCGATGACGCTTGGACTGATGTCCTTTCAAGTGATATTGCCTACCTCCATTCCTGCTTGGAACGCTTTGGTGGAAAGCTTTGGAGGAATTTCAAATATGGCTCCTCCAGCAGATCAAATAGGTTTTTACACTAAGTTTCAACTTTGGTTTGCGGTAGTTTTAGCGCTATTAACTTCCGTAGGGCAGTTTTTCTGGTGGCAAAAAATTGATAAAAAGACCTTGGGAGAATCGCTAGTTGTCCCTTATGTGGTCTCGATAATCCTTTCCACAGCGGTAATTGTCTTGGCCAAAGTATATGACTGGAAATACATCATCATTGTATTGACGGGGATGTTTACTATAGTGGCCAATGCATTTATTTTAGTCAAGCTACTTAAAAAGTCGACCTTCAAACTTGCGGGAGGTTCGCTTGCTCATATTGGTTTGGGGATGATTTTAATTGGAATCATGTTTAGCTCAGGCTATTCAGAAGTAATTTCCATAAATATGTCAGGCCTCACCTACAGCAACAGCTGGGAGGATGAAATGAACAAGGAGCACGTATTGCTTTGGATCAACAAGCCAACCCAGATGAAGGACTACACGGTGATCTACCGTGGCAGACAAAAGAAAGCAGTAGGGATTTCCGAATACGTGCCGGCCAAAATTTTGGCTGCTACGGGTGAGATCAATGAAGCGATAGCATTGGAAGATTTCAAAGCCTACTTCAAAAAAGGAGATACCGTTCAGTTGGTTTTGGAAGAGAACGATTACTTCAAAATTGATTACCTACAGAACGAGGCCTTACAGTTTTCACTTTCTCCCATGTCCCAGTTTAACGAAGGGATGGGAGGCTTGATCTCATCTCCAGATTCCAAAATTTACCTCAATAAGGATTTGTACACCTATGTGGCTGCGATGAATGATTTCGCGGATCCAGAGTGGAAGGAAGATGAAACCTATGAGGTTGCCCCTGGGGAGCAATTTTATGTAGCCGATTTTGTAGCCTATTTCGATGGGGCTGAAGTGCTCAAAGAAATTGATGGGTATACTTTGAAAGAAGGGGATGTAGCGGTAAAGGCAAAAATCCGTGTTCTGGATTACGATGTTGAAAAATTGCTCGAGCCTACCTTTATCATTCGAGACAATCAGGTAGGGAAACTCCCGGTGATTGATTCGGAATTGGGGGTTAAAATAAGCTTGGAAAATATCCTTCCAGAGCAAAATAAGTTTGTGTTTAAGGTAAATCAGTACCAGAAAGACTATGTGGTCATGAAGGCAATCGTAAAGCCCTACATCAATATATTGTGGATAGGAACGATTGTGATGTTATTCGGATTTACAGTAGCTATCTACCGACGATTCGATGAGTTTGTCAAAATGCGAGACAAGGGAATTGAATAAGGGGATTAGGCATAATTTTTCTGTGGGGATAAAGGAGCCTTGGGTATTGTACAATGTACGAAGTACCAAGTACCAAGTAGGGATTCGTATTAGGACTAGAATTTTTTTTCGTCTTGCCTGCCTGCGGTAGGCAGGCTACTTGATACTAGTTACTTGATACTTATTTTTTGTTTAGGAAAATGCGGGCCAAGGTGCTCGCTACGCCATCTTCCTTGTGGTGCTTGGTGATCTCATTGGCCACCGCCTTTACTTCTGGGAATGCATTTTCTACTGCCACGCCCCAGCCCACTTGCTGAAGTAGGTCGATGTCGTTGTAGCCATCACCGAAGGCTACTACTTCTTCCAGTCCTATGGCATATCCATGATCTAGAATTTTTTTCAAGCCTGTGGCTTTGGAGATCGGTTTCGGCGCAATTTCTAGGTAGGTATCCTTGGATCGGTAGAGGTGCAATTGCGTCCCCAGCCTTTGGAGGAGGGTTTGGTAGAGCGTATCGATTTTTGCCGCATCTCCCATACACATCACCTTGTGGGCACCGTGATTGTCCGCTTTCCAACGTTCAATGACTACCAAGGGGTCTGTCCAGGAGGGGACAACTTTTGTGTTTTCAATTTCACGGAGCGCAAAATAATCTTCATTCAGGGTATGCCATTGTTCTCCATAAAGTAGGCTCAAATGAAGTGAATGTTCATTGGCCAGGAGTACAATCTCTTCTACCAAGTGGATAGGAATGGGGATGGATTCGAGTTCTTTCCCTTCCGCGTCCAAGACCAATGCACCGTTGTAGGCGATGAGGGGTTCCTTGGGGCGGTTCAGGTCATGAAGTAGGTGTCGCATGGCTGCAGGCATGCGAGCGCTTGCAAGAAAAAATGGGATCTCCGGAGAGATAGAGGAGACAATGGAGATGAGGTTAGGGGAAAGCGAGCGCTCTGAGTTGAGGAGCGTTCCGTCTATGTCAGAGCAAATGGCTTTAAAAGTCATGGATGATTGGATCGAGAATTATTGAATGGGCTGATCACTAATCTAGGAAAACTCCTTCGTTCGAGATTTAAAAATCCTTGGTAGCGAAGACGTATTCTTCCATGGAAACATTCTGCGGATTATAGGAATCGGTTTGGACGAACTGTATCGTTATTTTCTCGTAATCCGCTGCTTTTTCAAAGTCTTTAAGGTAGAGTTCGGCACATTTGCGGGCTAAGAGTTCCCGCTGCTCTGCCATGATCTTTGGATCTCCATTTTCTAGCTTTAGGAAAATGGTGGACTCTTCTAGGCCATCTTGGGAGGAATTAGATAGGTTGACACTGGTGCTTTCAAATTTTCCTAAGGCTCGGATTTCTTCAGATGGCATGAATCCCTCCCCTAAAAATCCTTCCATGTTACTAAAGGCAAATTTAGCGATTTCTTCAGGGGCACAGCTGCAGCTCCAAAGGCAAAGGAAAAGAAGAGGAAGGAAGTAGCGGATTTTCATAAAAACGAGCTTTACCAGTGCCTAGGCAATTTAGCTAATCCCTAGTTGAATTCATATTTGCCCGTGTTTTCCATAGGCACTTCCGTCAGGCTAGCCTAGAAACTTATTTTATAAAATACAAACCGCTTGTCTTCTGGATTTTTTATTCTGGAGATCAGGAAGCGACCTTGTTCCTCCTCATACTTGAGATTGATCCCTTTGATTAGCCTGGCGCGTTTGATTCGCTTGGAATCAAAGTTAGTGATTTCATCGATCCCCAAAACACGGTCAAATTCTTCAGTACTCAACTTTTGACCATCGTAGGCTAGTAGCTTTGCCACCAGACTTGTATCATCTGTTTCCTCCACAGCCACTTTCGCCCTCTTTTTATGCAGCTTTGCGTACCGCCAACCACCCAATGCCAAAAGTAGTAGGATGAATCCAGAAATGAGGAGGGGAATGAGGTATTTTTCGCTAAAACTGCCTTGCTTAATAGGGCGTTCTTGGTAATTAATTTTTCCGATTTCTTTGGAGTTTTTCCATATTTCCTCTAGGTCTATGGTTACTTCTTTTCCCTCGGTATTACTTCCTTCATCGTAGTCAAAGTAGACAATTTTATTTCCAAGGACCTCTCTATAGGGAGAATTCATGGCATCATTACTTTTTGGTCCTTCGTATAAGAATAACTTACCACTTGCTTTTTCAACAAGCACCCATATATTCCAACCCAAGTTTGGTAGCTGGGTGTTGGATACCAGTAAGCCGTAATCTTGCGTTTCCAAGAAATAGCTTGGATTGGTGGTAACGATCTCTGAAAGATCTAAGCCCCGAGTTTCAAACTTAATGGGAAGCCACTTTTTTTGTTCCCAGTCCAGAAAAAAACCTTGTAATTCTTTTTCTACTCTCGGGATACGGGGGTTGATGTAATCTCCAAATAGGGCCGTTATCCCGTTGTCGGTTTGGAAAACCCCGATTGGAAAGTAGTCCAGCGCTTGATTTTTTGTTTGGGTAAATTCCCAGGACCCTGCTGGGGAATCAAAGCGTAATAAATCAATATGATTGGTCCAGAACCCTTTTCCTCCTAAAAGATAATAGTTCCCCTCTTTGAGGAATAAGCTGGAACCACAGGTGTAGCCTCTGTTTTGAAATAGATATTCCTTGATTAGTTTCCCATTCGTTACGCTGTAAAAATCCAAGGAGCAGTGAATAAATACCTTAAGGGAGTTGGTCTCTTTGGAATAATGAAACTCGTAGGTATTAGGTGTTTTTTTGTAGATACTATCCAACTGTTCAAGTACTGTTCTTTGAACGATACCATTCAAAAAAGAATCTCGGTTTCCATAGGCCCAAATATTGGTAGAGGACTCCAGCCGAAAAAACGGAGGAGTGGCCGACTGTACTGTCGTGCAAAGAAGTACTAAAAAAATGAGTACTGTAAACCTAATCTTCATAAAAATGGATATTTGAAAGTTGTAAGCTTTTCCAAAAATCGATGGCATTTAAAAACAAATTTTTATTAATATAATGTAGTTTTTTTTAAGAGTCAAGAGGAAGATGCACAGAAGAGAATCGCTAATCAATGTCTTATCTTTGAGGTCTCCAAGACCTCGAAGGTTTCAGATGAGTCTCCTTTGCAAGTCATCGGTAGAGCTTACATAATACTTGTTGGTTTTTAGGCTAAAAAGGATGTAGATGTAGTACATAGTTTAAAAAAATTTAGATAAAAAAAAGGCAAGCGATTTGCTTGCCTTAGTGGAGGATAACGGATTCGAACCGATGACCCTCCCGCATTGCTGCGGGACAGGCTATCCAACTGAGCTAATTCCCTTTCTGAATTAGCCACTCGATGTAGTTTCTGCTTTTTTTCTTTTTGATTTCGAGTTCACGCTTGAGCGCAGCAGCTCTATCTGGGACTGTTTCGGTATAACGGATCTCCCAACCTGGTGCTCCAGCTTTGGTGGAGGGGGTAGATCCGCTATTGTGGTGCTTGATTCTCCCTTGCAAGTCAACGGTAGAGCCTACATAGTATTTGTTGGTTTTCAGGCTAAAAAGGAGGTAGATGTAGTACATAGTAGATTAAAAAATAGATAAAAAAAGGCCCCGCAGCATTGCGGGGCCCTGTGGAGGATAACGGATTCGAACCGATGACCCCTACACTGCCAGCGTAGTGCTCTAGCCAGCTGAGCTAATCCCCCCTATTATTCTGTGATTCGAACTGATGACCCTCCCGCAATGCTGCGGGATGCTCTAGCCAGCTGAGCTAATCCCCCCTATTATTCTGTGATTCGAACTGATGACCCTCCCGCAATGCTGCGGGATGCTTAGCCAGCTGAGCTAATCCCCCTATTATTCTGTGATTCGAACCGATGACTCTCCCGCATTGCTGCGGGATGCTCTAGCCAACTGAGCTAATCCCCCTTAGAAGTGTGCAAATATAGACTCTCTTGGGTTGCTTCCAAAAGATTTCTTTACTCCTGTGAATAATTTATTCGAGTCAGGATGCTTCTTCCCAAGGTCACTTCATCGGTAAATTCAAGCTCTCCACCCACAGGAATTCCTCGTGCGATGCTGGTGAGTTTTACACCTAGGGGACTTAGCCTTTTGCCCAAATAGAAAGAAGTGGTATCTCCCTCCATCGTGGCGGAAAGAGCCAAAATGATTTCTTTAATCTCTCCTTGCTTGACCCGTTCCACTAACTTTTCACAAGTCAACTCCTCCGGTCCAATGCCTTGCATGGGGGAGATGACTCCTCCCAACACATGATACAGTCCCTGGTACTGATTCGTATTTTCTATAGCCAACACATCGCCGATATCCTCTACTACACAAACCAAGGAGCGGTCTCTTTTGTGGCTTTGGCAAGTGGAGCAGAGTTCCTCATCTGCAAGTGCATAGCAATTTTTGCAATAGGAAACTTCAGCTCTCATTCTAGTCAGAGCCAAGGAAAGCGCTTCTGTGTGTGCTTCATGTTGCTTGAGCAAGTGTAGCGCTAGGCGAAGAGCCGTCTTTTTTCCAATGCCTGGAAGCCTGGAAATTTCTGTAACTGCATCTTCAATCAATTTGGAGGGGAAGTTCACGTGCGGGTAGATTTTAGAGGATGGCTGCTTGGATTCCTTCCTCAATAATGGCTTCACAGAGCGGCTTCAGCTCCTGCCTAGTTCCTTTTTTAACGGCACACTTTCCTTTGTAATGGATGACCAAGGTGCATTGTTCTGCTTGCTCATGGCTATGCTTACACACCTTCATTAGTACCGCTGTAACATGTTCAAAGGTATTGACATCGTCATTAAACACAACTAGGTCAAGTGCCTCCTGGTCAACGAGATCCTCTAGGAGGACCTCAATTTCTTCTAGATGGGGAAGGGGTGAGCTGAACTGGTTCATTTTGCAAAATTAAGAATAATGGGCAACTTAGCGAGCAATAGACGCTTACAATATGAATCCGCAACTCGTTTTACTAGTAATTTCAATTTATTTTTGCTTCCTTTTTTTAATTTCTTGGTGGACCACCCGAAAGGTGACCGGAGACACCTTCTTTACAGGGGATCGTAACTCCCACTGGTTTTTGGTTTCCTTTGGGATGATTGGTGCTTCCCTGTCTGGTGTAACCTTTATTTCTGTTCCTGGGGAGGTAGGTAATTCTAACTTCTTTTACTTCCAAGTTGTTTTGGGTTACACCCTCGGGTACTTTACGATTGCCAAAGTGCTATTGCCTCTCTACTACCGGTTGAATTTAGTTTCCATCTACAGCTATTTGGAGGATCGATTTGGTTTTTGGTCCTACAAAACTGGAGCTTTTTTCTTTATTCTTTCCAGATCCTTGGGATCCTCGCTTCGCCTGTACTTGGTGGCCAGTGTCCTTCAGCTGATTTTATTTGATGCATTGGGCATTCCTTTTTGGGTGTCGGTGTTGATAACGGTGGGCCTGATTTGGCTATATACTTATCGAGGCGGAATCAAGACGGTAGTGTGGACGGACACCTTTCAGACGACGTTTATGTTGGCTTCGGTTCTAATTACCATGGTGTTGATTGGCAGGGATTTAGAACTGAAGAGTTTGGGTGACTACATCAGCGCGATAAGCGAAGACGAGCGTTCGACGATATTTAACTGGGATTGGAAGGCGGGTACCAACTTCTTCAAGCAATTTATTTCGGGGGCATTTATTACCATCGTGATGACGGGACTGGATCAGGACATGATGCAAAAAAACCTGACTTGCCGGACGCTGGGCGATGCACAAAAAAACATGTTCTGGTTTACCGGGATTCTAGTCGTGGTCAACCTGCTCTTTCTTTCTTTAGGCGTGATGTTGTACCTCTATGCAGAAACTAAAGGTATCGCTATACCTGCCAAGTCGGATGGTTTATTTCCCCTGTTGGCTACTGATCATTTTACCCCTTTTGCAGGAATTGTCTTTGTACTTGGGATTGTGGCGGCGGCCTATTCCAGTGTAGATTCTACGCTTACAGCATTAACTACCTCTTTTTGTTACGATTTTCTTCAAATCGAACGGAATTATGCACCAGAACGGCGGCTTGTTGTCCGCAAACTCGTGCATATCGGCTTTACGTTTTTGATGTTTTTGCTCATTCTTGCCTTTTATTGGCTCAATGACCAAAGCGTCATCAATTCAGTATTTATCCTTGCTGGCTACACCTATGGACCACTTTTGGGACTCTATTCCTTCGGCTTATTTACCCGCTATCAAGTTAAAGATGTCTGGGTACCTGTAGCTGCGTTACTTTCCCCCTCCCTGACCTATGTCATCACCTCCAATTCTCAGGCCTGGTTATGGGGCTATACTTTTGGGTTTGAGGCACTCATCCTGAATGGAGGGCTGATGTTTCTTGGGCTTTATTTACTTCGCAAAAAGTCTGAGACTCCTAGCTCTATTTCTGGATTCCAAAAGAGAGTTGGGAAGTCGAGCACTTGATCATTTTCTACCCTTACTCCTTCTGCAAGGAGCAGTTCCTCCATACGAGTAGGGGTAGCAAAGTGATGCTTCCCCGTCAGCAAACCTTGTCTATTCACCACGCGGTGGGCGGGTACCTCTGGGAGGGAATGGGCGGCATTCATTGCGTAGCCAACCATCCGGGCCCCTGATTTGAGCCCCAAGTAATGGGCAATTGCTCCATAACTAGTAACGCGGCCCTTAGGAATTTCCCCTACCACTTGGTAAACGAGTTCAAAGTAGTTCGGCTTGTCTGAGGGCATAGTTCCAGTCGATAAAGGCTTGATTAAGAGCTTTTTTCACCAAAATCTCCGTTGGCTTCTCCCCCGATTTGATTGGGAATTGGTAGCGGATCAGGAGATTTTCAGTTTTACGCTCTAAAATATTGAGCTGCGCACCTTCTTTAACTACCACGTCAGGATATTGGACTAAAATCTGTTGAAGTGCCTCTTCGAGTTGGTTGAGGTGAATCTCATTTTTTGAGATGATTTCTGCATCAAAGATGACTTGATGGGTATTGTTTTTAGAAAAATTGACTACATCTGCAGCCAAAGCCATGGTGTTGGGGATCAAGATAATTTCTCCTGCATCATTTTTTAGAATCAAATTGATCAAGGTGATGTCTCTAATAAATCCGGTATGCCTGCCAATTTGGATCTTATCCCCAATCTCAAGTTGATCCGAAAACATCATGATCAATCCATTCACGATATTGGTAATGTAATCTTTGGTCAACAAGGCAATAGCCGCAGCCACAATGGTAATACTAGTCAAAAACTCCAAGGGCTGAATACCAAAAGCGAGCATCAAGGAAATGAGAATGGCAATTAGATTGAGTAAAAACTCGATTCGGTCGATTCCAAGCATAAAATTGGGTTGTACCTTGGTTTCTTCTCGCTGTTGTAGGTAGATGCGAAGTGTGATAATGCGGCCAAGGGAAAAAATTAAGTTGGCGCTCAAAAGGAAAATCAGCGCGCGCACCATGTGATTTATAATTTCGTATTTCTCTAAAAAAGGAGCAACGATGGTGTCTCCAGCATAGAAAATCTGTAAGATAATCAGGAGAATAAGTTTAACCGCAAAGTAGGTTTTGCGTACATTTTCCTTTACCCGGATACTGCTTTTGAGGTGATTCATGGTTCTATCGAAAAATTAACCCTATTTTAGCAAATATAGGAAGGATTTGACGGACTGATGAGCAGAAATATTGTAATTACTGGAGCTGCAGGCACCTTGGGCTCCGCAGTGGTTGAGAAGTTTAAAAGAGAAGGATACTATGTAATTGCATTGGTGCGTCCTGAAGCAAATGAGCAGGCAGAGGAGGCAGATGTGACCTATGAGGTGGACGTAACGGACGAACATGCGGTAGCTGATTTTGTCAAAGAATACGAAGAGCAATTTGGTGACTTGGAAGCGATCGCGATGCTTGTGGGAGGATATGCTTCTGGGAACCTTGAAACTACCACTCAACAGCAATTAACCCGCATGATGCAGCTCAATTTTTTCAGTGCATTTACAGTATCCAATGCCTTTTTACCTCTCCTAATTAAGCAACAGCGGGGAGCTTTGTTTTTTGTAGGCGCACGGACTGCAGTAGAACCCAAAGAGGCAAAGGAGGCGGTAGCCTATGCGTTGAGCAAGCAATTGGTCAGTGGTTATGCAGCACTTGTGGCAGAAGAAGTGAAAGGAACGGATATTCAGACTCATGTATTTGTACCCAGTATTTTGGATAGTCCAAGCAATCGAGCAGCCATGCCATTAGAAGATTTTTCTAAATGGGTGAATCCTTCCGATATTGCAGAAGCAATGCACTACGCCTTGAATACCCCCGCATTAAGAAATATGACCTTTACCCTGTATGGAAGAGTTTAAATCAATGAAAAAAGTAGGACTTCTTGTTTTATTTTTGACTAATCTAGCCTATCCTCCTGCATTTTCACAAACCCCTGAACAAGAAGTAGAAGCGGTAATCCGCTCTCTTTTTGATGGGATGAGACAGAAAGATTCAGTAAAAGTAGCCGATGCGTTCTATACCGAAGGGCTGATGCAAACAGTCCTCCAAAAGCCAGAAGGCACCTCAGTGGGCAGCAATGCTGTCGCAGATTTTGTAAAACGAATTGCCACTACGCCGGAGGGAACTACCCTAGACGAACGGATAGTATCCTATCATATCCGAGTGGACGGGGTTATGGCATCGGCTTGGACTCCCTACCGTTTTTATGTCAACGACACCTTCTCCCACTGCGGAGTGAATTCTTTCCAGCTAGTGAAAATGGCCTCGGGATGGAAGATCGTCTACATCATCGATACCCGAAGAAAAGAACCTTGCGAAGAATAACTTTATGAATGAATTTAAAAACGCCGTATACCAGACTGCAATCGCCCAGCTAAAGCAAAAAGAAGCTCTTCTCGCAGAGGAGCGCAAAAATATCATTGAGAGCATCCTTGAAGAAGAGAAGAATAGCGCAGGAGACAAGTATGAGACCAGCCGAGAAAACATGACCCAGGATCTCAATTCCTTGGAAAAACAAATCAAACAAGGAAAAATGGATTTGGAGGAGTTGTATCGCCTCCAAGCGATAAAAGATACCCCTCCAACTGTCCAAGAAGGTGCTCTCTTGCAACTGGGTACGGATTGGTTTTTACTTGCAGTAAGTATAGGACAGGTGAAGGTGGCCGACAAACAAGTGTTTTTACTCAGCAAAAATTCTCCGCTTGGAGAACTGTTGGTAGGCAAGAAAAAGAATGAAGTTATTCAGTTTAGAGGCAAGCCACAAACCATCACTACGCTGATCTAATTTTAAGGTGATGGCAGCCCAGGCATTTAGAAATGTGAATTGTATTTATTTTAATTTTTTGGACTAAAAAATAAAAAAACGTTAATAAAAGTTCTATTTTATTTCTATTTTCTTTGCATTTCACCTATTTACTTGTTTGATTGGGGATTAAATTTCTGTTTCATGGTTTTCCCCATCCTTGATTTAGTTTTTGGCCTACTTTTTTCCTCTGGAAAGGTGAAACCAATTCTTTTTTTCAAGTGGAGAGGCAGGGATTTTTTTGGTAGATTCACGCCCATGCGAGATTAATTAGTAGATCGCCCGCCGCAGTTTCTTTCATCCTATTTTTCCCCAATTGCTATGAAAATAATCAAGTTTGGAGGCTCCTCAATTGAAAGCTTCAAGAATATTCAACAGGTGTTTCGCATACTTGAAGACAAACTTCAAGGCGACGAGATGGCTGTGGTTTTTTCTGCATTTGGAGGGGTGACTGAGCAACTATTTTCCTTAGCCAAGATGGCAAATGAAGGAAATCTAGGGTATCGGGAGGTCTTGAAAGCCCTAGAAGAAAAACACCTTGCCCTAGTGGAGGAGCTTCTTCCGAGCAACCAAAAAATTCAAGTAGTTGATTTTGTCAGACAGAGATGCCAGGAATTGGAGGATCTGTACCATGGCATTTACCTGATCAAGGAACAGTCGACACGCACCCTGGGTTATGTGGGTAGCTTTGGGGAAAGGCTAAGTACCTTTATTCTTGCAAAGGCCCTAGAATGCCGAGGGATACCCACTTGTTTTGTGGATGCGCGAGAAATCATCCGCACAGACGACCATTTTGGACATGCTAGAGTAGATGAAGCGCAGACTACTTCCCTTATCCAAACCTATTTTGCCAAGCACCAGGGAATTAAGGTAGTCACAGGATTTATTGCGGCTACAGAAAAAGGAGAGACCACCACTTTAGGTCGGTCGGGCTCAGATTATACCGCCGCCCTGTTAGCAGCTGCGTTGGATGCTGACTCTCTGGAAATTTGGACGGACGTTTCGGGGGTGCTTACCTGTGACCCAAAGATGGTATATGCCGCCTTTACTATACCGCAATTGAGCTATGCCGAAGCCATGGAGCTCTCCCATTTTGGGGCAAAGGTAATTTTCCCTGCGACCATGCTGCCGGCGATGAAGAAAAACATCCCGATTCAGATCAAAAATACCTTTGAGCCCCATCATCCTGGTACGCTTATCAATGGAGAGGTGCGTCAGGGTGGATGGATCAAAGGTATAAGCTCCCGGTCCAACCTTTCTTTACTCACCCTTCAAAGCTCAGAGTGGATGGCTGCAGGCGGAAACTTGGGTAGAATTTTTAAGGTTTTAGCTGAGGCAAGGCTCTCTAGCCTACTCATATCTCAAGCTTCCTCTCAACATAGTATTTGCTTGGCATTGCCATCTCAAGAAGCTGTGGTGGCAAAAGAAGTGATTGAGCAGGAGTTTTTCCATGAGATTAAATCTGGAGAAATGGATGCAGTGACGGTGCTCCCTGGCTTGGCTTTAGTAGCAGCAGTAGGTGAAAACATGAAGCATGACCCGGGCACCTCCGGAAGGATGTTTCGAGCCCTTGGTCAAAATAACATCAATGTAGCAGCCATCGCTCATGGGAGCTCCGAACTGAATATTTCTGCAGTAATTCCTGAGGCTGATTTACAAAAAGCGCTCAATGCCCTTCACGAAGCCTTTTTCCTTTCCGAGCACAAGGTAGTTCACCTTTTCCTAGTCGGTACGGGACTGATAGGCAATGCACTCCTTCGTATGATGGCCCATCAAAAAGAAAAACTCCTAAAAGAAAATCAGTTGGACATTCAAATCCATGGTATAGCAAATAGCCGCTACATGGCCTTTGATGAAGATGGCTTTGACCTTAAAAATCTACCAACCCTTACCGGAGAAAATGAAAAAATGGACTTGGGTAAGTTTATCACAACAATTGAGGAAATGAATTTTTCCAATGCAGTGCTGGTAGATTGTACCGCGAGCCAGGAGGTAGCCCATTGTTATTCTAGAGTTTTGGCGGCAAAAATCGCCATTGTTACTCCTAACAAGAAGGCCAATTCGGGATCCTTGGATAGTTACCTGAAGCTGAAGCAACTAGCAAAGAGTCGTGGGGTTCATTTTCTGTACGAAACCAATGTGGCTGCAGGCCTTCCAGTAATTACTACGCTGCACGATTTGATGCTCTCTGGAGATCGCGTCATTCGAATTGAAGCGGTATTGAGTGGCTCCTTAAATTTTATTTTTTCAGAGCTTGAGAAGGGAACACCTTTTTCAGAAGTCGTAGCCCAAGCCAAAGAAAAGGGGTTTACCGAGCCTGACCCTAGGGACGATTTGAGTGGGATGGATGTGGCTCGGAAAGTGGTGATTTTGGGAAGAGAAGCAGAACAACCACTCGAAGTGGAAGATGTAATGGTGTCATCCCTAGTGCCAGAAAAAGCGCGACAGGGGGTTTCGGTGGAAAAATTCATGGAACTTCTTAAAGAAGAAGATGCATCCTATGCCCAGCTATTGCAGCAGGCCAGAGAAAAAGGAGAAAAACTCCGGTTTATGGCGACTTTGGAAGATGGGAAAGCCGAAATCGGGCTTCGTTCCATTCCAGCCTCACATCCTTTTTATGGGTTGGAGGGCTCCGATAACATGATTTTGCTTACTACAGATCGTTACTACGATCGGCCCATGATCATTCGCGGCCCAGGAGCAGGAGCTGAAGTGACTGCCGCAGGGGTATTTGCTGATGTGATCCGTGTGGGGAATTATACCCGAGATTAGCAAGGAAAAATGACCACTGTACAATGTACCAAGTACGAAGTATGGATCCTAAACCCGTCCCAACAACGACCCGGCTGTCGACAGTGGACGGTTAGCTGTTGACAAAAATAATGACCACAGTACAATGTACAAGGTACCAGGTACCAAGTACGAAGTATGGATTCTAAACTCGTCCCAGCAACGACTTGGCTGTCGACAGTGGACGGTTAGCCGTTGACAAAAATAATGACCACTGTACACTGTACAATGTACCAAGTACGAAGTATGGATCCTAAACCCGTCCCAAAAACGATCCGGCTGTCGACAGTGGACCGTTGACAAAAATTTCTATTAAGCCACTTTCGAAATTGCGGATAATCCTTCCTCTACTTTTTCCGTTCGATGGAGTAGAACACCAAGTCACGAAGGGAAGACTTGTAAGCGGAGTCGGGGAATTGATCCAATAGCGACAAGGCTTCTTGGTAGAATGCGGTCATCTTTTGCTTGGCATATTCCAAGCCGCCACTCTTTTTTACAAAGGAAATGACCTCGTTCACTGCCTTTTTATCTTCGGAACGGTTTCGGATGAGGTAGATGATTTTCTTTTTTTCGAGCCAGTCGGCGTTTTTAAGCGCATAAATAAGCGGTAGGGTCATCTTTTTTTCCTTTATGTCGATCCCCAAAGGCTTTCCGATTTCATCCTCTCCATAGTCAAACAAATCGTCCTTGATCTGGAAAGCCATGCCCACCTTCTCCCCGAAGTCCCACATGTGCTTAATGGTCGCTTCGTCTGTACTTACACTGGAGGCTCCTACTGAGCAGCAGGAGGCAATGAGACTGGCCGTTTTTTGACGGATGATCTGGTAGTAAACTTCTTCATCTACATCTAGTTTTCTGGCTTTATAGCTTTGTAAAAGCTCTCCTTCAGACATCTCTCGAACCGCATTGGATACAATCCGTAGTAGGTGGAAATCGTTGTGTTCTACACTCAAAAGCAAGCCGCGAGAGAGGAGGTAATCTCCTACTAATACGGCGATTTTATTTTTCCAAAGCGCATTGATGGAAAAAAATCCCCTACGGTAGTTGGCATCGTCAACCACATCGTCATGGACCAAGGAAGCCGTGTGGAGCAGTTCAATTAGCGCTGCGCCTCTATGGGTAGATTCGTTGATCTGTCCACAGACTCCTGCAGTCAAGAACACAAACATGGGACGCATTTGCTTTCCCTTGCGCTTGACAATGTAATGGGTGATGTGGTCGAGCAACTTGACCTTACTTTTCATAAAGTCCCTGAACTTATGTTCAAACTGAGACATCTCAGTTTCAATGGGTACTTGTATTTGTTTGAGGTCTAGTTTCATTACGGTTGAAAGCTGTAAAAATACCACGCTTTTTGGCATGGACAAGGGATTACTTCTTTCCTTTTTTTAACCACCAAGTGGCCAAAACGTTTGTGTTTTTTTGTAATTTATACCAACCTTTCACCAAACCTTCCCTAGCCGACTATGAAAAAGTTTCGTATTGAAGTAAAATGGGGCATCCTCTTCTTCCTTTCGGGCCTTGCCTGGATGGCTTTGGAGAAAAATTTGGGTTGGCACGATCGCTTGATTGAACAGCATTCGGTGTATACCCTGCTTTATGCTCCACTAGCGATTTTAATTTATGTCTTTGCCCTTCTGGAAAAGAAGCGAAAGACGTATTCGGGGAGCATGAACTATATTCAAGGGTTACTTTCTGGTTTTGTGCTTACGCTAATCGTTGTATTGTTGACCCCTCTGAGTCAATATATATCCCACAGCATCCTATCGCCTGCTTATTTTTCCAATGTTATTCAGCTCACTGTAAACTCTGGAAAGAGGACCTTATTGGAGGCAGAAGGGTATTTTAACCTGATGAATTACATCACTCAATCCCTCCTTTTTGCTACAGTGATGGGATTACTTACGACAGCTGTGGTGATGATTTTTTTGAGGTCAAGCCCAAGGGTAGACCTACCCGAATAATTTAGACAGCAACAGTTCCTTTTTGTTTATATTTGAATTAGTTTAAAAACAGAACTACCACTTGGAGGAGAACTATATCAAGCACCAATATGCTCCCATTTTGCCCAAAAAGGACGAATGGCCTGTGGTTAAGCTCGCTCGAGAGCGAAAGGAATTTGTAAAAAAGGTAGCAGAGCTCTCCGAAGAACGGATATTAAATTTAATTGGGAAGAACCCCGAAATTTTAAAGGA
>CAMDEU010000016.1 GCA_945897085.1 Spirosoma fluviale | reverse complement strand
TCCAATGGCCGCCTCCCTAGAAGAAGCTCAGAAATTGGTAGACGCAGCCCACCAGGTATGCCCTTACTCCAAAGCTACTCGTGGCAACATTGAGGTGACCGCAACAGCGGTGGCTTAAGTAATCTGACCCCACTGAAAAAGGCAGGCCTATGATGGGCCTGCCTTTTTTTTGCCTTTCTCCAAAAGGATGGATTCCCCCACTCGTCACTTTTCCCAAGCTCGGTGATTCCCAATTGCCAAAAGCATGTAACTTTCCAGTTGAAACCCATTTTCTATATGAAAAAGATATTCTTTTCCCTTTGCTTGGCCTGTTTCGTGCTCGGTACTGCAGTTGCACAGCTGAAGACCCCGGAGCAATTTCTCGGTTACAAGCCCGGTGACCGCTTCACGCCACATCACCGCATGGTCGACTACTTTGAATACGTAGCTGCGCAAAACCCCAACATTAAGCTCATCCAGTATGGGGAAACCAACGAGAAAAGACCCCTCATTCTCGCCATCCTAGCGAGTCCAGAGAACATGGCTCGACTCGAGCAGATTCGTACGGACAACCTCAAGCGTACCGGACTAATCCAAGGAACCCCCAGCACCCAAGTTCCAATCAACTGGATGTCCTTCAACGTCCACGGTAACGAATCCGTAGGCATGGAAGCAGCGATATCCACCTTCCATACCCTGGCCGATCCCAACAATGCCAAGGTGCAAGCCTGGTTGAAAAACCAAGTGATCATCCTCGATCCCGCCATCAACCCCGATGGAAGAGACCGCTATTCCATCTGGTACAACCAGAAAATGCATACTCAGCTACAGCCAGACCTCCAATCTATGGAACACAACGAGCCTTGGCCAGGTGGACGTGCAAACCACTATCTGTTTGACCTCAACCGCGACTGGGCTTGGCAAGTACAAGTAGAATCTCAGCAGCGCCTTAAGATGTACCAGCAATGGATGCCTCAGCTACACCTAGATTTTCACGAGCAGGGCATCGACAATCCCTTTTACATGGCCCCAGCTGCAGAACCCTTGCACGAGCAGCTGACCCCTTTCCAGCATGAGTTTCAAGAAATTTTTGGTCGTAACACTGCCAAGTATTTTGATCAGATGGGTCGCTTCTACTTTACTAAAGAACGCTTTGACCTACTGTATCCTTCCTATGGCGATACCTATCCCATGTATAATGGAGCCATCGGCATGACCATTGAGCAGGGCGGAGGAGGTCGTGCAGGCATCGGTGGGTACAACGCCGTTGGCGATACCGTCACCTTGAGTAATCGAATTGCCGGACATTATACCGCTGCCCTTTCTGCAGTGGAAATGACAAGCGCGCATGCTCCCCGATTGGTAAGCGAGTTTGAACGATACTTCAAGACCAACTCCACCGCTCCCAAGGGTACCTACAAAAGCTTTGTGATCAAGGCAGAAAGCAACCCGGCACAGCTTGCCAAATTGCTAGAGCTCTTGGATAAAAACGGCATCCGCTATGGAAAAGGAACTGCCAAAGTAGGCCTGAAGGGCTATGAGTACCAAAGTGGAAAAGCGGGCGTTCCGTTTTCCACCAGCGACAAGGACATCGTCATCTCCGCTTACCAACCCAAATCTGTCTTAACTCAAGTGCTATTTGAGCCCAACCCTGCACTTCACGATTCGATCACCTACGACATCACCAGCTGGGCCATGCCGTATGCTTATGGATTGAAGGCCTTTGCGCTAGACACCCGACTAGATCCAAGTGGAGACTACGAAAAAGCAGCTGCTGTCCCCTTGGCACAAGGAGGCACTCCAGTAGCCTACTTGGCTCCTTGGCAGGGTACCCGCGATGCGGCATTCCTTGCAGCACTGCTCAACAAGAAAATTCGCGTGCGCTACGCCGAATACCCCTTCACTGTGGAGGGTAAATCCTATCCAACCGGAACCCTCATGATCACCAAAGGAGGCAACGAATGGGTGGCCCACTTTGACCAAACCGTGCGGGAAGCTGCCGCACAACTTGGAATCCAGCTGAGCACCACGGGTACCGGTTATGTGGACCAAGGCAAGGACTTTGGCTCCCCAACCGTACGTGTCATCCAAGCTCCTAAGGTGGCACTTGTAGGCGGGGCTGGAACTTCCTCCCTCAATTTTGGAGAGGTATGGCACTTCTTCGAAAAAGACCTGAAGTATCCCTTGAGTAACTTGGATGCTGCTGCACTTGGAAACTACGATTTGAGCAAATATGATGTGATCATCCTGCCTTCCGTATTTGGATCCGCCTTATCCGCTGCTGCCCAAAGCAAGTTGAGCGACTGGGTGAAGGCCGGAGGAAAGGTGATTGCCATCGATGGCTCGGTCAACCTCTTTGCGAATAAGGAAGGCTTCAAGTTGAAAACCTTTGATTCGGAAGATGAGAAAAAAGCCGCAGAGAAAGTCGGCCAAGAACTAGCCAAGAAAGAGCGATTGGAGCCCTACACCGAGGGAGAGCGCTTGGACATTGCAGGAGGTACTGCCGGTGCGATCTATGAGATCAAGATGGACGAAACCCATCCCTTGGGCTACGGCACAGGAGGAAAATTCTATACCCTCAAAAATAACTCCAGCCGGTTTGCCTTCCTAAGTGGAGGAGCGAATGCGGGGATTATTGCTTCTAATGACGCCTATAGAACAGGCTACATCGGCTACAAAATCAAATCCCAGATGGGTCAATCACTCGTAATCGGGGCGGAGTCCTTGGGGAGAGGAGAAGTAGTCTATTTTGTGGATAATCCGATTTTCAGAGGCTTCTGGGAAAGTGGAAAACTCGTGCTAAGCAACGCCATCTTCTTGGTAGGGCAGTAAGCGCTCTCCTTGATAACAAAAGGGCCCTGAACTGGTGAAAGTTCAGGGCCCTTTTGTTTATAGAAAGTCTAGTAAGCCCTTTTGATATTTCCGAGTATAGCTAGCGGAAAATAGTCCGCTCGTGCTGAGAAAACCCCGTTAAAAAGATTGGGTCGAAAAATTAGTCAGTTAAAATCTCAATTTATTTTCGCTGCAGGCCGCTTTTCAGTTCCCGGCTGTTTAGTTAAGTCGTCGCCTAGTGTCTTTCTATACTCATTTGCTATGGTAGTAAGTGCTTCTACTACTGCTGGATGCTGGAAAGCCAAATCGAAGGTTTCCCCTGGGTCCGTGGAGAGATCATAGAGGGCGAAAGGGACTTGTGCGGATTTATAGATTCCTGGAAAACCGTCATTGCCTCGCGAGGTGTCCAAATACGTTTGGGACAAATGTGGGAAAACAAGCTTCCACTTTCCTTGCCGGATAGCTTTCAGACTATTTGCATCGTAATAGTAGACAAAATGGTCTCTCGGATTTGCGTTTGCTACCTGCTGGAGCAAGGGTAAAATATTGATTCCATCAATTTTTTGCTTGGGTAAATCCGTCCCTGTTAGCGCAGCCAAAGTGGGAAAGATATCCATGGTCGTAGCCAGATTATTCGAAACGGTTCCTGCAGGGATTACTCCTGGAAAACTCATGATACAGGGTACCCGCACGCCTCCTTCCCAAGCTGATCCTTTACCTTCACGTAATCCACCGCTGCTACCTGCATGGTTGCCAAAGGTCAGCCAAGGTCCATTGTCGCTCGTAAAGATGACGAGCGTTGTTTCAGTTAACCCATTTTTTTTTAATGCGCGCATCACCTCCCCAACGGAATCATCGATTTCAAGCAAAAGATCACCAAAAAGCCCCGCTCCACTTTTGTTTTTGTAGTTTTCAGAAACCGCTATCGGCACATGGGGCATGGAGTGCGCGAGGTACAAAAAGAAGGGATTTTTCTTGTTGCGGTCAATAAATTCAACTGCTCGCTCCGTATACATTCCCGTCAGTTGCGCCTGATCTTCGAGGGTTTGAATAAGCTTCACTGGCTCATTTCCTTCCAGTAGATACAGCGGGGGATATTTGAATTTTCGATCTGCAGTATCGGTGACGGGTTTTCCATCGTATCCCACTGGCCACATGTCATTGGAATACGGTAAGCCAAAATAAGAATCAAATCCATAGGAGGTAGGCAGATAGGGCGCTTTTGCCCCCAAATGCCACTTTCCAATCATACCTGTTTTGTATCCTTTCTTTTTCACCAAGGAAGCCAATGTTTCTTCAGTTGGATTGAGGGCTACGGTAGACCAAGGCATCAAGGCTCCAGAGATGCTCAAGCGATTGGGATAGCAGCCTGTAAGTAGGGCTGCTCTTGAGGCACTGCATACAGCTTGAGCAGCATAAAAATTAGTGAAGCGCATGCCGGTAGCGGCCAACTGATTGAGATGTGAAGTCTGTTGAGGATACCCTCCATAGACACCTAAATCACCATAACCCATGTCGTCCATGAAGATGAGAACAATGTTTGGAAGATCTGGTGTAGCCAAATTTTCCTGTGCTTGGGCATTGAACCAAAAGATGATAAATAACGAGAGGAAGAATCTTTTCATAGGTTGGGCTTAGACTAATGGCTTTCAGAATAACAGGAACAACGTACTGATGCTAAATTTATCGAAAAATAGGACTAAAGGACTATCCTTAATTTTAATACTTAAACCACGATCACTTCTACCTGCTGTAGGCCATGAACTTCTTTTCCAAGTATCCTGATTCATATGGTAGATCAGTTTGAGGTAGCTGAATTCGGTTTAATTAATCTTCTCTAATTTTTAAATGAACAACACCGTCCCATTGGTTGAATAATGGAGAGTATTTCCTATTTCTATTCTTGTGATCTAAAACTGTCCCCATTTTTCCCAAGCTAAACGGGAAGGTTATTGTGTTTTTTTTGACTCTAGGTCTTTGGCCATTAAATCAAATTTGGTTCTCATTTCAATTAATTTCTTCCTGTAAATTTTATTCGCTGCCAAATTATTGATCTCCTGAGGATCATTTTTTAAGTCGTATAATTCTTCATGCTCCAAATCATTTCGATACCTGAAGTATTTCCACCTTGTGGTTCTTAATCCTTCACTTGCAGCTATAATATCAACTTCCCAAAGATGCTCTATTATAAATTCCGATCTTTCTTCAAGAAGGTTCTCACCTCTAGTGAAAGGTACCAAACTCCTTCCTTGAGAAACTGCTGGAGTGAGGATCCCCGCAAAATCAAATAGAGTAGTAGGGATATCTATGTTTAGCGCCATTTCTTCTACATTCCTATGAACAGGATTTCTAGGATCAAACACAATTAGCGGCACCCTTAATGAGTTTTCATACATCAACCATTTCCCAGCTAGTTGTCTTTCTCCCAGAAAGTATCCATTGTCTCCCATTAAAATTATAATGGTGTTTTCTGCTAAGTCATTTTCCTCCAGTGCTTTTCTTATTTTTCCTAATTCTGAATCTACTTCGGAGATCATTCGATAGTATCCTTTCACACTTTTCTGGTACTTTTCTGGGGTATCAAAGCGCCAATACCAGCGAGTCCTATTCTCTCCTGTCTGCACATACTCTGGCAATGCCTTGAAGTATAAATCTTCCTTTAACAAGGGTTCGGGGATCACCAAGTTTTGATACAAAGTGTCGAATTCTTGAGACCAGAAATATTGCTTTTCTGCGGGATCATGTGCGTGAGGTGCACTGAAACTTAGCGATAACATGAACGGCTTTTCTTTTGGGGATTCTCGGATAAAATCTATTGCTTTTTGACCCGTGTACCTCGTCAAGTGAACGGTGTCCTCACCAATCTTTTTGAAAAAATATCCTCTCCTGTCATTAAAGGAACCATTTCGATCATAGCTTTCACCCACATCGAAAAGCTGGTTAAAGCCTTTATAGTCCACTCCAAATTTTCCGAAAAAGCCTGTCCAATAGCCCGATTCCTTCAATAACTTGGGATAAGAGAAATCTATATTCGATTGCTTAATTTCTCCTTGCCCAAAGGTGTACCCATGCGAGCGCTCATACATGCCGGTCAATATGCTTGCCCTGCTAGCTGCGCAAATCGGGGTGGTCACAAAAGCATTTTGAAAATAGGCAGCTTCAGATGCCAATCGGTCCATTTCAGGGGTATGGATTAGCTTGTTTCCTGCAAACCCCAATGCATCCCATCTGTGGTCATCTGTCAAGATAAAAATGATATTCGGCTTGTTAACTTGAGCTAACATTCGGAATGAAATTGACAGAAAAATCAAAATCACCATTACCAAATGCCTCAAAAAAAACTTCATGTTCTTCCTTTCAATCTAGCCGTGACAATTCTAATCTTTTCTTCCATTTGGAATCTGTATTTGGTTTTTCGACAACTATCGGTGGTAAGTGAGATACCTAAGCTTATTCAATTTTTCCCAATTGATGTACCGTATTCTGAACCAATCCTTCTAGAGATTTCCCGCGTTCATCTTTAAGTTGGTATTGAATTTCCATCACCCATGTAGGTTTGATATTAGGAATAGTCAGCTTTATGGATTTTTTATTTTTTCCTAAGGTTGCATTGGTGACTGCCAAAGTTTGTTCATTGTAATGCTTGGAACCATACTTTCTGGATCTCAAAAGATCCCAAGTTTTTATGGTGTAATGGGCTACGTCAGCCACACTTTTTGCATCCAATTCATCTGTGAAGTTTAGCTCAATTCCTTGAGTCGTAGCTTTGATGCCCACAGGAATGGTAAGCGGCTGATCCACCTTTCTGATTCGGTAAAGTCCTCCTAATTGTGGTTGGGTGGAACCCCAAGCCGACAGGCCACACAAGTACAATTGTCCGTCGCCAGGATTGAATCGACCACGCATCACCCCAGTAGAAAATCGCGGTACAGGCAACTCAAAAATCCCTCCTTGTACCTGATCGCCTATTTTCTCATACGGCACTACAAAAACTTTTCCATAGCCATAGGAGAGATTTAGGAGTTTCCCGTTCAGAGGACCCCATTTATTGCTGTTGACCCATAGGAGTTCGGAGGGAGATTGATCTCTATCTCGTTCAACCCAGGCCAAAGGGGGTGTCATTCCCAAATCAGTACTATCCGAAGGGGGATTGTAGCCAAACATATTCCCATAAAACCCGCCTTTTTTTACCCAGTTGATTCGGTTCATTGGGTTCCAATGCCCTTCTTGGTCCGTGACAATAAATGTCCCATCCGGATTGAGGCAGACTCCATTTGCCGCTCTAAATCCGGTGGCTATGATCTCGGTCTTCAGTCCGTCTTTACTCACCTTGATCAAGGTTCCATGCTGGGGTACCAATGCCTCTCTTGCATGTCTGGCACTTTTGGCATAATAAAAGTTTCCTTCTTTATCCGCCTGAAGTCCCATGGCAAACTCATGGAAGTGGTCCGTGACCTGGTGGTCATTATTGAAACTTTCGTAAAAATCCGTTTCTCGATCTCCATTTAAATCATGCAATTTTACCAACTGATCCCTACAGGTAACAAATATTTCCTCGTTGATCACTTTGATTCCCAAGGGCTGAAACAAGCCAGAGGCTATCCTTTGCCAAGTAAGTTTCTTGGAATTAGTGGTAAACCCCTCTACAAGCCATACATCTCCATCCGTCGAACTGATTACTCCTTTGTTTGGATCTTTGAAAAAGTCAAGGCCGCTCAATCTGAACTGATTCTTCCAAGGACTATCAAAAGGAGGATTCATCATGTCCACCTGAAAGGGTCCTTCCTGATTTCCCAGTAAGACCTCCGAAGATAATCTTTGGGGATATCGAGCAGGCCCACCTTTAGTAAGTGTAATTAAGTCCTCTGGCATGCTGGAAGCTTTTGCAAATTCCTTAAATCCTTTCATTCCAGGCTTGCCGATCAATACTTTGATCTTTAGTAATTGGGACGTACCTAGTTCCATCAGTGTAAATCCTCCCTGATCTTTTAAAACTGCGCCTGCCCCAACAATCGCAACTGAGGTGCCGGTTGGGGCGATTCTCATTTTTAAAGGTTTATTGGAAGGAGAAATAGTCATGGTTCTCGTGAAAACTGGCTGTCCATCTAGCGTTTCCATCCCAAATGATTCAAGAACCTTCGCGGTGCCAACCGTATACGAAATTATCACGCGGTTGCGGTGTTGATAAAGCCCTTTGAAATGCGCCCATTCCCGAGGTAATGGGCCAAACCTCCTTTTGTCCCTCGCTAAAAATCTGGGATCTTCAAAGGTTCCTGTCATTGGGTTGGCCCAAGCGGGAACAACCAAGTTTTCAAAATGCAGGTCACCAACTGTTCTCGGGGAAATATTATGCTTTCCATTGAATAAAATAGCTTCCCAGTCTATAAAGCCTTCCCCAGTCCAAGCTCCTGCTACTCGCATTAGGTCGTGGTCAAACATCATCCAGGCATTGCCTGCGGCAACTCCCCCTTCTCCTGGATCCACTCTCACTGCAATCCCTTTATAGGCAAAATTAGCCTTACTCAAATTTTCATCCGGAAGCGGTGAAGGGCCAGAGGATCTCTCTCTCTCAGCAGCATTCATTCCCACCAGTTCGTAGGTGTTGATCAAAAAGTTACCATAGTCCATTTCTGCCCAGGGCTTGAATTCTTTAGGGGCTGGACCCTTAGAAGTTCCGAGTGGAAGGCTAGCCAGGTAGGTAGAATCAATCTTGAAATACTGATCTGGGTTTTTTTCTTTCAAAAAATTCTCTCTCAAGTAGTTGATGAGGTCATACTTCTCTACAGGGGTCAAATTGACCTGGGGAGGCATGGAACCGTATCCTCGAGTGAGGGTTTGGTAAATCGAATAGGGATCCATCCCAACTTTGAATTTGCCCTCCCAAAATTTAAAGGCATTAGGTAGAGAACCTACTTGTTCGGGATTTCCATGGCAATTGAAACATATATTATTGTAAATATGCTCACCAGTCCGAATGGATTCATCCTGCCTATCCTCCAATGCAGTGAGGAGCCCTTTGTGGTCAACATTCTTTTCATAGTCTGGTAGCTCCGATTCGGATAGGATAAATTTGGCTGAAGATTCAGTTTCTTTTTGACCTGGAGTACAACTCTGGATAATAAAGAAAATAAGTAGGAGCTTTAATCCAAATAGAATTCTTTTCATCATCAGTTCAATTGGCGGTGGTTTTAGTGTGTATAATTTATCCATATAAATGTTAAAAAAGAATTATTTAAAATTTATATCCCGCCAGCGGCCTTGATTCTTGTTGTCAAGCACTACACTTTACAATACAATTCAGTACTTAAAAAGTCACAATTTAAATCAGTTCATAGTCCAGATTTAAAAATCCGTTCCATCAAGACCCATTTTTCACCTGGCTTTGCCCAAGGGATTGGCTTTTGAAAACCCCACATCAGTGCTTCCCATTTGGCAATGATTGGTTTGGATGCATCCATTTTGCCTTTTTTTTCAAAGGAAAAATTATCGTCAGTCTCTAAGATCATGCTCATCCGATTACCGGTTCGGAATATCTCAATATTCAATACCCCACAATCAATATCATGTTGCGTAACTTCGGGCCAAGCGGCACCAGGTGCGTGGTAAGATTCATAAATCCGTATAGATTCGGGATCATCGATCAGGTCAAGGGTAAGACAAAAGCGTTTCATTTTTTAAATTGTTAAAGTGGAATAGTTTACTGTTTTATCACCTTGCACCTACTTTGCTAGTTTTTTTTTAGTGCTGACAAGTCGGTGTTGTTGGATTAATTAGATCGCGTTTTTAATCATCACTTCCACTCAGCAGTCTGGCTCACTATTTCTCTTTGGCTATGGATTACAAAGCGGATCGACATGAAATTCAATTATCTAAAGTATTTTCTGAACGCCTGAATCGTGGATTCTGCTGCTATTTCCGAATTGGGAAAAGGGAAAGCCTCGGCGGAAACAAACCCCGAATAGTTGATTTCAAGGATCGCCTTCGCGATAGGTGGCATATCAGTATGCCCCATACCGATCGGCTTGCGGTTGGAGTCTGCAAAATGGATGTGCCCAATGTACGCTCCATATTCTCGAATCACCTGATCTATACTGCCTTCTTCGATATTCATGTGGAAAAGATCCGCCAGTAATTTGACATTATCTAGCCGGTGGTTTTCAATAAAATCTCTTCCGCCTCCAAGTGTATTAATCAAGTTGGTTTCGTATTGATTGAGCGGTTCATAGATCAGAAAAGTACTGGCTTCCTTTGCTTTTTGTCCCAAAATCTCCAATCCCTCTGCTAACCAAGTTAATGCTTCTTCCCGATTGGCATTGGGCTGTACGTTTCCTTGCATCGAACCAATAATCGCTGGAGCACCAAACTTTGCTCCAAAGGAAATCATCTCTGAAATAAAGGAAATAGCTTTTTCCCGGATTTTTGGATCAGGATCACTCAACGTTAAGCCATGGATCACTTTACCGGCACCAGTCCCCACAGCGGCGATTTGAAGCTTGTATTTTTGTACTAATTCTTTCAGCTGATTTGGGTCTATCGCATCGGCAGAAGGGGTAAATAGCTCAATGCCATCAAAGCCCATGGCGGCGGCTTTTTCCATGCTTTGCTCCAAGTCCTCCCAAAAAATCCAGGGCCCAGATTTGATCTGAGGAACCAATGCAATGGTAACGGCAGATTTGATCATTTCTTATCGGTTAAAATCAATCATAATTTTGATAATTCCTTGAGGGTTTTCTGCCCAAGATTTCAAGGTTGCGGGTCCTTCATCAATGGAAATCACTTTAGAAATTACATCATCCACAGGAAATTTTTTAGATTCCAAATAGGACAATACTTCCGGAAAATCTGATTTTCCCACACAATTTCGAGATCCAAGAATTTCGATTTCCTTTTGGACAAAGAGCGAGGTATTAAACTCGACTGGCGCTTTGGCATAGCCAATGCAGACCACCCGTCCTAGAAATGCCACCTCTTCCACCGCGCTTCGATACGTAGAAGGACTACCCACTGCTTCAATAATGACATCGGGGCCGTCCCCATTCGTAATTTCTTGAAGCCTCTGATGAAGATCTTCTTTGCTTGGGTTGATGGTGTTTAGAGCACCGATTTTTCTAGCAATTGCCAATTTGGTGTCATCGAGGTCTATTGCGATAACAGTTGCATGCCTATTCACTGCAGCAGCAACTGCTCCAAGGCCTACGATCCCACATCCCAAAACAGCCACGATGTCCTGGGAATCGACCCGTCCACGGGATACAGCATGAAATCCTACAGTCAGGGGCTCGGCAAGGGCAAGCTCTCGAACGCTGAGCTGATCGGAGAAGAAAAGATCTTGCCAAGGAGCACAAACATAGCGAGTCATGGCGCCTGGACGACGCACTCCCATGGTTTTATTAGTTTTACAGGCATTGGGTCGCCCTTTTCGACAAGCTACGCAAGTACCACAAGCTAGGTACGGGTAAAGGGTAACCTTGGACCCGATTCGAAGATGCAATGGGACATCCTCTCCAAGCTCTTCGATAACAGCCCCCACCTCATGTCCCAATATATTGGGATATTCCTGTAAGGGAAAAAGTCCTTTGAACCCATTCAAATCTCCTCCACAAAATCCCACCATCTCTACTTTAAGCAGGACCTCACCGGATTTAGGAATTGGTTTGTCAATTTCAAAGACTTCAGATTTTCCAACTTGGGTAAGAAAAAGAGCTTTCATTTTTTATTAAAGCGTTAGTATTGACGAATTACAATGCAATTACAGGCGAAAATTTATCGTACATCTTCCTCAATTTCCAACTTTTCTTGAAATTGATTTTAGAGTCAGCTAGTCTCCGCTACTTACTATTTTTGTTTCACAAATTATTCTCCTCCTTACCCTCAAACCACATCCTGTTCTTCACAGGGGCAAGTAATCCTTCGATTTTCTCCAGCAGTTCTTCCGGTATTTTAAAATCCAATGCAGCTACATTCTGCTTGACAACCTCGAGTTCGCACATCCCAATAAGCGTAGTAGCGATATCAGGATGATTCATGGCATAACGCAAAGCCACATCACTCAACCGCACCCCATAGCTTTTACATAGTTTCAACAGAATCGGCTGCATTGCTTTGACCTCGGGAGGGGAGCGGTGCCATGGGGGCAAAGTTCCATCTGAAAGTATGCGCTGCAACAACGGTGCAGCATTCATCAAACCAAAACCCATTTCTCGTGAAAGGGGTACTAGTTCATCGTTTATTTCATCTTCGAGCAGGTTGTAGTGCGCCCAGGAAAGAACGGTATCAGGATTCGTTTCTCTGGCAATATGCGTTAAGTAGCGGACGGGTAACCCAGTAATTCCCCAAAATCTAACCTTGCCAGATGCTACCAACTCCAGCATGGCAGGAACTGCTTCTTCGAGAATGATTTGTTTGTCTACAAACTCAATATCGTGCAATTGGAAAAGATCGAGGTAATCCGTTTTTAATCGAACTAGTGATTCGTCAATGCTTTGGATGATCCTATTTCTAGAAAAATCGAAATGCTGTAAATCGTAGCGACCACACTTGCTTGCGAGAATGATATCTTTTCGTGATCCTTCAAGTGCTTTTCCAAGCCGAGTTTCAGCCAATGTCACCCCATAGAACGGGGACACATCAAAAAAATTAACCCCATGATCTAAAGCATAGTGGACAGTGGATATGCCTTCCTTTTCATCTACCGGGTCAAAAACATTCCCCAGTGGAGAAGCTCCAAATCCCAAAATGGAAACCTCTAAACCAGTTTTTCCTAAGGTGCGGTAATGCATCGATTTTGGGTAGTTTAATTTGTTTTAGTTCTTAGCTATACAAAATAGCAGATTATTCCTTGTCAATGAAATCGTCTTTTGGGAAGCCTCAGATTGCTGTTTAAGATTCCCATTTTAAGCTATCTCTTTTTCTAAACCTGTATCCCTGCTTTGTAACCAGTAGCCAAAGAAAAGAAGGATTAAAGATTCAAAAAAAAATGCTGTGTACGGCGGAGAGTGAGCTGTCAAAGATTATCCGCCCCTACCAACGTTAGCTTTTGATCAACAAACAGAATTGCAGATAATCCTATTTTTTAAAAAACTGCTCTTAAAAAAGCAGGCAACTGTACTTTAATCATGTTCTTAGTTTTCTTCCCACCCAAGTCAAGCCAAAGCCAACTAAAAATATCGTCACCGTACCAATGACAATGGTCATATTCGTATGAAGAGGATTGGATAGCGTTTGCGGTAATCCATTTCGAATAAGAATAGTCGATAAACTCATCCAACAGATCACCAAAACTCCTAAAAATACAGCAAAAATAGCTTGAGGATTTTTGGCTTTTGAAAATAACCCCAAAAGAAAAAGGCCCAAAATTCCGCCACTAAATATCGAGGATAGAGCCCACCAACCCTCTAAAGTATTGCTGACTCCGTTAAATGCCAAGCCAACCAAAATGCTGAGTAGGCCCATCACAAGTGAGGAAATTCTCAATACCCAGAGCGATAACTTTTCCGATGGATTTGGATGTATGTATTTACTAAAATGATCGGAAAGGATCACCGTTGCTGAGCTGTTGATACTTGTGGAAACGGTACTCATTCCAGCAGCAAATATCGAGGCTATCAGTAGGCCTGTCATTCCAACCGGGAGTTGGTTTACAATGAAATAGGGAAATACTTTATCTCCTACTATTCCCTCGGGAAGCAAATTAGGAAATGACTCATAGTACGCGAATAATGCTGTGCCTATAAAAAAGAAAACAAAGGAAACGGGCACATAGAGTAGGCTTCCCAACCAAGTTGCTTTCTTAGCTTCCTCCTCATTTTTGGCTGTCAAGTAGCGTTGTACATAACTTTGGTCAATCCCGAAATTTTGAAGATTAATAAATAGGCCATAGACCAAAATCATCCAAAAGGTAGAAGTAGTAAAATCTAGCTTAAAACTACCTAAGCTAAATTTATCTGCGCCCGCTGCAATCCTAAATACAGCTTCTGGTCCATCGGGAATTGCAAAGAAGATTACTCCTAGGCAAGCCAAAGCACCAAAGATTAAAAGGATCCCCTGTACGGCATCGGTCCAGATAACTGCCTCTATTCCTCCCCACATCGCATAAATTACTACACTAACCCCAATCAAGACAATGATGCTGGGAATACTCCATCCTAGTAAGGCATTCATTGGCAAAGCAAGTAAATACATAATTGCTCCCATACGGGCAAGCTGAGTCAGGAGATAACAACAAGAAGTATAGATTCGCGCCCAGGCTCCAAACCGCTGCTCAAGATAGAAATAGGCGGATTCGCATTGTAGTTTTCGGTAAAGAGGGACAAAATATTTTACTGCAATCCACGCTGCCAAAGGAATTGAGAAACTGAAAACAAATCCGTTCCAATTAGTTGAGAAGGCATTTCCTGGCAAGGCCAAAAAACTGATGCTACTCACATAGGTAGCGAAGATCGACATTCCGATAGCCCAAGTAGGAAGCCTACCTCCTCCGGTTGTGAAATCCTGTGCTGTCCTCTTTCTGAATGAAAATGAAATTCCAAACCCAACAATTGCCAGCATGTAAATTAGAAAAATAGCGAGGTCTAGAATCTGCATTTTGAGATATGGCTTTTTGAGATGAGGAGCTAGGAAGACAAACTCTTATTTTTAGTTATTACCCCATTTAAGTTTTAGGGAGAAAATAAAAGAGCTACCTGCCTAGTTTTCAAGGTAATTTATTTTTTTCAGTTGAAAGATTGTCGAACTCTTTCTTTTACCTGTAAAAATTTAGAAGAAAGTATTGATTTTTCCGACGGTGTATAGCGGAAAAGTGGGGGAGCAAAGTTGTCTTCACATAGACCTTCAAAAGACATCGCTGCCTTTAATCCTTTGAGATAACTTGACTGATAGGTTCCGTGTTGATACAGATTATTGCTTAGGAAAAGAATGGTTTCCTGGAATTTTTTGACAGTATCATATTCCTTTTTTTGGAAAGCTTCATACAGTGCTACATAGAGTTTAGGAAAAAGATTAGCCCCACCTGTTACTCCTCCATTACCTCCTATTTTAAGAGATTCTGCTAAGAACTCCTCGGGGCCAACAAAGATTTTAAATTCTGGCTGTTGCTTAAACGCTTCACAAAGAGCCTGAAAGTTTTCTATTTTTCCAGAACTGTCCTTGATTCCAATAATATTGGGGTGTTTGGAAAGTTTGACAGCCGTTTCCACCTCAATACTGATTTTGGTATGCAAGGGCATATCGTATAAAAAAAGTGGTAATTCTACAACATCGGCTAATTTTTGATAGTAGTTGATTAACTCTGCCTGTCCAATATTCATGTAAAATGGTGGGGCTGCAACTACCGCTTTTGCTCCAGATTTGTGTGCGATTGCAGCCAATTCTACGCTTTCTGTAAAAGAACAGTCCGTCACCCCTACTAAAATCGGAACCCTGCCTTTAACCTGCTGGCAGGTTATCTGAATCAGGTCCCTTTTCACGGCTGAACTCAATCCCGCAAATTCTCCTGTAGTACCTAATATAAAAATACCATGAACACCTCCATCAATCAAGTGCTCGATCAATCTTTCAGTATTGGCTATATGAAGAGAAAAATCAGGACTTAGGGGGGTAATCATGGGAGGAATAATTCCCCGAAATGCAGTGGATTGGGTCATGGGTTGAAAGTTTTAAAAAAAATCAAAGGCGCAAATGAATGTATTTAATCTTTTCTCTATTGAAAGTATAGCTCAGGTGAACCGTACCATCTTTTGCTTGAATGATGGCAGGATAACTAAATTCTCCTGATTTTTCATCCTCTAAAACCAATAGTTCTTCCCAGCTAATCCCGTCACCGGAGCCTAAAAGGACTAATTTGTTTCTTCCTTTTTTCAGCGGGTTTACAACTAATAGATGGTATCCATTGAAAAGTGTCACCCCATCGATTCCAGAGTTATTATTTTCCAAGTTGGTGGCTTCTAATGGCGTCCATGATTTGCCCTCATCTGAAGACCAAGCCTGTGCCACGACTCCTTCCTGCGTACGGCAAAGTAATTGGATCTTTCCTTCTGAATGAAAAAGAATAGTAGGCTGAATAGCATTAAACGGCCCTTTTAAGTCTACTTTTTCCCAGCTAGTAAGGTCTTGATTGGATATTTCAACATGTGAAGTCCAATTATTATTGATTTCAAAACTGCTGGGATGGAGAAGTTTTCCACTGGGAAGTTCGACCGATTTGTTTTTAACTGGCCCAAGATATCCTGGCGGTAGTTGAGTTTCCTTAGACCAAGTTTTCCCATCATCCCCAGAAATCTTGTAGTGCCCCCACCATTCTCTAGGGTTAGGGCCTTCTTTGTAGAAAAGAACTATTTTTCCATCCTTTTTCCGATGCAGAACTGGGTTCCAAGTAGGATTTCTGAATACCTTATTTTCTATTCCATCGGCTACTATTGCAGGGATAGACCAACCACCATTTTTTCTGTACGAAGCGTAAATACTTACATCTGGATGACGCTCATAGGTGCCTCCAAACCATGCTGCTAGGATGCCATCTGATGTTTCTACAAGGGTAGAAGCGTGGCATGAAGGAAAGGGGGCCGTTTCATAGATGAACCCTGAAAAGAGAATTTTTGGAATGATTTCTTTAGTGTTAGAAAAAGAAAAAAAGCCTAAAAGGCTTAAAAAAGAAATATAAGACAGCATAAATCATTTGGCTTAAGGTAAAAACTGTTCCCTCAATTTAACAAAAACCATCGATTTTTTAAATTATTTTTCAAAACGAAAATAGG
The DNA here is from genome assembly GCA_945897085.1 of Spirosoma fluviale. Taxonomy (GTDB): domain Bacteria; phylum Bacteroidota; class Bacteroidia; order Cytophagales; family Cyclobacteriaceae; genus Algoriphagus. The sequence continues at coordinate 15,349 of CAMDEU010000016.1, read as the reverse complement.
TTCAATAAACTACCTACTAGCATATTTTGACCCAAGTCAAAGAAGGCCTAGAATTCCCGATCAAGATGCTTTAATGTGTTAGAATAATCCATAAACCAAATTAAAAAAGGAAGAGGCACTCATGGGTTATTAGAACAAATCCCAACCTAATAGTTAAAATTTGTATACTCAAATTCGACTTCTTTCAATTAACTTGATTGCCAAATCCAATTTTAAACGTCGAACTATATAGTACTCCAAATTGAATTAAATCCATTTTTCTATGAAAAAAATAATTCATCCAGCCTTACTTCTTGCCTTAGGGGCAACCGTAAGCATGGCCGCCTGGTTGCCTAAAAATTCGGGATCGCTATTCCCTAGCCTAGGCTCCGAACCGATTCAATCCGATAGCGTCAAATCTGACTCACTCAAAAGCTATCCCAAATTCAAAGACCTTCCCCTCAAGCCTGAGCGTGAGGTAAGTTTCACCACTGCCGAAGGTACCTGGATGAGTTTGGACATTAGCCCAGATGGCAAAACCATCGCCTTTGACCTCATGGGCGACATTTATACCCTACCCATCGAAGGGGGTAAAGCCACTCCATTCACTTCAGGCATGGCCTACGAAACCCATCCTCGCTATTCTCCTGACGGAAACAAACTCCTATTTACTTCCGACCGGGCAGGAAATGACAACCTTTGGTACATCGACCTAGTCAAAAAAGACACGGTGCAGGTGACCAAGGACAAAAGTGGAGATGTACCAGGAGCACATTGGACTCCAGACGGTGACTACATCGTGGTCTCTAAAGGTAGAAGAGTACCCAAATTGTGGATGTACCATGTAGATGGAGGCGGAGGCATACAGCTCAACGATGCCCCAACAACCATGAAGACCATCGATCCTTTTGTGAGCCCAGATGGCAAAAAGGTGTACTTCTCTTGGAGAACGGGTTCTTGGAATTACAATGCGCTTCTTCCGCAGTACCAAGTAGGCTACTACGATTTTGACAAAGGAAAAATCACCAGCATCACTTCCCGCTACGGCTCTGCTTTCACCCCTACCTTGAGTAAGGATGGCAACTGGATGGTCTATGGTACCAGATGGGAAGATAAGACCGGTTTGGTCATCCGCAACCTCAAGACTGGCGATGAAAAATGGCTCGCTTACCCCGTACAGCGTGACGAGCAGGAGTCCATTGCCCCTCAAGGCGTACTTCCTGCGATGGCCTTTACCCCAGACAGCAAGTTTGTGGTCGCTTCCTATGGAGGAAAAATCTGGAAGATGCCCGTAGATGGCACTGCCGCCACAGAGATCCCTTTCCAGGCTAATGTCAATGTAGCCATGGGCCCGCGTTTGTACTTCAACTATGCCATCAAAGACAGCACGCACAAGCTAGCTACCCAGATTCGTGATGCCGTGCCTTCTCCAGATGGGAAGAAATTGGCCTTTACTGTGCTCAACCGACTTTATGTGATGGATTACCCCAATGGTGCTCCTAAAAGAGTGACCAAAAATGAGTTTACGGAAGCCATGCCTACCTGGAATCCAGAGGGCACACAATTGGCTTTTATAACCTGGGAGGAAAAAAATGGAGGCAGCCTCTACAAAGCTAGCCTCGGAGATAAGGGTGTCGTAAGCAAGGTTTCGAACGAATATGCCTACTATTCCGCCCCTGTATGGGGACCAAAAAATAGAATCCTTGTTTTTAAGGGTCCAAAAAGAGCCTTGATTGAGGCTGAAGGTCCTTCCATAGATGGTTCTGAAGGGGAGCTCGTGTGGATCTCTGCAAGCGGTGGCGCTTTCCGTAAAATTATGGATGCCGGCAACTACGGCAATGCGCACTTTACCCAAGACACGAGCCGCATCTTCCTCAACGGATCTGGAGGTTCGCTCCTAAGCGTAAGGTGGGATGGAACAGATGAGAAGATATTAGCTCGGATCACCGGTATCACTCCTTTTGGTTCAGCTACAGAACCAGAACATGCTGAGCACGATCATGCTCCTGCAGATGTGCGCTACGTAATGGGCAAACCCTTTTCCAATGCGGATGCCGTCAACTACTGCATGCTCCCCGAAGGTTCCAATTCCCGCGAACCCAACATGATGGCAGCCAGCGCAAGCACCATTTACATGGCGCCTGTAGGCAACCAGGCCTTGGCACAAATCAACAACAACGTCTACGTAGTAACCATCCCTACCGCCGGAAAAACACCGACAATCAACGTGTCCGAGCCTAGCGCTAGTAGCTTCCCATCCCGTCAGCTAACCGAGATAGGTGGAGAATGGCCATACTGGGAAGCCAATGGCAAGAAAGTACACTGGTCTCTAGGAAATGGGCACTGGGTATACGATTTGTCGAGAGCGGATTTAGTAGAAGACTCTGTTAAAGCAGCCAAGAAAGAGCGCCTTCGATTGGATGCAGATAGCGTAAGCACTTTGAAGGCTAAGGGTGAAGGAGCAGTAAAACTAGCCGATTCCCTTGCAAAAGCAGATAAGAAACGAATAGAAGCTCTTTTCAAAGCGGACAAGGAGAAATCCAAGGCAGACAGCCTCCACAAGGCAGACCTCAAAAAGAAAGAAACCTACAGCCCAACAGAGCATCAGGTGAAGGTATTCTTTGCAAAGGATACGCCGAAAGGAAGCATTTTGATTAAAAATGCGCGCATCGTCACCATGAAAGGCGATGAAGTCATCGAACAAGGAGACATTTTGATCGAGAACAACCGGATCAAGGCCGTCGGAAAAACTGGCACCTTGGATGCGGCTGGAGCTACCGTGGTCGATGCTACCGGGAAGACCATTACCCCAGGATTTATCGATACTCACGCCCACATGTGGCCTACTTGGGGCTTGCATAAAAACTCGGTTTGGATCTATGCTGCCAACTTGGCTTATGGCGTGACCACCACCCGTGACCCACAGACCGCCACTACCGACGTACTTACCTACGGAGACATGGTGGAAGCAGGCCTGGTTCCTGGTCCGAGAGTGTATTCCACAGGTCCTGGAGTGGGTTACTGGATGTACAACTTGAAGTCTTTGGAGCAAACGAAGTCTGTCCTCAAGCAGTATAGCAAGTACTACAATACGCAGTACATCAAAATGTACCTGGTTGGAAATAGACAGCATCGTCAGTGGGTAATCATGGCAGCAAAAGAGCAGCAGCTGATGCCTACTACCGAGGGAGGCTTGGACTACAAGCTCAACATGACCCAGCTATTTGATGGCTACCCAGGTCATGAGCACTCCATTCCTGTGTTTCCATTGTACAGCGACGTAACGCAAACGATCGCAAAAAGCAAAATGGCTTACACCCCTACCTTGTTGGTAGCTTACGGTGGCCCATGGGCAGAAAACTACTACTACACTACCGAAAGTCCACTTCATGACACGAAGCTCAACCGATTTACACCCTACAACGAGCTGAATGAGAAAGCAAGGAGACGAGTGGGTGGACTTGGTGGATGGTTTGCACCAGAAGACCACGTTTTCCAAAAACATGCACAAGGTGTCAATTCCATAGTCAAGCAAGGCGGTCTAGCTGGGGTAGGTTCCCATGGACAGCTGCAAGGATTAGGCTACCACTGGGAGCTTTGGTCCATCGCAAGTGGAGATATGAAGAACTTAGATGCCTTGAAGGTAGCAACCATCTTGGGTGCAGAATCGCTTGGTTTGGATAAGGAACTGGGAAGTATTGAAGTAGGAAAATTGGCTGACTTGGTCATCCTAGATAAAAATCCATTGGAGAATATCCGGAATACCAACACGATCACCCACGTGGTGAAAGATGGAAGGGTATACGACGGCAACACTTTGGATGAGTTGCTTCCTACCCCTCGGAAACTAGATCCAAGTCAATGGACGAAAGAAGTGCCTAAGGTGACTACGACGGTAAAGGAGTAATGGTAGGTTGTCGACGGTTGACAGACCACAGTTGACGGCAGGCTTTCCTGAACTTCAACGCTTAGTTTCAGATTGAAACAAAGCGTATAATCCTAAAAAGCCAATCAGCAATGCTGAATGGCTTTTTTTATGGGTTTAACCACCAGATTGTCGCATTCAAAACCGTAGCAAAGCTTACCCAAATGAGGTAGGGGATCATCAGGACGGCTGCCCAAGTATTGATTTTTCGGAAGAAAAAAATACAAGCGAAAATGCAGCCCCAGAGCGGGAGAATTACAAAAATCCCTAGCATCGGATTTTGAGCTCCAAAAAATGCGGGAGACCAAAGAAAGTTGAGAAAGAGTTGTAGAAAGTACAGGGTCAACACCTGCTTTTTGCGTGGATATTCACTTTTCCAGATCAGAAAACAGGCAATTCCCATCAGGACATAGAGACTGGTCCATACCGGACCAAAGAGCCAACTAGGGGGATTCCAAGAAGGTTTATTGAGCGTGAGGTACCAGCTTTGTACAGAGCTTAGCGTAAAAAATGCGCCTAAACCTCCTGCAATTTGGGGAAGTAAGAGGCTGACAAAGAGTTTGATTGCATTTGACATGGCTTAAACCGTTTCCAACAAGGTACGAAAAGCAATGGCCTTATCTTGGTAGCGCGCTTGCGTTTTTGCACGCAGGCCTGGCGCATGGGTTTTTTCGTAGTCCAGCATCTGGGCCATCGTGTCGGTAAAGTACTGAATGCAGTAGTTGACCGAGCCATCTTCCGAATGGTGCACCAGTCGGTAAAACACGTGGGAGGTAAAGTTGCCCGTGCTTAAGACTTCGGGAATATGGGTTTCTTTCATCCAAGAGAGAAAGTCTTCTTCAATGTCCGGACTAAGGTTAAAGGTTATATTGTAGAGGATCATGTTCTGAGCGCTGGGTTTTACTTACTTTTGTGTGGAACAATTTTCTACCCACAAAGTTAGAAATCCCAAACAGAATACCTCTCAAGGTCCATCAACTATGCCTACACTAGATACCCACGAAGGAAAAACACTACAATCTCGCGTGTGGATCGGGAAAATTATCTTGATTGCATTGCATGTGGTTGGGGCAATTGGACTCAGTATACCCGAGTATCGAGACTTATTTTTGAGGTTGACACCCTTTCATTTGTTGGCCACGATGGTACTTATTTTGGTCTACCACCGAGGATGGACCGAGGCATTTCCGATTTTTGCTGCAGCGGCATTCTGGATAGGTTTTGGCTCCGAGCTGATCGGAATTCATACCGGGTATTTGTATGGAAACTATGTGTATGGGCCTACTCTGGGTGTTAAGCTGTGGGAGGTTCCCATCGTGATTGGGGTCAATTGGTTTATACTTAGCTACCTTACTGGATCGGTTTTTCATAAAGTTTCAAACGACTGGTATGCCGCATTTTTAGGAGCCGCAGCCATGACCGCACTGGATTATATTTTAGAGCCTGTGGCGGTATCCTTAGATTTTTGGGCATGGAAATGGGAGATTATCCCTTTGAGTAATTATTTGGGTTGGTTTGGTATTTCTTTTCTCGTGCAGCTGATTTGGAGAAAAGCCAATTTTGAAAAGTATAACCCGCTATCCACCTTCCTGTTAATCACATGGATTTTGTTTTTCACGTTTTTAAATTTTACCATACTCCCTTGAATGGCAGGTGTTTTGCCATCATTTAGAACAAAATACTTTCCCTCATAGTTTTCCATTCAATGTTGCTATCTATCATCTATATCGCTCTTGGATTTGCTGCCATGGAATTTTCCGGGTGGTTTATTCACAAGTATCTGATGCATGGACCGCTCTGGATGATACACAAGACCCACCACCAACATTCCAAGTCTTTCTTTGAGTGGAACGATTTGTTTTCCCTGCTTTTTGGAGGGGTTGCTGTCGTGATGATTATTCTGGGAGCAGAGTCACTGGATTTTCGCTTCTGGATGGGAGTAGGGATTACCTTATATGGAGTACTTTATTTTGTACTCCACGACGTACTGGTCCATAGACGTCTTACCTGGTTTAGTAAACCAAAGCACCCATTTTTGAAAGGCATATACAAAGCGCATCAGGCGCATCATAAAACCAACCAAAAGGAGGATGCAGTTTCTTTTGGTTTATTCTTAGTCCCTAAAGAATTTTTTAACTTGAAAGAAAAGTGAGCACCTATTCAATAAAAGATTTCGAACAATTGTCTGGTATCAAAGCGCATACCTTGCGAATTTGGGAACAGCGGCACAACCTGTTGCAACCGAAAAGAACAGACACCAACATCCGTTATTACGACGACGATGACTTGAAGCTCATTTTAAATGTGGCTTTGCTCAATGATAATGGGGTGAAGATTAGCAAAATCGCTTCCATGTCTCCCAATGAGCTACGCGAGGAAGTCATGAAGTTAACCGATAGATCCCTGACCCATGACGACCAAATCCATGCCCTGACGATTTGTATGATCGAAATGGACGAAGAGCGTTTTGACAAAATATTAAGTACCAATATCCTGAAGCTCGGTTTTGAGCAGACTATGCTCAATATCATTTATCCCTTTATGTCCAAAATTGGGATTCTTTGGCAAACTGGTGCGATCTGTCCCGCACATGAACATTTTATGTCCAATCTGGTACGACAAAAATTAATTGTGGCCATAGATGGACAGATCCAAAAGCAAGGAGGAAAAAAATTCTTGCTCTTCCTTCCAGAAGGAGAGCACCATGAAATCTCCATCCTTTTTGCGAGCTATTTGATCAAATCCAAAGGACATAAAGTCATCTATCTGGGCCAAAGTACCCCTAATGACGATTTACTGTCAGTGTACAAGCTCCACCAGCCAGAATACCTCTTTACTGTAATCACCACTTCTCCTTCTTCCGAATACATACAGGACTACCTTGATGCGCTATCCGAAAGATTTACTAGCGCCCACATTTTGGTCACGGGCTACCAATTGCTAGGCCAAGACCTAAGCTTCCCTGCCAATGTGAGTCAGTTGAGCTACATCCGAGATATCAAAGATCTGTTGGAAGAACTTGATCAAGTTTACCAGGAGAAATAGTTAAACAGATTGGACTATTAATTAAACAAAAGTATTTTTATTAAAAGGGGCCTTTTTTAACAAATAAGGCTTTTTTTACGCCCATAAATTCCATTTTGTCTTTTTTTATTAAATTTTTTTTATTTTTTTTAGACAAATTTTTTGTTTTTTGTTTAATACTTATTACGTTTGATTAAACAAAACCTCATAGCCATGACCACTCTAGAATTTAGCTATTCGCTTCAAAAGCTTTCTAGCTCACTTAAGCCCTTTGCCATGAAGCTTACTCGGGACGTGGACGATGCCAATGACTTGCTTCAGGACACCATGGTCAAAGCTTTTACCAACAAGGATAAGTTCACTGAGGGCACCAACCTAAAAGCTTGGTTGTATACAATCATGAAGAATACCTTCATCACCAATTACCAAAGAATGGTAAGAAGAGGTACTTTTGTAGACACTACTGACAATCTCCATTACCTCAATTCGAGTGATGCTCTTATTGACAACGGTGTGTTTGGCAATTTCACGATGGATGACATTCAGCAGGCCATTCAAAAGTTGGACGAGGTGTATCGTACTCCCTTCTTGATGCATTTCAGAGGATTTAAATATCATGAAATTGCGGAAAAGCTTCAGATTCCTATTGGAACAGTTAAAAATAGAATCCATATTGCCCGCAAGCTATTGAAAGAAGACCTGATGGTCTATAAGCACAAAAATTAATTCTATGTCTAAAAAACATGTGGTAGTGATTGGATCCGGCTTTGCCGGCCTTTCCGCAGCTACACACCTGGCAGATAAGGGAAACTGTACCGTTACCCTAGTCGAAAAAAATAGTTCCCCTGGTGGCAGAGCAAGAAAGTTCGAGCACCAGGGTTTTGTTTTTGATATGGGTCCCAGTTGGTACTGGATGCCCGATGTCTTTGAGAGCTACTTTGCAAATTTTGGCAAAAAGCCTTCGGACTATTACGACCTAATCAGATTAGATCCTTCCTATGCGGTCATCTACGGAGAGCAGGACGTCCTAGATATTCCTGCAAATTTAGACGAGTTTAAGGCAATGCTTGAGGGTATCGAGCCGGGTGCCGCCGAAAACTTGGACAAGTTTCTTGCCCAGGCCAAGTACAAATACGAGGTAGGCATTCACGACTTGGTTCACCGCCCGAGCAGATCCTTGCTCGAATTTACATCTCCACGCCTATTTCTAGACATGATCCGGATGGATATCTTCCAGTCCATGTCCAAACATGTACGCAGCTATTTTTCGCACGAAAAGATCGTTCGTCTAATGGAGTTTCCCGTTCTTTTCCTTGGAGAAACTGCCAACAATATCCCCGCGCTCTACAGTTTGATGAACTATGCAGACATCGCCCTGGGTACTTGGTATCCTAAAAAAGGGATGCACGAGATCATCAAAGGGATGGTTTCCTTGGCGGAAGAAAAAGGGGTGCAGTTCAAGTACAATTCAGAAGTAGAAAAAATTGAAGTTGCCAATGGTAAAGCCCAAAGCCTAGTGCTGCGTTCAGGGGAGCGGATCCAAGCAGACATCATCGTGGCAGGGGCTGACTACCACCACGTGGACAAGCACCTGCTCGATCCAGCGTATAGCAACTATACCGAAGACTATTGGAACAAGCGCGTAATGGCTCCTTCCAGCTTGCTTTTTTACCTTGGCATAAACAAGCGACTTAAAAATCTAAGGCACCACAACTTATTCTTTGATGAGCCTCTAGGTCCTCATGCAGATGCAATCTACACCAACCCAAGGTGGCCAGAAAAGCCTCTTTTCTATGCTTCTGTCCCATCCATTACCGACCCAACCGTGGCTCCTGAAGGAATGGAAAATCTGTTTTTACTCATTCCACTCGCTCCAGACTTAGAGGACAGTGAAGCGATGCGAGAAAAATACTTTCACATGATTCTAGATCGTTTGGAAAAAATCTCCGGACAGGAGATTCGTTCTCACATCGTCTTCAAGCGATCCTATGCACACAACGATTTCAAGTCGGATTACCATGCCTTCAAAGGGAATGCTTACGGCCTAGCCAATACCCTTCTGCAAACCGCCATATTGAAGCCTAGCCTAAAGAGCAAAAAGGTAAGCAACCTGTACTATACTGGTCAATTGACCGTCCCAGGGCCTGGTGTTCCCCCCTCCCTTATTTCTGGTCAGGTGGTGGCCAAAGAGGTGATGAAAGAAAATAATTTGTGAACAAACAGATATATTGCATCAATGGACGCCGTTTCTCTGTATAATCAAACCACCTTGGAGTGCAGTAAGCTCATCACTGAGCGCTACAGCACTAGTTTTACTTTGGGAATTAAAACCTTAGACAAAAGCCTCCATCTGCCCATCTATGCCATCTATGGCTTTGTACGGTTTGCGGATGAGATTGTGGACACCTTTCATGATCAGGACAAGCAAGCGCTTTTGAATCGCTTCAAAAAAGAAACCTACGAGGCCATAGATGGCAAAATATCTCTCAATCCAGTCCTACATGCCTTTCAGCTGATTGTCAACAAATACCAGATCGACAAAGACCTAATAGAAGCATTCCTTCACTCCATGGCGATGGACTTGGACTTCAAAACGTACAACGACTCCCGCTACCATGAGTACATTTACGGGTCAGCAGAAGTAGTGGGATTAATGTGTTTGAAGGTATTTTGCCAAGGGGATGATGCCGAATACCAACGGCTAAAAGAACCTGCCTGCAAGCTTGGCGCAGCTTTTCAGAAGGTGAACTTCCTTCGTGACATAAAAAGCGATTACGAGGAACGAGGAAGGGTTTATTTTCCAGGAGTAGATTTCAATCAATTCGATGCCTCGGTCAAGACCCTCATTGAAGCGGATATCCAAAAAGACTTCGACGACTCCTTAATTGGGATTGCTGGGCTTCCGACAGGAGCCAAACTTGGAGTTAAGGTCGCCTACCTCTATTATCAAAAGCTATTTGATAAGATAAAAAAGCTCCCCCCAGAGACCATCACTCGGCAACGGGTACGCATCCCCAACGCTAAAAAATTGAGCCTACTCCTTGGTAGCTATGTGGAAAACAAATTGGGCCTCTCCTAATGGAAAAGTATCTGTACCTAGGTATCCTCCTCTTTGCAATCAGCTACCCCCTAGCCCAATCCTTTGAGCACCGCATCCGCTATGCTTCCCAATGGAAATACCTTTTCCCTGCCTTAGTAGTGACAGCGGCTTTTTTTATCGTGTGGGATGTATGGTTTACCAACCTAGGTGTTTGGGAATTTAACACCAGGTATGTGTTGGGATTTTTCTTCCTAGATCTTCCGATTGAAGAATGGCTTTTCTTCTTTATCGTCCCTTTTTCGTCCGTATTCATTTATGAAGTATTGATTTACTTCTTCCCAAAAGATCATTTTCTTCCATTCGGCAAGGCCTTTGTATGGGTGCTCGCTCCATTACTGCTAGTCCTGGCTGTTCTACACCTTGACAAGTGGTATACTTCGGTTAACTTCTTAATAGGGGCTTTAACCTTAATCGTCCACTACCTAATCTTCAAAGAAAAGTACTTGGGCCGCTTTATTTTTGCCTACCTGGTTCACCTCATCCCGCTGATGATTTGCAACGGCATCCTTACGGGAGGACTTACCGAGGAGCCTGTCGTGATCTACAACAATGCAGAAAACTTAGGGATTCGAATCTGGACCATTCCCATTGAAGACCTCATCTACTCCATGATTATGTTTTTAATGAACATCAGCATCTTTGAGTACCTGCGGAGCAAAAAAACAATTCGTCCAACCTAAAGTTTATATCTACATGAAGGACCTGCAAGTACAGATAGATGACCACTCTGGCTTTTGCTTTGGGGTAGTATACGCCATAGAAATGGCGGAAGAAATCCTAGAGGAGCAAGGCTATCTCTATTGCCTAGGTGATATCGTGCACAATGACGAGGAGGTCAGCCGACTAACCAGAAAAGGGTTAAAAATCATTGATCATGAGGCCTTACTTGGACTGAAAGATGAAAAGGTGCTGATCCGTGCACACGGTGAGCCCCCCTCCACCTACGAGCTGTCAATTAAAAATAACTTGACCCTCATCGATGCAAGCTGCCCCGTGGTGCTCAAGCTTCAAAACCGCATCAAAAATTCCTTTGATAAGGAGGACAACATCTACATTTACGGGAAACATGGCCATGCAGAAGTGATTGGCCTTTTGGGACAAACCAATAACAAAGCAGTAGTATTTCAAGACATTTCGGAATTGGACATTCCCAACCTTCCAAAAAACATCACCCTGTATAGTCAGACCACAAAAAGCACAGATAAGTTTTACGAGATCAATCAAATTCTTCGTGAAAACGGAATCACGGTCCATACCAATGATACCATTTGTAGACAGGTATCAAATCGAGATAAAGAACTTCGTTCTTTCGCAGAAAAATTTGACAAAATTATTTTTGTAAGTGGTACCAAATCCTCCAATGGCAAGGTGCTATACAATGTGTGTAAAGAAAAAAACCCAAGCACACATTTTGTATCCAACGCTGACCAAATTGAAGCGGGCTGGTTTGTTCCTGGTGACAGCGTAGGCATCTGTGGAGCAACCTCCACCCCATTGTGGTTGATGGAGCAGGTTCGGGAGCGCATTTTAACCTTTTAATCTCCCCCGCATGGAGGCTAAGCCGAACGTATATTCCGTAGATCCAAAAGGTCTCTTCATCGGTTGGGGAATTATTCTCGCTTGGGGACTTTCTTTGGCTTTTTTGCTCACCTGGGAGTTATCTTGGGAAAACCCACTGACCTACCTCGCCATTCTCTTACAAACCCACCTATACACCGGACTTTTTATTACTGCACACGATGCAATGCATGGCATTGTTTCGAGCAATAAAAAAGCAAACCATGTGACCGGATGGATCGCGGCGCTCCTGTTTTCCTACAACTTTTATTGGAAGCTTTTTCCCAAGCACCACGAGCACCACCGCTACGTGGCTACGGACAAGGACCCCGATTACCATGCCTCAGGCAAGTTTTTCCGCTGGTACCTCAGCTTTATTTTTCAGTACCTCAACATCTGGCAGTTTCTCCTGATGGCAGTCACTTTCAACCTTCTCAAGCTTGTCCTTCCCACCGAAAACTTGATCCTTTTCTGGATGGTTCCAGCTGGGCTCTCTACGCTACAGCTTTTTTTCTTCGGTACTTATCTTCCTCACATGGGCGAACAGACGAATGCGCATCATTCCAGCTCACAGGCCAAAAACCATGTATGGGCCTTCCTCAGTTGTTACTTTTTTGGTTACCACTTTGAGCACCACGACTCTCCCGGCACGCCTTGGTGGCGTCTATGGAGAGTGAAAGAAAAACAGGTAGCATAACGTTTGCTCACCAACCCTACCTCGCCATTTATTTGAAGCACTAAGCCACACCTCATCATGCGATTTATCAGTTTTTTTGGATTCCTCTTCTTCCTTTCCTTAGCCAGTATGGGGCAAGGCCTAATTCGAGGAAAAATCACGAATCCTGTCAACAACCAACCCGTCCCCTTTGCCAATGTCCTCCTGCTCAACACTGAACTCGGAGCCATCACCAACGAGGAGGGCTATTACGAAATAAGCAAAATCCCTGCGGGACTTTACAATGTACGGGCAAGCTATGTAGGCTATAAATCGTCCACAGCTTACGAAATACAAGTAAACTTAGCCAAGCCAGTTCAATTGGATTTTAGCCTCTTAGAAGACGCATCCGAACTAAATGAAGTGGTGGTCAGCAGTGAATTTACCCGTTCGGAAGAAACACCCCTATCCGTACGAAAGCTTAATACCAATGAAATCGAACGCTATCCTGGAGGAAATAGAGACATCTCCAAAGTCATCCAGTCACTTCCTGGGGTAGCGAGTTCCCCAAGTTTCCGCAACGATATCCTTATTCGCGGAGGTGCACCCAACGAAAACCGCTTTTTTGTGGATGAAATTGAAGTTCCCGTCATCAACCACTTTGCCACACAAGGATCCTCAGGAGGACCTGCAGGGATCCTAAACGTAAACCTGATTAAAAGTGTGGACCTCATCACGGGTGGATTCCCAGCCAATCGCATGAATGGTCTAAGCTCCTTCTTCGAGTTTCAACTCAAGGAAGGAAGGAGAGATCGAATGGCTACCCAACTGACGGTGGGCGCTTCCGAGCTCACAATTTCAAACGAAGGCCCTCTTTCCCCTAAAACAACCTATATTCTTTCCGCAAGAAGGTCTTATTTACAAGGCTTATTTCGTTTACTCAAGCTCCCATTTCTACCCACTTTCAATGATTTTCAGTTTAAAACAACCACCAAAATCAACGAGAAAACAGAGCTAACCTTCATTGGCATAGGTGCTATCGATCAATTTGTGCTCAACGAAGATACTCCAAAGGAAGAGACGGAGGAAGATAAAGAAAACCGCCTCTACATCTTGAATGTCCTTCCAGTACAAACCCAATGGAACTACACGACTGGGGCTAAGCTAAAACGCTTCCGTGACAACGGATTTTGGACCTTTGTGCTGAGCCGAAACATGCTCAACAACGAATCCTATAAATATGCCGGAAACCAAGAAGGAGACGAGAAAAACCTGCTTTTCAAGTACCGCTCGCAGGAGTCAGAAAATAAGTTTCGTGCAGAAAACAGCATTTTCGGAAAGGGATACAGCCTCAAATATGGAGTCAATCTGGAATATTCCAGGTACTTGATTGATAACTTTGATCGAGCGGTGCTCTCTCAAACTGGAGGCACCATTGATATCTTGGCTACCTCCAACTACACCAGCTATGGAGCATTTGTATCGGGAACCAAAAATTGGCTAAACGAACGACTTCTACTGAGTGGAGGGATACGAATGGATGGGTCTGACTTTGCCAAAACCGCATCCAACCCCCTCAACCAGCTAAGCCCTCGGTTTTCTGTTTCTTATCAACTCAAGCCCAACTTCTTTGCCACGGCCAATGCAGGCATCTACTACCAGCGCCCCGCCTACACCATTCTCGGCTACCAAAATTCGTCAGGAGCTTTTGTCAATCAAGACAGCGATGTCCGCTTTATCCGGAATGCACAGTTGATTGGGGGAGTCGAATACCTAGTTCCTGAGAAGGCAAGGCGGTTTACTGCAGAAGCATTTTACAAGCGATACAGCCACTACCCTACTTCTATCCGGAACGGCATATCTTTGGCAAATCTAGGTGCAGACTTCGGCGCCATCGGCAACGAGCCTGTCCTTTCGAATTCCACAGGTAGGGCCTATGGACTGGAATTTTTGGCGCAGCAGCGTCTCTACAACAATTTTTATGGAATCGCTTCCCTAACCTTGGTGCGCTCAGAGTTTACCAACCCCAATTCGGAGGGCATGATCCCTTCCTCATGGGATAATGGCTTTATTGTAAGCCTAACGGCAGGCAAGCGCTTTGGCAAAAACTGGGAGCTGGGTGGAAGATGGCGATTTTTGGGTGGAACACCCTATACTCCTGCAGACTTGAGTACTTCCAGCCTTCGCAGCAATTGGGACCTACGGAATGCTGCCATCCTCGACTTTTCACGAATCAATGGCGTCCGGCTGAAGCCTTTTCATCAACTTGACATTCGCATTGATAAAAAGTACTTCTTTGACCGATGGAATCTGAACTGGTATTTTGACATTCAAAACGCCTACAACTTCCAGGCAGAACAAGCTCCGCTTGTGGTCCCAGTCCGAAATGCGCAAGGCAACCTGACTGTAAATTCGGCAGACCCAAGCCGCTACCAACTCAAATCCATCTTGAACCCTGCAGGATCTATCCTGCCTACCGTGGGATTGATTGTTGAATTTTAAGGAAGAAAAAAGCCCGCCTAGGAGTAGGCGGGTTGCAAAAATGAGGTGGAAGGATTAGTTCAATCTCCAGCGGGCATTGAATCCAAAGCCAGCCCGAAATTCGGTAACCTCCACCAAAAACAAGTAGGGCCTAAAGTCAAGTCCTAGGGTAATCGGAACCTCTGAAAAGGCATATTCTACACCCACTTCTCCGGCAGCTCCTAGTCTAAAGTTGTCTGACAAGTACACGGAAGGACCAAAACCAGCATACCACTTGAAATCGGTATCTGGAATGTCGTCGTAAATCGGGTTCCAGAGCGCATCCAATCCCAGGCCATTCTGCCCAAAGCTTAGGTTGCCGTGGACCCTGCTAAATTCTCCGGTAGAGAAAATCCCATCTAGGGCTACATCGTTGCCGTTGATGTGCCCAAAACGTAGCCCAAGTTCTTGTGCCTGTGTGGTAATTGCGCCAAAAAATAGGGCTGCAAAAATCAGAATAACTCGTGTTCCTTTTCGCATAATTGGTTTGGTTTACACTATGTACCCCTACACAGCGAAAATTGAGCCAAGTTGGACCCTAGCCCTCGGCAATAATAGACTTTCCTAAGCGGAGCACCTCCCGCACCAA
>CAMDEU010000015.1 GCA_945897085.1 Spirosoma fluviale | reverse complement strand
TTCATTCCTTGCATTTTAGTTCCCGAACCATCTCTTAATTTTATTACATCAGTAACCGTATTGGTAGTCAAATTGATAACTGATACCGTACTACTTCCCCCATTGACTACATAAGCGGCTGGATAAGTGATGTTAACCTGTGGTGGGTCTGAATTTATATCCGTGCAACCGCCCAAGATTAGGGCACAAAGTAAAATCACAGTCTTTCTCATATTATTGTTGGGGATTGAAGTATGATCATTGCTTGGAATATATACTCTGGAACACTGTGCATTGTTTGGGCCAGAGGTGGGTTTGTTTCACAAAGGAGATGATACTGTCCTTTTCTTCTTTTAATTTTTTCCATTTTTTATGCAAAAGACAGTTGCGGTGGAGATGTTTCTTTTGTAGAGCTACTCACCTATACCCCAAACTGGCCGAGGTGATGATCCAGGTGCTTGTAGAGCAGGTTGTTCCATTCCTTGGCAGTCATGGGGCCAAAGGAAGGGGACGCCTTTCCTTCGAATCCAGTTTCTCCAGCGGCAAGTGTCTGCTCTACAAAAGAGATCAGTCGCGCCTTTTCTTCTTCAAAATCTCTCCTATTTTTTATGCGAAAGGCCGGTGCTGTGGGTATGTTTCTTTTGTAAGGGGCCTCATTCACCACTCCTGGTTTGACGAAGGCCTTCAATAGAAAGCGCATCAGGGGATTTGCATTGGGATGCTTGTTTGTAAAAGCCATTTCGTAGGCCACACAGCAGTGGGCCAGCATCTGGTCTACGGACATTTTTCCCCAGAGTGCAGGGCTAGTTGGCTGAAGCTGTTCGATTCGATGGATCAATTCAGCGGTTACTGCTGGGTCAAATACATTTTTCATTGAGGTACTTATTAATCTAAAATAATTCGTTCTGACTTTGGGTATTTTATTTCCTAGCGAAAGCTTTTGTTGTCCTATTGGCGTGGGTAATTGGTTTCATAAAACTTGGGTTGGTGCGGAAGAAGAAAATCTTCTCATGGCGTATCATTGAAAGTTGAATCAAACAAATTATTCGTAGAAACCCAAGTGAAAAGGCTTCTTGGGATGAAGACGCAGAAAATCCGCTTGGGGTTCGCCCGTGATTGTTAGTTTTGTAGGGTCAAACCCCTGCCTGCATGACTTTATTTCAAAGCATTCTGATTGCCTTAGTCGAAGGACTTACTGAATTTCTTCCCATTTCCTCCACGGGCCACATGATTTTGGCATCCACGGCGATGGGCATTCACGAGGATGAATTTGTAAAAACCTTTGAGGTCTTTATTCAGCTTGGCGCTATTCTGGCCATTGCCTTGATGTACATCAAGCGCTTTTTTAAGAGTCTGACGATTTACTACAAATTGATCACCGCCTTTTTGCCTACCGCAGTGGTGGGCCTACTTGCTTACGATTACATCAAGGCGTACCTGTTCAATCCTGTGGTAGTCTCGGTTTCACTTATCCTGGGGGGTGTGATCCTGATTCTTATGGACAGGAAAGTCCTTCAGCAAGAAACTACCGTGGTGGAGGTGGAAGACCTTTCCTACAAAAATGCTTTTTTGATTGGCCTATGTCAGTGTTTGTCCATGGTGCCTGGCACCTCTCGCGCAGCAGCAACGATCATTGGTGGCGTATTTAACGGCTTGAATCGAAAGCAGGCTACCGAATTTTCTTTTTTACTTGCCGTACCTACGATGCTTGCCGCGGGGGGTTATGACCTTCTCAAAACAGATCTCGCTTTTAGCAACGAGCAGCTGTTGTTGTTGGGGATTGGGTTTGTAGTGGCCTTTGCTTCGGCTTGGGCTGCCGTAAAATTATTTTTGACCTATGTGTCTACCCATGGCTTCACGGCCTTTGGTTGGTACCGAATCGCCCTCGGAATCTTATTTTTAATCTTTATGTGGGGCGCGGATTTGTAAGATCTCGTAGGGGATAGTTTTCAAAAAATTAAAAAAGCCCATTTTCATCGATGAAAATGGGCTTTTTAAGAATGATTTAGTGCGATTATTTTCCTTCTCCTCCGAGGGAAACCATGGCGCAACGGAAACCAATGTGGTTGGTGGAGGAGTCTTGGTGCATAAATCGACGAGCACCTGGAGCTAGCCAGTAGGTGACATCTTTCCAAGAACCACCTTTGAACACCCTGATGGAGTCATTTAAAAGGGAGGTTCCGTAGGTTGTCTTTTCGTCATAAACACCGTCTTTTCTCAAGGGATTGAGGTCATCAGCATCCTGGAAAGAAAGTGGACGGTAGACATCGTATACCCACTCGTTCATATTTCCAGCCATGTTGTACAAGCCAAAATCATTTGGTGCCATATCGTAGACGTTTGCAGGAATGATTTCGCCGTCGTTGGTTTGATCTCCAGCTATACCGGCATAATCACCCCTTCCTCGCTTGAAGTTGGCCAAGAAATCGCCTTGTTTTCCGCCTTTTTTGCCTCTGCCGTCGTATGGATTTCGTACCCCTCTGCCATCCCAAGGATAGATACGGCCATATTCTTGGTTTTCATCCAAGTACTGGGTGCCGATCATGGCTTTGGCAGCATATTCCCACTCGGATTCGGTTGGAAGTCTAAATTCTGCGATGACCAATCCACGCTCAATCAGCTGTGAACGGGTGAGAGTAGTATCCATTTTTTGTCTTGCAACCTCTATCTTTTGAACGTAGGAGGTTCTCCATTTCGCATAAGCATCGGCTTGAACCCATGATACACCTGCAACAGGATAAAAATTAAATCCAGGGAATCTAAAATAGTAGGATTCGTATACGTCGTTAAAGGTCATGGCTCCTCTCCATACTTTTTCAGAGGGCTCCAATTTTTTCAAGGTATTAGCATCCACTTGCTTTTTCATGTCAAATAAAAATTCCTTGTAATCGTTGTTGGTCATCTCGGTTTCGTCCATCCAGAAGGTGGAGATAGAAACTGTTCGCTCGATATTGTCACGGAAGGCCATCACGTCCTCTTCCTGAGAACCAAGAATGGCACGGCCGCCTTGAATGAACTTTAAATTGGGCCCAGGGATTTGTTCACCTTTCTTGGCAACAAAAAATTGAGTGGAATCATCCGCATCAAACGAAAAATCGGCACCTGTGGTGGCACTCATTTTTCCGGGATTACCAGCAGTTCTTCTGCCGTAGGAATTATTTTTCTGGCAAGAGGACAAAACGGTAGCTGTCACAAGTGTTAGGGCGATGGCCCATGTCCTCCAGGTGTTTGTTAGACGCATAGGTGGTATGTGTTTGGTCTATTTCTGTTGCTAATATACAAGGGCTTGGGCGATAGCACAAAAGCCGCTTTAAAATTATTAAGGTATTTGTGCCTACTTACACGAAGGAAAACAATCCAACGGGCTGCAAACGCATACAAAAGTACTATAATTTAAATAAGGGCGTTCCCCTTAGTAGATTGCTTTATTCTGTTTCCTCTCTCAATTTAGGTTGCGAGCAGGTCCTTCCACTACACCTCGTTTTATACCTCAGAAGCAATAGGCTCAGGAAACTTTCATTTCTCTTAGCAAATGCTGTGCCTTTTGTATACTCATCACCTGATCGATGCTGAGAATCAAACGATTTTTATGTTCTTTTATTTTACACGACTTGGGATGTATTTGCACAAATTTCATAATGTTCCCAAAAATAGCCGAACTGTAGAAGGCTTCCTTGCTCGAAGGAAGGAGATAACATTTCATCTGAGAAGCCTTGAGAACCAATTTTTCTATCCCCAATTCCTCTGCTTGCCAACGCAAGCGTACGGTTTCCATCAGGTCTTGAACGGCCTGAGGAGGAGGGCCAAATCGATCCTGTAGCATCTGCCCAAATTTATCCAGCTCGTCATCATTTTCGAGCGCATCTAACTTGGAATAGAGCCCTAGGCGCTCGCTTATATTGCTCACATACCGCTCTGGAATGAGAAGTTCTAGGTCGGTTTCAATGGTGCAATCCTGCACGAGCACCGCTACTTTTTCCTTAAGGTCCTCCTCAAACAAGGCAGCAAACTCATTTTCTTTCAACTCCTGTACGGCCTCATCTAGAATTTTATGGTACATCTCAAAGCCTAAGTCGGTGATAAACCCGCTTTGTTCGGCACCCAAGAGGTTGCCTGCTCCGCGGATATCCAAATCTTTCATGGCCACCTTAAATCCATCACCCAGGTCAGAAAATTCCTCTAACGTTTGAAGGCGCTTTCGTGCTTCGGCAGTAAGTCCCGATAGTGGACTCGTGAGCAAGTAGCAAAAGGCTTTCTTATTGCTCCTCCCCACGCGCCCACGCATTTGGTGGAGGTCGGAGAGCCCAAACATGTGTGCTCGGTTGATCAGAATCGTGTTCGCATTCGGAATATCTAGACCCGACTCGATGATGTTGGTAGATACCAAGACATCGTACTTATGATTGATGAAGTCCACCATTACCTTTTCCAACTTATCCCCATCCATCTGCCCATGGGCGCCGATTACGCGCGCATCTGGTACTAATTTTAAGATCAGGTTGGCAATGCTATCAATCTCTCCTACGCGGTTGTGCACAAAAAACACCTGTCCTCCTCGGCGGAGTTCGTAGGAGACCGCATCACGGATGACTTCCTCCTCAAATGTTTGTACCTCCGTAGTCACTGGCTGCCTATTGGGCGGGGCAGTGGCAATAACTGAGAGGTCACGTGCGCCCATCAAGGAAAAATGGAGGGTACGCGGAATTGGGGTAGCAGTCAGCGTGAGCACATCTACATTGACCCGTAGGTTTTTGAGTTGGTCTTTTACTTTTACCCCAAATTTTTGTTCCTCATCGATGATGAGTAGTCCCAAGTCTTTGAATTCAATGTCCTTGCTGACAATTTTGTGCGTGCCGATCAGAATGTCAATCTCCCCAGAGGTTACCTGCTCCTTGATGGCTTTGATGTCTTTGGCAGACCGGAATCGGTTGAGGTAGTCCACCTTGACAGGAAAGTTCTCAAGGCGCTCCTGCAAGGTATGGAAATGCTGCATAGCCAAGATCGTGGTGGGCACCAGTATGGCAACCTGCTTTCGATCGTTCACCGCCTTGAATGCCGCACGGATGGCTACCTCTGTTTTTCCAAAGCCCACATCCCCGCAAACGAGGCGATCCATGGGGTAGGATTTTTCCATATCCGTCTTCACATCTGCGGTGGCAGAAGCTTGATCAGGGGTGTCCTCGTATAGAAAAGAGGATTCGAGCTCCACCTGTAATACAGAATCTCTAGAAAAGGCAACCCCTGGGGCTGACCTGCGTTTGGCATAGAGCGCAATCAAGTCCTTTGCTATGTCTTTGACCTGTTTTTTGGCCCGTGCTTTTTTATTTTCCCAGTCGGGAGAGCCCAACTTAGACATGGAGGGTGCTTGTCCTTCCTGGCCTGAAAATTTTGAAATCTTGTGTAGCGAGTGGATGTTGACATAGAGCAGGTCATCGTCTCGAAAGATCAATCGAACCGCTTCCTGCATGTTTCCACTGACATCGACTTTTTCAAGGCCTGCAAATCTTCCCACACCATAATCCACATGCACCACATAGTCACCGGGATGCAGCGCTTTGATCTCCTTGAGGGTGAGCGCCTTGGAGGCAGTGGATTTACTTTTGGATTTGTAGCGGTGAAAGCGCTCAAACAGTTGATGGTCGGTGTAGCAAACTACCTTGGCTTGCTTGTCGACAAAACCCTCTCGGAGACTCAGCAATAAGCTTTGTACCTGTAGTGTAGGGTCCAACTCTAGAAAAATTCCCTGGAGGCGGTCGATCTGCTTTTCGTTTTCTGCAGTGATTAAGTTGAGGTAGCCTGCCTTTTCATTGTCCCCTAAGTTGGCAACGAGCAGGTCAAAATTTTTGTTGAAGGAGGGTTGTGGCTGGCTCTCCCAACTGATTTTCTTAGCAGATTTAAGGTAAAATTGTCTGCCAAATTCTACCACCGAAAACTTTTTTGCTGCCTCGACAAATTGTGCGCCTTGCTCAAATAACTGTTCGGGTTGGAGCACAAGGGCGCCCTTCTTAGTTGAACCAGCCATCTGCCCAAAAGCTTGTGCGGCTTTTAAGTAGCACTCATCCATCACATCAAGGGTTAGCTGGTAGTCCTTGATCCATAGTAGGGCATTCTCTGGCAAAAAACTGAGGAAGGACTGCCTCACCTCTTGAAGTAGGCGGGTTTGAACATTTGGAATTAGAGAAATAAAAGGGACTGGCTGTAGCGAAAGTTGTGTTTCTGGATCGAAGGTGCGGATGCTTTCGATTTCTTTTCCCACTAATTCCATACGGTATGGAAATTCATTGCTAAAAGAAAACACATCTAAGATTCCACCACGGATGGCAAATTGCCCGGGCTCATAGACAAAATCAGTTCGCTCAAAGTCGTAGGTGGAAAGAATTTCAGTGACAAACTCCATGTCAACAGCCTCTCCAACCCGTGCTGTAAAAGTATTTTCTACCAGAGAACGTTTGTTGATGACCTTTTCATAGAGCGCTTCGGGATAGGTGATCACAATGAGAGAGCGACCCTTGGATTCTAGGAGCTGATTCAGGAGCTCTGCCCGTTGCAGTACGTTTGCATTGTCTACCTCTTCGTATTGGTAGGGGCGCTTGTAGCTGCTTGGAAAAATTCGTTGATCTAGGGTTCCCAATAAATTTTGGAGATCCGAATTTAAATAGGCTGCCTCATCTTTGTCTTGGGCAACTACCAAATGAAAGCCACCCTGCTGCGCAAAGTAGGCTGCCAATAGAACCATGTCTAAGCTACCCGAAAGACCTTTTACCTGCAGTTGGAAAGGAGCCCCTGCACTTAATTGGTGGGCTAAAGTTTGAAAAATGGGATCCGACTGGTAAATGGAGAGAAAAGAAGGTCTATCCACAAAGGGCTGGTTTAGAAGATTGAAGGCTGTAAAGCTAGGTTTTTTTGAGGGATTCCTTTGGAATACAATTGAAATTGACATTTTTTGAACTAAGCCACGCACAAAATGTTTTTCACTAGATGAGACAAACCCCTCCTTCGAAAACTTGGTTCCAAAAGATAGAGAAGCAACATCCCTACGAGACCTTGCTGTACCTGGCGATGCTAGGAAGTGGGATTATTTTCTTGTTTTTGGCCCTGTCCTTCTTTTTTTCAGGGCGGGAAAACCTCCAAGGATTAAATGAGCAGGTGCCATTTGCCTTTATGGTATCTACTTTTCTCCTCGTGCTTTCTGGGTATACGGCAGTGAAAATGCGTCTTCATTACCAGGAAGAAAACATTGATAAACTGTATCGTTCGTTGAAATCCACCTTTATTTTGGGGCTTTTATTTATAGCCTTTCAAGTTTTGGGCTGGAAGGAGCTCACGGATAGAGGAATCAATTTTACGGGGATTCCCAGTGGCTCTTTTCTATATATACTTTCCGGGATCCATGTGCTTCACCTCATTGGGGCGATGACTTTTGCAGTTATCTTATTGGTTGAATTTCGAAAAGCACAACAGGATGTCGTGCGAAGGCTTGTGTGGTCAACCAACCCGTATGAAAAATTAAGAATCCGCTTATTTACTATTTATTGGCAGTTTATGGATGCGGTATGGCTTATTTTGTTTCTCCTATTTGTGCTTAGCTTCTGATGCAACTCCATCTTCAAACTGCCGTTGGCAAGTCTCACCTACAAGTAAAGGAAGGCTTTACGGAATCCTTATTTGCAAAGCTGGCCCCTTCCTTTCCGCCCGTGAAGGTGGTCCGCTTTGACGGCTGTACCGCAGGTGATATCGTAGACTTGGAGTTGAACTTTATTTTTTTCAAGCAAAAATGGACCAGCAAAATCACAGAAGATCACTGCGATGCGAAGGAATTTCTATTTGTGGATGAGGGCATCGTCCTGCCTTTTTTTCTGGGCAAGTGGAGGCATTGCCACCGAATCTTGGCGCAGCCTTCGGGAAGCATAATTAGTGATGAAATTGAGTTTGAAGGAGCCTATTCTTGGATGACTCCATTGCTCTACCCGGTTTTATGGCTGCAATTTTGGCACCGAAAGCCTATTTACCGCAGTGTTTTTAGAGCGGGTTAGCTGCTGAGAGGTGTTCACAATTCTTGATTTGGCAGTCCCCATACAGCACCAAGGAGTGACTGGTAATGGTAGAGCCAAACTCCTTGCTCATGGCCTCTTTGATGTCAGTTAGCCGAGGGTCGGAAAATTCTCTGATTTTTCGGCATTGCCTACACACGTGGTGATCGTGGTGGGTATAGGCAAGCGCTTGTTCGTAGAGGGCGACCTTATCTTTAAATTGATGTTTTACGGCGAGTCCGCTTTCAACTAACAAATCCAAGGTATTGTAAATGGTGGCACGGCTGATGGTATAGCCTTTGTTTCTCATTTTTAAAAACAGCCCTTCCACATCGATATGCTCATCTTCGGGGAGGAGGTACAACTCATCTAAAACGGAATACCGCTCTGGGGTCTTTCTACTGCCTTGCCGAAGGAGGAAGTGTTCAAAAATCTTTTTTGCTTTTTCAATTAATGCGGTATCGGCCATCTCCAAAGGGTTGAATTATAAATATCCACTTTTCCTAAGGCTTTGGCAAGGAAAGAAGGGAGTTCTTCCCCGCCTGGCGTAATGGCAGTAGGGTTAGGCAGGCTCAGAATTCTTGAATTTTGTTTGAATTGAGGGGTAAAAACTTCGTACTTTATTAGAAATAGATTCGTGAAGGAGATGAAGCTGAGATCCCTGTTTTTGTTTGTGCTTTTACTTGGTGCCCTGACCCTGCAAGCGCAGGTGCCTGGATTTTTTATTGCTGGGGACCAAAAAAAGGTGAAGGTGCCCTTTTTAGCTTCCAATAGTTTGATTCTCCTGCCTGTATCGATTAATGGTAATCCTCCGCTTTACTTTTTGTTGGACACGGGGGTAAAGGCCAATCTCCTTTTTAGTAAATCCATGGGAGACTCCTTGGGATTAACCTATACCCGCCGTGTGGGCATGGTGGGAGCAGATGGGAGTACGACTGTTTGGGCCCGGGTTTCGCCCACCAATACCCTGGATTTGGAGGGAGTAGAAGGCAGATTACAGAGTTTGCTGGTATTAGAAGAAGATTTTTTGGAGCTTGAAGCGGTGCTAGGCCTGCCTGTTTACGGGATCCTTGGCCACGAATTTTTCAAGTACAATGCTGTAAAAATCGATTATGACCAGGCGATCATCACTTTTTATCAGCCAGAGGGCTTGGCCTGGAAGCCCCCATTTTATCGAAGACTACCGCTGCAAGTGGAAGATGGCAAGGCCTACATCGATGTGAAGGTTCATCAGATGGAAGGAGCCACAATCAAGGCAAAGGTGCTGGTGGATACAGGTGCAAATCATGGGCTTTTGCTCAACCAAGAAACGTCTGCTGAGATTAAGCTTCCCGAGCAACGCATTGAAACGCAGCTAGGGCAATCGCTTGGTGGGGTACTTTACGGTCAACTGGGTAGAATAGAACGCCTCTCGATGCGGGGCTTGACCTTCCAGCAGGTAATTACCTCCTATCCTGAGCCCAGCACATTCAGTGCGCTTATTCAAGCTAGTGGAAGGCAAGGTAGCCTTGGAGCTGAGGTGTTGGGAAAAACCAAACTCATTCTGGACTACCCTAGGAATGGGTTTTATGCGCGACCTGGCGCGACTTTTTACCATCCCTTTGAGTTTGATATGAGTGGACTGGTAGTAAAAAAACTGCGAAGCAAGGAAAAACGCTGGTACATAGGAGATGTGCGTGAAGGCTCCCCGGCGCATCTGGCAGGGGTACTCCCTTTTGACGAAATCTTAAGCATCGATTCGGTGCCTGTACTGATTTGGGAGATGGAGCAGCTGGTGAAATTACTCCGTTCTGAGCCGGACAGAGTTGTGGAACTTGATTTGAGGCGTTACTCCTCACTAGATTCTACCGAATACATTGATCTTAAGGTACGCCTGCAACTGAAAAAGCAAATTTGATTTTTCTGTCGGAAAAGAAAATTTGAATAACTTTGTCCTTCAAGGCAACGAAACAATAAAAATTCCGTGTAACTCTCCGATTTAACCAATAGAAAACATGAAAAAAATCTTAATTCCTGTAGCGATCCTTGCCGTGCTAGGCATTTTAATCTATTCCAAGGCAGTAGGAACTTACAATGAATTCGTACAATTAGAAGAAGGTATCAATGGCGAATGGGCTGAGGTACAAACGCAATACCAAAGAAGAGTCGATCTGATCCCCAACTTGGTCAGCACGGTCAAAGGCTATGCGGAATTTGAGCAAGAGACCCTTACCGGAGTGGTAGAGGCACGTTCCAAGGCTACATCCGTACAGATTGATCCCACCAATTTGACTCCAGAAAAGCTTGCTGAATTTCAACAAGCACAAGATCAACTTTCTGGTGCGTTGAGTCGCCTACTAGTTACAGTAGAAAAATACCCAGACCTAAAGGCAAATCAAAACTTTCTAGAGCTTCAAGCACAATTAGAGGGGACAGAAAATAGAATCGCTGTAGCGCGAAGAAATTTTAACGAATCCATCAAAAGTTACAATGCTACTTTGAGAGTGTTCCCGAACAACATCTTTGCGGGTTGGTATGGCTTCGCAGCAAAAGGATATTTTGAAGCAGCTGCTGGGGCAGACAAAGCTCCAACCGTACAATTCTAAGGAGAGCGATGGCCACCCAACTATTTTCTCCAGAACAGAAAGCACAAATTGTCGCGGCAATTCAAGAGTCCGAGAAGCAAACTTCCGGAGAGATACAAGTGCACATTGAAAGTACCTGCAAGGGGGAGGTGCTCGACCGAGCTGCACAGGTATTTAAGTTGCTCAAAATGTACCAAACTAAGGAAAGAAATGGCGTTTTGGTGTACTTAGCAGTGGTAGACCATAAGTTTGCCATCCTAGGCGACGCGGGCATCAATGCTAAAGTGCCTTCGAATTTTTGGGAGAGTACCAAAGACCTGATGGCGAGCCATTTTCGACAGGGCAAGTTTACAGAAGGACTCATTGAAGGCATTCACCATGCCGGGGATCAGTTGAAAACCCATTTTCCATACGATCACCGAGATGACCAAAACGAACTATCTAATGAGGTATCCTTCGGCAAGTAAGCTAGTTGTAGTACTCGCCTTATTTCTTCTTCAAGGCTTTGCATTTGCACAGGAATTTCCTACAGCCCCTAATCCTCCTCGTCTAGTCAATGATTTTACGGGCACCTTGAGTGCCGAGGAGCTTGGTAAGCTGGAGCAGAAGCTACTTGCCTATTCAGACAGCACCTCCACACAGGTGTCTATCGTCCTTCTTGGATCAGTAGGCGTCTACGATATTTCTGATTATGCCTTCCAATTGGGAGAGCAGTGGGGTATTGGAGGCAAAGGCAAGGACAATGGCATCCTCATTTTGGCCGCGATGAATGACCGCAAGGTCTTTATTGCTACAGGAAGAGGGTTGGAAGGGGCTGTACCCGATGCCCTAGCGAAGCGGATTGTCAACAACCTGATCCTTCCCAATTTCAAGACAGAGGCCTACTACCAAGGTTTGGATGAGGCAACTGACATGATCTTTAAGCTGGCCTCTGGCGAGTACCAAGCAGATGAAGTCATGGCGGAAGACAGTCCTGTTTTGGCTATTCTATTTATCCTCTTCTTTATTTTTATTTTTGTGGTCTTGCCGATCATCAAAAACCGGAAGGATAACAACAATCACATGGGCGGTAAAGGTGGAGGAATTGATTTTTGGACTACCCTCCTTTTGGCAAATGCGCTAGGTGGTAGTGGTAGAGGAAGCAGCGGTGGCGGCTCCTTTGGAGATTTTTCTTCAGGGGGAGGTTCCTTTGGTGGCTTCGGCGGCGGCTCCTTTGGTGGCGGCGGTGCCGGAGGAAGCTGGTAGCCTACTCCATTCCTTGAGAAATTAAGGCGGACAAGGCCTCTTGAATGAGGTCTTGTTCAAAGCCTTTACTCATCAGGTACTGAGTGACCAAGTATTTTTTTTTGTAGGCGTCTTTTTCTTTGGTTTTTTCCCACTTTTTTTCTGCCTCGCGTTCGATGGTAGCAAAATACTCGGCTCCATCAATCTCTGACAAGCCTTTTTGAATGATGGAAGAACTGATTTCTCGAAGTTTCAACTCCCGGCTAATTCTCCCTTTCCCCCATTTTTTAATTCGAAATTTACCTCGGGCATAGGATCTAGCAAAGCGCTCTTCATCCACAAACCCACTTGCCGCCAATTCAGCAAGAATGGTTTCTGTAGCCGTACCCTGAACCCCTTTTTCGAAAAGTTTCCGTCGAAGTTCCCAAGCACATCGTTCCTGGTAGGAGCAATAGGTTTCCAACTTGCCTCTTGCCTCTTCGAGACTCCAATTCTTTTTTGGTGACTGCTCTCCGTTATTTCTTCCCCAACTGGACATTTTTGGTAATTTTGAGGCAAATTACCTTTCGCTCAAGTTTTTTCAAACCTAAATAAATAGATTCTACACATGAGAAAGAAAATAGTAGCCGGCAACTGGAAGATGAACCTCAGCTTTGAGGAGGGACAGCAACTCACAAGTGAGCTTGTCAATATGTACAGAGACGAGGCCATCAAGGATGTAGTGGTAGTCCTGAATCCTCCCTTCCCACACTTGTATCCGGTCCAGAGATTGGTAGGCGACATGGCTGGAATTTTTGTGGGGGCACAAAACTGTTCTGACAAAGAGGGGGGAGCCTTCACTGGAGAGGTGTCCGCCAAGATTCTGGCTTCTTTTGGGGTATCTTATGTTATTTTGGGCCATTCTGAGCGCAGAGAGTATTTCAAGGAAGATCAAACCCTCTTGGCTACCAAGGTCAACCAAGCCTTGGCTCATGGCCTGACCCCTATTTTCTGCTGTGGTGAGTCTTTGGAAATTCGTGAGTCTGGGACACATGAGGAAAAAGTAATGGAGCAACTGACTGCAAGTTTGTTTCACCTGACTCCAGAAGAATTTTCCAAAGTGGTCATTGCTTACGAGCCCATCTGGGCTATAGGTACGGGCAAGACGGCATCTGCTGAGCAGGCCCAAGAAATGCATGCAGCACTAAGAGGCCATCTAGCCAGCAAGTATGGGCAGGCTATTGCTGCGCAAACTTCTATTTTGTACGGAGGATCCGCCAATCCAGGAAATGCAAAAGAACTCTTTGGCAAGCCAGATGTGGATGGAGGATTGATTGGAGGAGCTTCCCTCAAATCCCGTGACTTTATTGAAATTGTAAAATCCTTCGAAATCTAGCCCCGAAGCTGCGGAGGCTTTTTTAACAGCCTTTCCCAGGTACTGGGAATCTGAGCCAATTCATTGTATTCATGGACTACGTACAAGTGAGCATTACCTGCCTGGAGGATTACCGGGAAATCCTGATTGCTGAATTAGCAGCGGTTGGCTTTGAATCCTTTTTGGAAACAGAAACTGGGTTTGAAGCCTATGTGCAGCAAGATCTGTTTGCCAGAGATTCCTTTGACGAGGTCATCGCCACCTATCGCGAAGCTGCAGGACTCACCCTGGTGGAAGGAATCATGCCTAAGGTCAATTGGAATGAGGAATGGGAAAAAAACTACGATCCAATTGAAGTAGATAAGTTGGTGTATGTGCGGGCCTCTTTCCATACCCCTCAACCAGGCTTCCAGTATGAAATTGTGATCAATCCAAAAATGTCATTTGGGACGGGACACCATGCCACCACCTTTCAGCTGCTTTCCATGCAAGGCAAAATTGATCACCAAGGCAAGCGGGTATTGGATGTAGGGTCGGGAACTGGCATCTTAGCGATTATGGCCCATTTGCTCGGCGCCAAGCAGGTGGAAGCTTTTGATATCGATTCCTGGTGTGTGGACAATGGCAACGAGAATTTTGAGTTGAATCGGGTAGCCACCCGCATGGGTTTGGGTACCATCCGTGAGGTGAAGCTGCAAGGTTCCTATGCACTTATTTTGGCCAACATCAATAAGAATGTATTGCTCGATGAGCTAGAAATCTACGCAAGTTTGCTTACGGATCAAGGGCTGCTGCTCTTAAGCGGGTTTTATTCTGAAGACATAGCAGACCTGGTGTACGCAGCTTCGATGCAAGGACTTAGTTTGACGATGCAAACTACCAAAGACAACTGGGCGGCTTTGTGCCTTCAAAAAAATTAAGATGGTAGAACTAACAGTCTATACTCTATTGCTGTTGGCTGTCCTGGGGCATGGATGGGCTGCGGCGCGATGGTACAAAAAAATACACCAAAATACCCAGCTTAACTTCAGTCAAAAGAATGCGTTGAAGTTAAGAGCTTTGGTTTTCCCTGTTAGCCTTTGGTGGGCGGCTCGAGCAACAAGGAAGGATTAATTTTTTCGAACCTTTTTGGGCGAATCACGCTACTAAGAAAGGTCTAGGCCCAAGAATTTGGGTTTTCCTTCTTAAATACTTGTAATATTACCCTATGGAGTACGTCTGGAAACAAAAGCCAAAAATAGAACAAGCCGCGATTGACAAGTTAAGCAAGGACATCAATGTGAATGCCACCCTTGCCAACATGTTGATCAATAGGGGTGTGGACAATTTTGACCAGGCCAAAGACTACTTCCGTCCTAGCCTGAACCTTCTGCATGATCCTTTTTTGATGAAAGACATGGACGCGGCAGTGCTTCGAATAGAAAAGGCAGTAAAGAACCAGGAGCGCATCTTGGTGTATGGAGATTACGATGTGGATGGGACGACAGCGGTAGCCCTGATGTATGGGTTTTTAAGAGGATTTTACCCCCATGTTGATTTTTACATTCCTGATCGCTACAAGGAAGGCTATGGTATTTCCGAACAGGGAGTTCGCTATGCCGCTGAATCTGGTTTCTCACTGATCATCGCGTTAGACTGTGGCATCAAGTCCATGGATAAAGTGGAATTGGCCTTTGCGCTTGGTGTGGACTTTATTATCTGTGACCACCATACTCCAGGGGATGAACTGCCAAAGGCAGTGGCTGTGCTGGACCCAAAAAGACAGGATTGCAACTATCCTTACAAGGAATTGAGTGGATGTGGCGTAGGCTTTAAGCTCATCCAAGCCTATGCCAAAGCGCAGCAACTCGAAGAGGCTAGCCTTTATACTTTTTTGGATCTGGTGGTGGTCAGTATTGCGGCAGACATCGTCCCCATTACAGGGGAAAATCGGATTTTGGCTTACTATGGTCTAGACCGGCTCAACAATACCCCGAGGCCAGGGCTGAAAGCGTTGATGCTACTTTCCAAAATTGAAAAGGAGATGCAAATCTCAGAAATCGTTTTCAAAATTGGTCCACGAATCAATGCCTCCGGACGTCTCGAACATGCCAAGGCCTCTGTAGAGCTGCTGATTGCCCCGAATTTGGATGAAGCCATCGAGCGAGCCAAGCTAGTAGATGAGGTCAATGCTACGCGGCGCAACTTTGATGAGCACATCACGAAAGAGGCCTTTGAAATGTTGGCGCTTCAAGAAGAAGGAGCGCAGCTGAACTCTACTGTGCTATTCAAGCAGGATTGGCACAAAGGGGTTATTGGCATAGTAGCCAGCCGATGTATCGAAAAATATTACCGCCCAACCATTATTTTGACTGAGTCCAACAACAAAGCTACGGGTAGCGCGCGCTCGGTAGTTGACTTCGACATCTACGAAGCGATAGCCGAATGTGCGGATCTGCTGGACCAGTTTGGGGGCCATAAGTATGCTGCGGGCCTTACCTTGGATGTAAAAAATGTTCCTGCCTTTCAGAAAAAGTTTGAAGAGGTCGTAAAAAGCCGCATTCAAGCCATCCATCTAAGGCCTGTCATCGAGATTGATGATGTCTTGCTTTTAGATCAGATCAACTACAAGTTTTACAACATTATCAAACAGATGGCTCCTTTTGGACCGGGCAACTCGGAACCCATTTTCCGAATACAAAATGTGTATGCAGAAGATGTGACGGTACTAAAAGACAAGCACTTACGAATTAAAATTATGCAGGACGGGCAGTTGACCACTCCGGTATGTTTGGGCTTTGGCATGGCGGACCGAACTAAGGATCCTGACCTCACCACGGTCAACATGCTGCGTGGAAAAATGCGGTTCGATCTTGTGGTGGAAATGCGCGAAAATTTCTTTCGTGACAAAAGTAGTTTGCAACTCTACGTGAAAGACATCAAATTTGACTGATATGATTCTTCGAGCTGAACACCTTCTAAAAATATACAAAGGCCGATCCGTGGTCAATGATATTTCAATACAGGTTTCCCAAGGGGAAATTGTCGGACTTTTGGGTCCCAATGGAGCGGGAAAAACTACTTCATTCTACATGATTGTAGGACTCATAAAATCCAATTCTGGGAAGATATTTTTGGAAGAGCAGGACATTACAGGCTTGCCCATGTACAAAAGAGCCAAGCTTGGCATTGGCTACCTGGCGCAGGAAGCATCCGTTTTTCGCAAGCTTTCGGTGGAAGAAAATATATTGGCTGTACTCGAGATGACTACGCTTAGTAAGGTCCAGCAAAAGGAAAAAATGGAGAGCCTGCTCGAAGAATTTAGTTTAACTCATGTTCGAAAAAACCTCGGCATGGTCCTTTCGGGGGGAGAGCGTCGACGTACCGAAATTGCGAGAGCCCTAGCTGTGGACCCGAAATTTGTGCTCTTGGATGAGCCTTTTGCGGGGGTAGATCCCATTGCAGTGGAGGAAATTCAAACGATAGTAGCGAAGCTTAAGACAAAAAATATTGGCATTCTAATTACCGACCACAACGTGAACGAAACGCTTTCAATTACGGACCGCGCCTACTTGATGTTTGAAGGCCGACTATTGAAGGCTGGAACTGCCGAAGAGCTAGCTGCGGATGAACAGGTACGTCGGGTTTACCTAGGAACTCAGTTTGAACTGAAACGAAAAACTTTTTCCTAAATGGAAGTGCTCAACAGTTTCCTAACCTGGATCTTCAAAAATCGTCTAGGGCAGATTGAAAATTTTAAGCAAGAGCCTCATTTGGTGCAGCAAACCACTCTAGTTGACTTGCTTGAAGTAGCAAAGGATACGGAAATAGGCAAGTCCTTCCACTTTGATAAAATCAAGTCGTATGCGGATTTTGCTTCAAAGGTTCCCATTTTTGACTACGAATCCTTTACTCCCTACCTAGAGAAGAACATCAAAGGGAAGCAACAGGTGTTTTGGCCATCGACCATTCAGTGGTTTGCCAAATCCTCTGGAACCACTGCAGGACGCAGCAAATACATTCCCGTATCTGAAGAAAGTTTGGAAGAGTGCCATTACAAAGGGGGGAAGGACATGGTGTCACTTTATGTTAACAATTTCCCAGACACCAAAGTATTTACTGGAAAAAGCTTGTCTGTTGGGGGAGCGCTTGAGAAAAAGCCCCTCCATCCCAAAGGAATTGCTCGTGCTGGGGATGTGTCTGCCTTGATCATGCACAATCTTCCGATATGGGCACAGTTTGTACGTACCCCTTCCCTAGAGACGGCCTTGATGTCGGACTGGGAGGCCAAGATTGAGCGTATGGCACGAGAGACCATGGATGAAAATGTGACCTCTATCGCAGGGGTGCCTACTTGGACGATTGTCTTGCTTCAGCGTATTCTGGAATTGAAAAAGGCCTCCAATATCCTAGAAGTATGGCCCAATTTGGAAGTTTTTTTCCATGGAGCTGTGGCTTTTGGGCCGTACCGAAATTTGTTCAAGGAGTTGATTCCTTCCGATAAAATGCGGTACATGGAAACCTACAATGCTTCCGAGGGATTTTTTGGGATGCAGGATCAGCCCGACTCGGATGAACTCTTGCTTTTGCTAGACTATGGGATTTTTTACGAGTTTATTTCTACTGAAGAACTGGGGAAGGAAGCTCCTGAAGTAGTGGCTTTGGATGGTGTGGAGCTTGGAAAAAATTATGCCTTAATTATCTCTAGCAACGGGGGCTTGTGGCGGTACCTGATCGGGGATACAATCAAATTTACCTCCTTGAAACCCTATCGCTTTCGCATTTCTGGAAGAACCAAGCATTTTATCAATGCCTTTGGAGAAGAAGTGATTGTCGAAAATGCGGATGCCGCCATTGCCTATGCCTGTGAACATACGGGTGCCACCATTACCAACTTTACTGCCGCCCCAATCTACTTTGAGGACAGCCAATCCAAGGGAGCGCATGAATGGGTGGTAGAATTTACAACACCCCCTGCAGATGTAGAAGACTTTGCGGAGAAATTGGACCACCACTTGCGGGAGATTAACTCCGATTACGATGCCAAACGGCATAAAAATCTAGCCTTGCAACGCCTCCAGCTCCATGCCGCCCCAACAGGACTTTTTGAATCCTGGCTAGCCAAAAAAGGAAAGCTAGGAGGGCAACATAAGGTCCCTCGCCTCTCCAATTCTAGGGAATTTATGGAAGAAATTCTGGGGATGATGGCAAGTGATTAAGCATCTATTTTGTGCCGAAGGACCAATTAACCAAAACTACTTCCTGTGTTTTGTGTTATCATTTGGTTTTAGGTTCAAAAAATCCAGAACAATTGCTTTTCACTAATTCAAAAAGTGAAATCCAATCTATCACCAGCTTCGCTTATAGCCATTGCCAAGTCCCTTTCCATAACCTATGCCTCATTCTACTTTGTTTGAACAAGCTCAAGAATTTCTTCAGCTGTACTATTCCGAATCCAACTTGGCCGGATTAGAAAAAAGGCTCGATCAGGTTCAAGTTGAAATTTTGCAGACAGGCACCTATCGCTTGACCGAGAAAGAACTGAGCTACGGGGCGAAGCTGGCCTGGCGAAATAGCAACCGCTGCATGGGGAGACTTTTTTGGAAAACGCTAAAAGTCAGAGATCGGAGGACCCTAAGAAGTGCAGAGGAGGTATTTTTGGATGCCTTAGCCCATCTTAAATCAGCCACCCAGGGAGGGAAAATCCGTTCCACGCTATCCGTCTATGCTACCGCCGATGAGGGAGATTCTGGATTTCGTATTTTAAATAAGCAGCTAGTCCGATTTGCAGGCTATACGCTTCCCAATGGAGAGATCTTGGGTGACCCTGATGCGGTCGCATTTACGAGTTACTGCATGTCTTTGGGATGGGAGGGAAAAAACACTGCTTTTGACCTACTTCCACTCGTGATTCAGCGTCAAGGAGAGCCCGCAAGCTGGTTTGCTCTCCCTGAGGAAAAGGTGCTTCGCGTATCCCTCTCTCATCCGGATTATACCTGGTTTAAAGAGCTTGGCTTGCAGTGGTATGCAGTACCGGTGATTTCAGATATGCGGCTAGAGATCGGAGGCATATCTTTTCCTTGTGCACCTTTTAATGGCTGGTACATGCTTACTGAGATTGCGGCTAGAAACTTAGGAGATGTACAACGGTACAACCTGCTGCCGGTGCTTGCAAAAAAATTAAACCTAGATACCCGTCAAGTCAAGACACTTTGGAAAGACAAAGCCTTGCAGGTGCTTCAAGAAGCTGTCCTTCATTCGTTTCAATCGCAGGGAGTGACCTTAGTCGATCATCATACCGCATCCGAGCAATTTTTGGAATTTTGTAAGCAAGAAGAGTCCAAAGGGAGAGTCGTCCAGGCAGACTGGGCATGGATTGTACCCCCTACAGCAAGTTCAACGCTTGGTGTATTCCACCAGGAATGGGACAATCAGATTTTATCTCCAAATTTTCATTACCAATCCGCTCCATGGAAAGAAGAGGAGCGGGCAAAGGAACCCACTTCCACAGTCAAGAAGTGTCCTTTTTCTGCCAACTAAATCCGGATTGAAGTCTGCTGCTGCCCTTTTTCGTTCGGCAAAAAAAGCGTACTTTCACCGATTCCTAATTTTCGCAAAAACATGACCCAATCCCCTGCGGTTCAGGAGGAATTCCTAGAAATTTTTGGAGCAAGAGAGCACAATCTCAAAAATATTGATCTGAAGATCCCGCGCAATAAAGTGGTGGTGGTCACTGGTCTAAGTGGGAGCGGAAAAAGTTCCTTGGCTTTTGATACCATTTATGCAGAGGGACAACGCAGGTACATGGAGAGCTTTTCGGCCTATGCCCGTTCCTTCTTGGGCGGGATGGAGCGTCCCGATGTGGACAAGATCAATGGCCTCTCTCCTGTCATCGCGATTGAGCAAAAGACAACTTCCAAAAACCCACGATCTACGGTAGGCACAGTCACAGAAATTTATGACTTCATGCGCCTGCTCTTCGCTCGAGCTGCAGACGCATATTCTTACCACAGCGGCAAGCCCATGATCCGGCAGACGGAGGATCAAATTTTAGAGCAGCTTTTCACCAAGTTTGCAGGCAAAAAATTATACCTATTGGCCCCGGTTGTCAAAGGACGAAAGGGGCACTACCGAGAGCTTTTTGAACAGGTGCGTAAGTTGGGATTCTCCAAGGTTCGGGTAGACGGTGTCGTGCTCGAGGTGGCTCCCAAGATGCAGTTGGACCGCTACAAAATCCACGATATTGAGATCGTCATCGACCGCATCGTAGCGGAGGAGGACGATCGTTTTCGAATTACCCAGTCGCTCAAATCCGCCTTGCAACATGGCAAAGGAGTGCTGATGGTACGGGAAGAAAGCGGAGAAATCCACTATTTCTCCAAGTACCTGATGGACCCCGAAACGGGCCTTTCCTACGAGGAGCCAGCACCCAATAGCTTTTCTTTTAACTCTCCCTATGGAGCCTGCCCTAGCTGCAATGGTTTGGGTGTAATCGAAGAAATCACCCGTGAAAGTATTTTTCCCGATCCCAACTTGAGTATTACACGTGGAGGGATTGCGCCCCTAGGAGAGTACCGGGACATCTGGATTTTCAAAAAAATAGAAGCGCTGCTCAAGCACTACAAATGCAGCCTGAGTACCCCCATTAAGGACCTTCCTGAGGAAGTCGTGGAGGTGCTGCTTTATGGTGATAATGTAGCCGTAGCAGTGGATTCGGTGAAGTATCCTGGCACTCAGTGGAATACGACTTTTGAGGGGATTATCAATTTTCTTCAGAAGTACCAAGAAGGGAGCTCGGACAAAATTCAGGAATGGGTAGCTGAATTTACGGTTTCCAAAACCTGTCCAGAATGCCAAGGCTATCGACTCAAAAAAGAGTCCCTTCATTTCAAGTTAGATGGCACTCACATTGGAGAGCTATCCATGATGGACATCCAAGGACTTTCGGGCTGGTTTGAGGGACTAGAAAGTCGCTTATCTGAAAGGCAGCAGCGTATTGGCGTAGAGGTACTCAAAGAAATCAGAAAGCGTATCGGCTTTCTTCTAGATATTGGATTGGACTATCTTTCTTTAAATAGACCCTTGCGAACCCTTTCAGGAGGGGAGGCCCAGCGGATTCGTTTGGCTACGCAGATAGGGACCCAGTTGGTAGGAGTGCTCTATATTTTGGATGAACCTAGCATTGGGCTCCATCAGCGGGACAATGTGAAGTTGATTCAGGCCTTGAAGCGCCTTCGAGACTTGGGCAACTCTGTTTTGGTGGTGGAGCACGACAAGGACATGATGCTGGAGTCAGACTACATTGTAGACATGGGTCCCGGCGCAGGAAGGCATGGGGGGCATGTAGTTGCCTCTGGCACACCGGAGCAGCTCTTAAAATCCGATTCGGTTACGGCGCGTTACCTTCAAGGAAAGATTGGTTTGGATATTCCAACTACCCGAAGAAAAGGGACTGGAGAGCAGTTGGTCTTGAAAGGTGCTCAAGGCAATAACCTTAAAAATGTAACGGTAGCCTTCCCTTTGGGCACCCTCATTGTGGTTACTGGAGTATCGGGAAGTGGGAAGAGTACTTTGATTCACGAGACTTTATTTCCGCTGCTCAATCGGGAGTTTTACAACTCCAAAAAGGAACCGATGTCTTTTGACCGTATCGATGGATTGAAGCATCTGGATAAGGTGATTGAAGTGGACCAAAGCCCAATTGGCCGAACACCTAGATCCAATCCGGCGACCTATACCGGCATGTTTTCAGATATT
Organism: Spirosoma fluviale; assembly: GCA_945897085.1. Taxonomy (GTDB): domain Bacteria; phylum Bacteroidota; class Bacteroidia; order Cytophagales; family Cyclobacteriaceae; genus Algoriphagus. The sequence continues at coordinate 10,408 of CAMDEU010000015.1, read as the reverse complement.
CGTACGCTATTCACCGAGCTTCCTGAATCCAAAATTCGGGGCTACAAGCCGGGAAGATTCTCCTTCAACGTGAAAGGGGGACGATGTGTGGATTGTGAAGGTGGGGGGATGAAGCTAGTGGAGATGGACTTCCTTCCAGATGTGCATATTCCATGTGAGACCTGCAAGGGGAAGCGGTACAACCGAGAAACCCTAGAGGTGCGGTTTAAAGGAAAGTCGATCTCCGATGTCCTGGACATGACGGTGGAGCAGGCAGTAGAATTCTTTGAATTTCAGCCCAAAATTCTGCGTAAGATTGCTACGCTAAGCGAGGTGGGCTTGGGCTACATTACTCTTGGTCAGCATGCCACTACCCTTTCCGGAGGAGAGGCACAGCGCGTTAAATTGGCTACCGAGTTGTCCAAAAAGGACACCGGCAAAACCTTCTATATTTTAGATGAGCCAACGACGGGCTTGCATTTTCAAGACATTGATTTGTTGATGAATGTGCTTCAAAAATTGGTGGATAAGGGCAATACCGTCTTGGTTATCGAGCATAACTTAGATGTGATCAAGGTAGCGGATTACCTGATCGATATGGGGCCCGAAGGAGGCAATAAAGGAGGAACAATTGTAGTGCAAGGAAGTCCGGAAAAAGTAGCTGCACATCCGGAAAGTCATACCGGAAGATTCTTGAAGCAGGAATTACATCGCTGAATATAGACTTAAAATCAAGTCGTTCGTCCTCTTATCAAATTGAGATGCCAACCTAGGTTTCTTTGGTTAACTTTGGCAAGCATGAAAAGGAGCACAATCTATTGGTTATTGCAGGTATTGGGCTGGGGAAGCTTTGCTTTTGTCAATGTTTTTTTTGCTTCCTTATCTGAGGGGATTTCTCCCCTGCAAACCTGGGCCTTTGTGGCATTGGCGGCTTTTTATTTGCTTTCAACCCATGCTTTTCGACTGCTCATCAAATATTATGACTGGTTTCACATAGGAATCATCCGATTGATTGCACAAGTTCTTGTAGGGGTTGGTTTGTTGGCAATAAGTAATGTCTTGGCTCAGGTGCTGATTAATTTGTCTTTTGGCACGCTTAACCCTGGATTCGATTTTCGGGTTTTGGTAATCTCAATCAACCTGTTTGTGAGCTTTCTCTACTACGGGTTTTGGGTGCTTCTCTATTTTGTGTTCCATTTTTTGGACAATTACAACACAACCCTTCGCTACGAGGCAAAGATTAATGAAATACGGCTCAACCATTTAAAGAGTCAGCTCAACCCCCATTTTATTTTCAATGCTTTGAATTCGGTACGTGCCTTAGTAGATGAGGACCCTGCCAAAGCGAAGTCTGCCATTACCCAAATTTCGAACATGCTTCGCTTTTCCCTGATGATGGATAAAAAGCAGGTGATTGACTTAGCAGATGAGTTGGCGACGGTGAAGGATTATTTAGCCTTGGAATCCATTCGCTTTGAAGAGCGGCTGCAGGTAGAATACCAGATTGAGGAAGGGTCTTATGCCTATAAAATTCCTCCCATGATGCTACAGACCATTGTGGAAAATGCGATCAAACATGGGATCTCCAATTTGGTAAAAGGAGGCCTGATTGAAATTAAATGCCGTGAAGGGCTGCAAGATGAATTGTACATCCAAGTAAAAAATAGCGGACAGTACGCCCCCTTGCCAGTAGGCAAACAAAGAGACGAGGAAGGGCATGGAATCGACAATACCCAACAGCGCTTGTCCCTCTTGTATGGGAATCAGGCAAGCTTTCGAATCTTCAACTCTGGGGACCAATTTGTGATTACAGAAATAAAAATTCCGAAACAAAGACTTACTTTAGACTAATTAACTCGATTGATATGAGAGCCCTAGTAATTGATGACGAACGATTAGCCCGCAAGGAGCTAATCAATTTATTGAATCAACTGGAGACAGTTGAAGTGGTAGGTGAAGCAGTGAATGTGGAGGATGCCAAAGAAAAAATTGATCAGCTCCAGCCAGATGTGATTTTTTTAGATATTCAGATGCCCGAAAAAACAGGCTTTGATCTCTTAGAGGAGCTAGACCAAGTCCCACATGTCATCTTTACTACTGCTTACGACGAGTACGCACTCAAAGCCTTTCAAGTGAATGCGCTTGACTATTTGCTCAAGCCTATAGAACCCAAGCGATTGGAGGATGCAGTTCTAAAGCTTCAAGGGAAAATGGAGGGCATTGCCAAACGAGAAGGGCTTGAAGGCCTTGGCAGCCAAAAGAAATTGACTTTAGAGGACCAAGTTTTTGTAAAGGATGGAGACCGTTGCTGGTTTGTGCGGCTGTCGAATGTGCGTCTCTTTGAGTCGGACGGCAATTACATCAAGGTTTATTTTGATAACTTCAAACCCATGATTCACAAGTCCTTGAATGCCTTGGATGAGCGATTGGACGAGAAATCTTTTTTCAGAGCTAGCCGAAAGCACATCATCAATTTGGGATGGGTGGAAGCCATCGAACCTTGGTTCAACGGTGGACTGGTAGTAACCCTCAAAGGGGGTGACCGCATTGAGGTCAGCCGTAGACAAGCGGCACGGTTTAAAGAAATGATGAGTTTGTAACTAATCAAGAGCCTGAATTCCTCTCCATGACCTTCCGTAAAATCACCATTAAATTGATTATTCTTACAGACAAGAAAAAAGCCTGGGACTATTATACCCTACCTGAGCACATAGTAAATTGGAATTTTGCCTCTGACGAATGGCATTGCCCCCGAGCAAGCAATGACTTGGTTGTAGGAGGAAAATACTACACTCGGATGGCTGCCAAATTCGGGGATATTGGGTTTGACTTTGGGGGTACCTATACCGAGGTGATGCTTGAAGAGAGTTTTACCTACAAGTTGTCCGACGATAGAGAAGTCAGCGTTAGCTTTACTGAGGAAGAAGGGCACACCCAGTTAAAGGTGGTTTTTGATGCCGAATCTGAAAACTCGCTAAAGCTCCAGACCCAAGGATGGCAAACCATTCTCAATCAGTACAAAAAGTATACGGAAGCAAACTGAGCCTTCTTTAAGCCAGGGGAATTGAACTTTTTGGCGTTTTAAAGCCGCCCCTTAGAGTAACTCGTTTGCCAAATTGGCAAGTTCCGAACGCTCCCCTTTTTCCAATTTTACGTGTGCATAGAGTGGATGGTCTTTGACCCGGTCGATGAGGTAGGAAAGTCCGTTGGATTGGGCGTCCAAATAGGGGGTATCGATCTGGAATACATCGCCTGTAAAAATGATCTTCGTATTTTCTCCAGCCCTAGAAATAATGGTTTTGATTTCGTGAGGGGTGAGGTTTTGGGCCTCATCAACGATAAAGAAAATATTGGATAGCGATCTTCCGCGAATGTAAGCGAGCGGCTGAATTACTAATTTTTCTTGGTTGACCAGCTCGGTGATTTTTTGGTATTCCTTATCGGTCTCCTTGTATTGATTTTGGATAAACTTCAAGTTGTCCCAGAGGGGCTCCATATAGGGGTTGAGCTTGGACTTAATATCTCCAGGCAAATAACCGATGTCTTTGTTGGAAAGCGGCACGATGGGTCTTGCCAAAAAGATTTGTTTGTATTCACGGCGCTGCTCCAAAGCACCTGCCAAGGCAAGTAGGGTTTTTCCTGTTCCCGCCACCCCTTGGATGGAAACTAGCTTGATCCGTGGGTTGAGGATGGCATGGAGGGCAAAAGTCTGTTCTGCATTTCGAGGCTTGATGTTGTAAGCCAGCTGCTTATCCACTCGGCTCAGAATATTTTCATCTGTATTGTAGTAGGCGAGTACGGATTGTTTTTGGCTCTTTAAAATGTAAAATGCATTCGCCTTTCGCTTTCTATTTCCAAGAATTACTTTGGCCTCAATGGATCCGCGCTCATACAGTGTATTGATGGCTTGTGGGTCCATGTCTTCCAAGAGGTACTTGCCAGTATTCTCCAGTTCAACAATGTTTTTGATTTTTCCTGTTTCGTAATCCTCAGCTAGGATATCTAAGGATTTTGCCTTCAGGCGGAGGTTGATGTCCTTGGAAACTAAAATGACCTTTCTCTCTTTTTCATGCTGCTTGAGGTAGAGCGCAGCATTCAGAATCTTGTGATCATTCTTTTCCTCCCCAAAAATAATATTGGCATTCAGGTTGTTGTCGGGGTTCATCAAGACCTTGAAGTTCCCCTTTGTTTTTCCATTTAGGGGGGTCCACTCATGGATCATGTGATCCTGAGATAGTTTATCTAGAAGTCGGATAAACTCTCGGGCTTCAAAATTTTTGGTATCGTTCCCTTTTTTAAATTGGTCCAGCTCCTCGAGTACCGTGATAGGGATGACCACGTCGTGCTCGGCAAAATTCATAATGGAGTTGTGGGTGTATAGGATCACGGAAGTATCCAGAACAAAAATTTTCCGATCTTTATTAGACTTGACTTTAGGCATTTGCAGGACAAGTAAAGGGATGATTCGGGTTAAAATTTAGAAAAATATCCCCATCTCTCAGCCAATTTCTATAATAAATTATGGTTAAGATTTTGATAGCTAAAGTTACCTTGTTGACTATCAATAGGATAAAAATCAAATCCATCCAACCGGATGGATTTTTTATTACGTATTCCGTTCCTTCTTACAAAAATTCCTTGAGATAAGGGGTTTAGAGGTTAGTCTAGTAGTGCGCGGATATCTTCATTGCCAAGGCTCTTCATAAAGCTTTCTTCATTGCTGATCAGCTCTCCTGCAAGGGCGAGTTTGCGGTCTTGAAGGGCCATGATTTTTTCCTCTACCGATCCACGGCTGATAAACTTATAGATGATCACCTTGTTTTCTTGGCCTATTCGGTGTGCCCGATCAATAGCTTGTGCCTCCACCGCAGGATTCCACCAGGGATCCAGAAGAAATACATATTCAGCCTTTGTCAAGTTGAGGCCGACCCCGCCTGCTTTGAGTGAGATCAAAAAGACCTTGCAGCTGTCGTCCGTTTGGAATTTCTCTACTTGTCCTTGTCTATTCTTGGTGGCACCATCTAGGTAGGCATAAGGGATCTGCTCTCGGTCCAAAAATTCCCGAACGATTGAGAGATGGCGCACAAACTGGCTAAAAACAAGAACTTTATGGTTTTCAGAAATGGTCTCTTGCAGCATGTAGGTAATGTCCTCCAGCTTTCCCGACTCACCTGTGTAATCCTCTCGGACAAGTTTGGGGTGGTTGGCAATCTGCCGCAGTTGTGTAAGACCTCGAAGGAGCGTAAACTGTTGGCTACCTTTTCCTGCGCCGGCAAGTTCCCCGATGATTTTTTCTCTGTAATAGCTTTTAACTTCCTCGTACACTTTTTCCTGCGCGGCAGTCATGTTCGAATATTTGATGTTGGTAATTTTTTCGGGCAGATCTTTCGCTACCTGAGATTTTAGTCGGCGGAGGATAAAAGGCTTGATCATCGCATGCAAGCGTGAGGCTTTCTCTTTGTCATGCTGTTTTTCGATGGGCAGAAGAAACTCCTTTTTGAAGACGAGCTGGTTACCCAAAAGCCCAGGGTTCACAAAGTTCATCTGGGACCACAGATCCATAGTGCCGTTTTCTACTGGGGTGCCTGTAAGAATTAAGCGCCGCTTACTTTTCAACTTATTGACCGCAGTTGCGATATTGGAGTTCGGGTTTTTGATAGCCTGTGACTCATCTAATATGACATAGTTGAAGTAAAACTCACTCAGCTGATCAATGTCCATGCGCACGATTCCGTAGGAAGTGAGCACTACATCGTAGCCTCGAAATTTCCATGGATCCTTGTTCCGCTGGGTTCCTGAGTACACCATTATATTTAGATCAGGAGCAAATTTCTTTGCTTCCAATTCCCAGTTGTAGATCAAGGAGGTGGGCATCACGAGCAAGGAAGCAAAACCAGGGTTTTCTTCCTTTTCATAGGCCAGTAGGGCTAGGGTTTGTACGGTTTTACCTAGACCCATGTCGTCGGCAAGGCATCCTCCAAACTGGTATTCGTTCAGGAACCGTAGCCAATTGTACCCTGCATTCTGGTAGGGTCGGAGTGAGCCCTTGAAGGAGTGGGGTAGCACATATTCATCAATGGCATCAAAGTTACGGAGGCGCTCCAGCTTTAAACTCAGGTTGAGCCGTATCAATTCCCCGTTTTGTAGCTCCCGAGCAAAGGCAAGGTGATGCTTACGCAGGACCAACTCCTCCGCACTGCGCTCTTCGATGAAGTTAAATAACTCTGAATAGTTGATAAACCAGGAGGCTGGGATCACTGCAGTTTCACCATTAGGAAGTTCAAATTCATGCTTTCCTTGGATGAGTAGCTTTCGAAGTTTGGCAAATGGGACAAGGTAAATACCAAACTTAATTAGTGCTTTAACGTCAAACCAATCAATGTTTTCGTTGACTTCTATGGTGATTTGTGCCTTTCCTATATGGTAAGTCTTCCCGTTAAGGCCCACTTTTTGAACGATTTTGATTTTGTTTTCAGCAAGGTAGTCTTCATTATTTCCTAGCCACTCAAAAGCTTGAGTTTTGGGCAGGGCGGTCTTACCATTCATAAATTCCAACCCTTTTTTCTTCAAAATCGTCAGGTAACGCTCCTCCAATTTGGTAGTTCGAACGGTTTTATAAAAAGTAAAGTCGCCGTCCTTTTCCTCATAACGGCAGGAATTTCCACTGCCCTCTCCAGCATGGAGGAGGGTTCCAAAATCAAATTCCCCATATTTAAACCGAGGTTCTAGAACAATGACATCTTCCGAAGGAACGGAAATTTCATCGCCAAATAAGGTTTCAACCGGTACACCACTAGGTAAGCCACTGACTGTCAGGAGGGCCTCTGGAGTGCCTTGTTCGGTGTGTATTTCAAACCCTTTTGCAACTACCTCAAATTGAGTAATCAGCGAGTTGACAAATTTGCGGTAATATTCCGGTTCGAACTTTCGCTCGATTAGGATCGCATTTTTATTCAAAAACGGCTGTAATTTTTTTCCGTCAATTCCCTTTTCAAAATAAAAAAGCTGCTGATTGACAATTAACCATGCAGGCTCCTTGCAAACTAAGTAGCCACCCTTGTGTTGCCAGGCAAGTTTTTGACCCTGAAATTTTATTAGCGGGTAATACTGGGTGTTGAACTCTCCTTTGTCGAAGTGAAACTGAATGGTAGCAGGTTCAGCTTGAATACTAATTTCTCTTCCGATGGGGTTTCCATCTGAGCTAGTTTCAAAAAATCGTTTTCCTATTAAAAGGGGGAGGATTTTAGCACGTTTAATTTCTAAATTCTTAAAGAGCAATTCCTGGATAGTAGGATCCGCTGTCTTAGGGTCAAATATTTTTTGGAGAAAGTCCTTGGGCTTCAAGTTCCCCTTTTTCATGTAGGGCTTGACCACCACATCTTGCTGCATGCTGTCCATCAAGCGGATCAGTTCGTAGTCTTGTTCATCTAGGCCAGCACCAAATTCTTTGGCATTGGCAGAACTTATATTTTGATAAGCATAACTGAGCCTCCCTTTATCATCCAGAGGAATCACATAGGAATCAAAAAGAAAACCCAAATATTCGTGACAGTAAATGGAATATATAAGCTGAAAAGGCTGATCTGGATCAACAATCATATTAAAATAAAAACTATTATATACTACTAATTATTAGACGCTTCTTTTTTATCCTCCTAGGGATACTTTATAGGTACACGAAAAGGAAAATTACGGATAAAAAGAAAATAATTAGTCATTTTCATCTATTTTTTTGCAGAAAAAAAAGAGAGACCGATTGGGCCTCTCTTCTAAATTTTTAAAATCAGCGTCTGATTTACTGTGCTTCTTCCGTCTCTTGTGGAGGGTTTACTTTTTCAGATTTGGTTTCCGGGAAAAAACGATTTTGGAAAATTAAGATGATGGCGACTCCAATAAAAATAGAGGCATCTGCCACATTGAAGATTGGCCAAAGCGCGGTATAACCTCCTCCCCAAAGTGGTACCCATTCTGGAATATATCCTTCCCAAATATCAAAGTAAAACATGTCTACCACCTGCCCATGAAGCCAGGGTGTAGGAGCGTTATAGGGGGCATTGTCGAGCCATACTCCATAAAATACGGAATCCACCAAATTACCAACCGCTCCACCCAAAATCAGGGCAATACAAAAGGTGTAGCCTACAGCGCTTCTTTTTTGAATTAGATAGTGTAGGTAATAGCCTATACCAACCATCGCCACCAAACGAAAGGAAGTGAGGATCATTTTTCCATACTCCGTTCCAAGCTCAATGCCAAAAGCCATCCCCGGGTTAGTAGTATAGTGCAACTTAAACCAGTCGCCGAAAATTTGAATTTGCCCAGGGCTTCCAAAGTCCATTTGGAAGTGTACCCACATTTTGGTGGCCTGATCGAGGGCAATCACCAAGAGGGCAATTCCGAAATACTTGAGGTAGTTGTTCATATCTTAAAGATTATGCCTTAACGAGTCGTACAGCCAATTCAAAATCATCCATATCCAAAACAGTCGCTTCTCCTTCAAGTGTGACCACGGAAAGGGAGATTGCCTGAGTTTCTTCTTGAATATAAGATCCAAATCTAGTAATAGCCGCATTCACTTCGGTGTTGGAATCTGCTACGAGCAGCTTGATCTTATCCTGCACCTCAAGCCCTAGGTCCTTACGGAGGTTTTGGATGCGGTTGACCAGATCTCTAGCGATACCTTCCTGCTTCAACTCTTCTGTAAGTGTTACATCTAACGCTACCGTCACTCCCTGATCAGATGCTACAGACCAGCCCGGAATATCCTGGGAACTGATCAATACTTCTTCCAGTAGAAGCTCCATTTCTACACCTTCTACGGTCAGTTTGAAGTAACCCTCTCGCTCGATTTGCCCAATTTCTGAGGGTCCCCAATTTTGGAGCGCAGCGACGACGAAGCGCATTTTTGGACCTAATTTCTTGCCTAAGAGGGGCAAATTGGGTTTGATTTGCTTCACCAAGATGCCGGATGCATCATCTAGGTATTCGATGGTTTTGATGTTGACTTCCGTTTGAATCAGCTCTGCCACATGGGCTACCTGTGACTTGAATTTTTCAGAAAGCACAGGCACCAAGATGCGCTGCAGTGGCTGACGAACCTTCATTTTTTCCTTTTTTCGCAGCGAGTGAACCAGGGAACAAATGGTCTGGGCTAGGTCCATGCTCGTTTCTAAGTCAGGATTAATGAGCGACTGCTTGGCAGAGTTCCAATCTGTCAAATGCACAGATTCCAAGCCATGCTCTCCCGCTTCGGTCAAGTTTTTGTACAACCAGTCTGCATAGAAAGGGGCAAACGAGGACATTAGTTGGCTTAGTGTAAAGAGGCACTCGTATAAGGTCTCGTAAGCCGCCTGCTTGTCTGCTTGCATGTCTCCTCTCCAGAATCGCTTTCGAGCGAGTCGCACATACCAGTTGGATAGCTGGTCTACGGTGAAGTTCTGGATGGCACGCGTCGCCTTGGTGGCATCGTAGCCGTCCATCGCTCCTTCCACTTCCAGAATCAGGGATTGCAACTTGGATAGGATCCATTGATCTAGCTCGGCGCGCTCCTGTACTGGAATGGCCTTTTCTGCTCGGTAGACAAAGGCATCCAGGTTGGCATATAAGGCAAAGAAGTTGTACGTATTTTGAAGTGTACCAAAGAAGCGACGCAGCACTTCGGTGACCCCGTCAACGTTGAATTTTAGGTTGTCCCAAGGGTTGGCATTGCTGAGTAGGTACCAGCGCAAGGCATCGGGACCGTATTCCTTTAGAGCCTTGAAGGGGTCGACGGCATTGCCCAAGCGCTTGGACATCTTGTTGCCATTTTTGTCCAGCACCAGACCATTTGCAATTACGTTTTTGAACGCTACGCTATCAAATAGCATCACGGATAAGGCGTGAAGCGTAAAAAACCATCCACGCGTTTGGTCCACTCCCTCAGCGATGTAGTCCGCAGGAAAGTTGGCGGCAAAGACATCCTTATTTTCAAAAGGATAGTGCCACTGTGCATAGGGCATAGCGCCTGAGTCAAACCAAACGTCGATCAGGTCGGTTTCTCTGACCATTTTTTGACCTGTATTTGAGATCAAAATCACCTCATCCACATAAGGGCGGTGGAGGTCCAGTTCCTTGCCCGCATATGGGGAGGAGGCCATGAAGCCTGCTGCCACGGATTTGTCGATTTCGGTCTGCAGCTCGGCGATAGAGCCGATGCATTTCTCTTCTGTGCCATCGGCAGCTCTCCAGATCGGTAGGGGGGTGCCCCAGAAACGGGAGCGGCTCAAGTTCCAGTCTACTAGGTTTTCCAACCAGTTTCCAAATCTACCGGTGCCAGTTGCTTCGGGCTTCCATTGGATGGTTTTGTTGAGCTCCACCATGCGATCCTTGTAGGCAGTGGTTTTGATAAACCAGCTTTCTAGGGGATAGTACAAGATCGGCTTGTCCGTTC
>CAMDEU010000014.1 GCA_945897085.1 Spirosoma fluviale | reverse complement strand
GGTAAAGGTTTGCAATTCAATAAAGCTCCTGAGGCCTATTTGCAATTCCTAGTGACCTATCCTCAATCGAACTGATGCGTACGTTTTTTTATTTCGTCAGCATTATTTTTTTACTCGCTTTGGGTTCTGGGTCAGCTTTTGCGCAGCAGGAGGAGCCAAAGGTAACCGGGTTATTTGCTGGGGTTTCCTTTGAACGTTTTGCCGAACTAGTTGAAAAGGACACTCCTTACCGCTTTATATTTAAAAAAGAGGAGTTGGCCAACCTGACAGTCAGCCTCCAAGCCAATGGGGACAAGTTGGAAGATGTATTGGGGGTGCTTTTTTTAAAAACTGAGTTTACCTTTTCCATTTCCAAAGACCTCGAAGTTTTCATCTTTATAGGGGAAAAGAAAGCAGTAGACTTCCTGCCTAACTATTTTCTAGCACCTTCTAAGGCTTCTCTTTCCAGTGCCGCCATGCAGGATGAATTTGTTCGTAATCGGCGCTACATCATTGGAGTTCCAGGTCCCGGAACGGAGGCAAAGCTTCAGGGGAAGGTGATTAGTTTGGAGAACAATCTCCCGATTGAGGGAGCGATTGTATTTGAAAAAGAGGCCATGCGGCAAGCAGTCACCAACAAGTCCGGTGATTTTGAATTGCTAGTTCCTAAAGGGAATAAGACTCTATTTATTCAAAATATTGGTGGCTATACAGAGCAGCGGCTATTGGATATCCAAGGAGACGCAACGCTTGAACTAAGTATCGGGGAGGGGATTTTTTCACTGAATGAGGTTGTTGTTCGCTCAGGGGCCTTGTCTCAGGTAGCAAGGCCTGAAATGGGCGTGCAGTCCCTCACGGTACAAGAAATGAGAAGACTTCCTGCCGTCATGGGAGAAGTGGACATCATTAAAGGACTTATGACCATGCCGGGTGTAAATACCGCAGGTGAAGCGAGCGTAGGTTTTAATGTTAGAGGTGGAGCGGCCGATCAGAATTTGATTTTGATGGATCAAAATACACTCTTCAATCCATCTCACTTATTTGGGTTTTTCTCTGCCATCAATTCGGATATGGTCCAAGGTGTGGAGCTATACAAGTCTGGAATTCCCGCCAGCTATGGGGGTAGGCTGTCTTCTGTATTGCAAGTCACACCCAAAAAAGGGAGATCGGATAAAATTGGAGGCTCAGGAGGAATTGGCCCAATGACCAGTAGGCTAAGTTTAGAAGGGCCTATCGGTGAAAAAACAACCTTTATCTTGGGCTCTCGGCTCACCTATTCGGATTGGCTTCTTGATTTTTTATCAGAGAAAATTGATTTAGGAGCAAGCAGAGCTGCTTTTTCGGACTTCAATGGCACGGTGGAGCATGAGTTGGGTGCAAAGGACAAACTTCGGCTATCTGGTTATTTTAGTAAGGATTCCTTCCAATTTGATCCAGATACGGCCTACAGCTATTCCAATCAGAATTATGCCCTTTCCTGGACACATTACTTCAATGATGCGCTTGAGGCCACTTTCTCAGTAGGTCAGGATGCTTATGATTTTGAGGTAGAAGGCGAAGACAACCCACTGAACGCCTACCAATACCGCTTCGATATCCGGCAGCAATTTGTAAAAGCGCAGTTCCGTCAGGAAAAAGGGGATCGACACCTGCTCAGCTATGGGGTACACGGCATCCGTTACCAGCTCAACCCTGGTGAAATTTTGCCTTTTGGACAGGAGAGCGGTGTGATCTCGGATCAAGTGGCTCCCGAAACGGCTATGGATTGGTCGCTTTACTTTGGGGATGAGTTTGAGATCAACGAACAATGGGCGCTGAGTGGTGGATTACGATACAATTTCTACACCTTTCTGGGACCACAAACCATTCCTACCTATGCGGAAGGTGAACCATATTTGAACGAAAACATAATTGGCGAAACTCGCTTTCAGTCCGGAGACCCTGTTCAAACCTATCATGGTCCTGAATTTCGCTTTTCAGCACGCTATGCCCTATCCAACCAATCTTCCTTAAAGGCAGGGGTCAACTCGATGCGACAAAATATTCACTTGCTTAGTAGTTCATCCGTGATTACCCCAACAGATACTTGGAAGCTAAGTGATTCATTTTTGAAGCCGCAGCAGGGTATTCAATATGCCTTAGGTTACTTTAAAAATATGAATCAAGGTGCTTTTGAGTTTTCGGCTGAATTGTACTATCGATCCATGCAGAACTTGCTGGACTACCGATCTGGAGCAAGCATTGTATTGAATGATCGGATTGAGCAAGAGGTACTGGTCACTCAGGGGAAGGCGTACGGCATGGAGCTATACCTCAAAAAATCAACGGGAAAGCTTAATGGATCCCTTGCCTATACCTATAGCCGTTCGCTGATGCAGACAGATCCTTCGGAGCAAAAAGAGCAGATCAACCGATCTGAATCGTATCCTAGCAATTTTGATCAGCCTCATAATGCCAATTTTGTAGGGAATTTAGAGCTAAGTAAACGGGTCAATGTAACCTTGGCAGGGAAATACAGTACAGGTAGGCCTGTCACCCTACCGATTGCTAAGTTTAATTATGGGGGTTCGGAGCGAGTTTATTTCTCTGACCGTAACTCCTTTAGAGTCCCTGATTATTTCCGTATGGACCTTTCTGTTAACCTAGAGGGGAATCACAAAGTTGCTAAACTGGCACATGCCTCTTGGTCCTTTGGGGTCTATAACCTATTTGGTAGGGACAATGCCTACTCGATTTATTTTGTTCCAGAGGGGGGCAAATTGAAAGGCTACCAGCTTGCCATTTTCGCGGATCCAATTCCATTTATCACCTATAACTTTAGATTTTGATGCGTAAAGCCATAGGTTTAGTTTTTATCCTTTTCGTAACTCTTCTTGGGTGTAGGACCCCTTACGAACCAGAAGTGCCAGCTACAGAATTGAGGGTATTGGTGGTGGAAGGCTATTTGGACACAGAGGGTTTAAAAAGCGAGCTAAAACTAAGTAGAACTGCTCCACTGGGTGCTTCATCTGCATTTATTCCAGAGGTCCGCGCCAAAGTAGTACTTAAAAGTGCTGGAGGACAATTTTTTCCACTACAAGAGATGGGTTTAGGGACCTATGTTTTCGAAAAAAATATCGATGAAAAGCAAAGTTATGTGCTCGAAATAGAGCTGAGCTCTGGAGAAAGGTATGTTTCTGAAGGTCTTCAGCCAATTGTGACTCCTGAAATTATTGATGCAGGATTTAAGAAGGATGAGGAAGGGGTAGAGGTATTTGTATCTACCCAAGGCAATGCCAATGCAGATGATTTTCTTTGGACATTTGAAGAAACCTGGATTTACCGACCTAGAATACGCACGGCCTACATTTATGTTCCCGAACTTAAAAATGTACGGGATCGCAAGGATTCAGAACAAACCTCACTTTGCTTCAAGACGGAGCCTAGTCCTGGGATACTTTTGGAAACAAGCTCTCGATTTAAGGATCAGGTAGTTTTCCAAAAAACCATCACCGAAATTCCTAAAGGTGATGAGCGGATTATGGAACGCTACAGCATTCTTGTTTCGCAAAAAGGACTTGCTACCAAGGATGTCCCTTTCTGGGAAATTTTAAAGAAAAACACAGAAGACATCGGTTCGATCTTTAGCCCACTGCCCTCTTTAATAGGGGGAAATATAAAAAGTTTGGATGCCGCAAAGAATCCGGTTATTGGGCAGGTCAGCTTAGGGGTGATTCGCCAAAAGCGGATCTATATAAATCAAGTGGAGGTGAGTCCCTGGAATTACCTAGATCCAAAGTTTAATGATTGTGTAATCGGAGAAGAAGCTATTTTGGCCACGGATTACCAAAAGATCTTTGGCAATGGAGCAGTAGTACCCACAAGACCGTTGATGGTGGGAACTACTATAGTTGGCTATTATCCATCCTCGAGAAAATGTACCGATTGTAGCCTATATGCATCCAAACTTAAGCCCTCGTTTTGGAAAGATTAATGCCATGCAAACTCTGATTATATCCATAAAAAAAATAAGCAGACTTAAAGCCCTCATTTGTGGGTTGCTGTGCTTCCTTGGGCCTGTAGGTACAAGCATGGGACAATCGGCAACTAACCCAAAGGAGCAAGTTTTTTTCCATACGCCGAAGACGCTGTATTTTTCAGGCGAGAAAATCTGGTTTGAGGCCCAGGTGAGTTTGGGTGATCAAGCCACTTCTTCGCAGGTGCTCTACGCAGAATTGGTGGACCGCAATTCCAACTCAATCACACATGTGAAGGTCCCCCTTCAGAATGGGAATGGGTTGAATTTTATTCCAGTTTCAGATAAAATTCCTTCGGATCAGTACCTGCTGCGCGTTTATACCCGCATCAGCCCGTATTTGGATTTAAATCAAGGGATTGCTCAGCAGCTGGTGACGATCATCAATCCAAAAATTCCGCCAAAGGAGGCCAATTCCTCCAATCGCCAAAATCTGCCAGCCTCTAAAACCTACGCGAAAGGTGCCGCTGTAAATTTTGGGTCTTCGAGTACTGCCGAAGGACTGGTCTTGGCATCTGGAATTTCCATTGCTAACCCATTTTTACTAGAAGAGCAAAAACAATGGCCTGCTGAGGAGGTGTATGAAAGTTTAGCCCCCCAGCCTTTACTACCTGAACTTTTTGGACATCTGGTTCAGGCGAAAGTTACTTCCCTGGATACCGCTTTAGCCTATTTTCTTTCGCTTCATGGAACAAAAAGTGCCCTATTCACAGATCATGTGGACGAGCGGGGTATGATTGTCTTTGATGCGGGAGGACTGCGTCATTGGGATCGTTTGATCTTGCAGCTTGAAAATGGGGAGGAGATGCCGGGCTTGGAAATGGTTTCCCCCTTGATCAAAACGACCTTCCGGTCGAATTTTAATTTTCCTGAACTATCCTTAGCACAGGAGGATCTTGCCTATCTCCAGCCTCTCCTTAAAGCAGCTGTGGTACAGCAGGAGTATTTGGAAGTGTCCAACCAAGACTCTTTGGAAGTGGTCACTGGCTTTGTTGCAGATTATAGCTTCAACTTAGACGACTATACCCGGTTTGAAACGGTTGAAACGGTTTTAAAGGAATATGTCCCTAGCGTAGCGGTTCGTCTAAAAGACAAGAAAAAATCATTCCGACTGCTGGATGAAGCGGGTAAAAGTGTGTTTGACTCCAATCCATTGATTTTAGTAGATGCAATGCCCGTATTTGATTCGGATCTTCTGGCGTCCTTTAATCCAAAATTTCTTCAGCAACTAGAGGTGCTCAACCGTGAATTTTACCTGAATGACCGCGCCTATCCAGGTGTACTTAGTTTTTCGAGTTACTCCAATAATTTCGGTTTGTTTCCACTTGCTCCTGCGGCTCGATTTTTTGACTATCCAGGGATTCAGCCCTCGATTATCTTCGAAAAAGACCAATTTGTCCAATCTTCTACTACCTCACGAATTCCAGATTGGCGAACGGTGCTGTATTGGCAAACAAGCGGAAAGGAAGTGAGGACCAATCTTCCCAATCTGGCAGGAACTTTCGTGTATTGGGAGCAGGTGAATGTAGGTGGGAAGCTAAGTATCCGTCGCACATTTTTTGAGGTAAAGGATTAATCCATTCTTATCCAAAATGAACATGCCTTCTTAAAAAAGAGGCTCGCTAGTCTGGGATTAGGTATTCCAAGAGCGTTTTTCCGTAGCGTGTACGAATTAGGTATTGCCCTTGACTAGGCAGGTGGCTCAATTGGATTTCACCATTGCTTTGAAGCGGGGAGCTGATCAGTAGATTGCCTTCTAAGTCATATAGATACCCCAAGCCCTGCTCCAGATCGGTCATAGCAATAATTTTCTGTGACAATCCAAAATCAAAATATCCTAGCCAGGCCTTACTTCCCGCCAAGGGGAGAGTCATCAGCAGGCGCTGTTGACTATCGAAAAGCTGAATTTTGTTGAATTGTTCCAAGACAAGAAGGGAAGAATTGCCTTTTTGGTCACTTAGGCTGCGGAATTTATCGTCTCGATTTGATTTTTGTGCTTGGGTTTTCTTGATGATTTCACCAGAAAAGGAAATGTCAAGAATTTCCCCACCCAAGGTGACGGATTGCAAGGATGGACTAGGGGTTTTGTTCAGGAGGAGCGGACTCGCAATATTCTCTGGGAGACTAATTGGAAAACCTGCCTGTAGTTCTCCTCTTCGACTGAATAAGAATAACTTCCCTGACTTTCCTAGCGCCACCATAAAATCTCCTTTGCCAGGCACTCGGGCATGGAATGGTACACCGATGGTTTTTTCCCCAAGTTTCAATGGACTCCACCCCTCTAGCGATCTTCCTAATTTATCCAAAAGCCATAAGTTACCATTTTCGGTAGAAATGAAGTACCGGTACTCTTTGGAATTGTCGTAATCTAGTAGGCTAAACTGACTTATTTTTTCTCCTGATAGGGACAGTGGAAATCCTGGTAAAGGATCTCCTAGGCGGTCAATACCATAAATTCGATCTGCTGTAGCTACAAGTAATTGTAATTTTCCATTCTTAAAATAATCGACCTGGAAGGCCTCGGACAGGATGGGGCCAGCTACCGCTTGGCTGTATACTTGTTCCCCTGCAGAGTTGATGACATATAAAATGTGGTTTTGGTCTTGAACCACCAGATCCTCGGTATTGTCGTTGAAATTTTTGATTGCTTTTGGGCCATAAATTAGATTTTCAGGAAGAGCGACTTCTTTTCCTGAGGCCAACTCAAAAGATTTATTTTCTTCTCCCATTGCGGACCCTTCAGCGGTATATCCTAAGATGAGTGTTGCTTCTGGGCCTTTTGAACTTTGGTGGACACGTAATCCTAAGTTGGTGAAGGACTTTAACTCAGTTTCATATTTCTGGATAAAAGTGCTCCAGCTAGGGTTGGTGGATTGAACCCAATTTGGCCAGATTTTTTGAAGGAGAAATGTTTTGCTGTAGCCGGCAGCGGGGGACACTCGGTTTTTAGTTTCGTTAGGGCTTTTTGCCCAAGTATTTCCTTGTGCATAATCATCCAATAGGCTTCTCATGCCATTGGCAGAGTTGCTCATCAGCAATACTTGATCCACTTGACTGATGAAGGTTTGTTCAAATCCTACAAACCGCCCATTGAAAAGGTGTGCAGGAAAATTTTCTTCAGGAAAAAACAAGATCTCCTTTTCTAAATACAGCTCCGAAGGATAAAAATCTGTGGTATCTCGGTATTCCTTGAGGATTTCCCAGGCTTGGTCTGGATTCTTCGACTTCACCAAAAGGGCAATATCTTTTTGAGCCAAAGTGAGGGGCTCCATTTCTAAAAAATACTGTTCTCCACTCAGGTAATCTAAAAATCCGCGATCGATTAATCGAGTTTGAATCTCCCCGCTGACAGTAGATTTGGGAACAAAGGAGCTATTTTGAAGTTTTTGTGTTTCATAACTATCCTTCAAGTTGACTTGAGTGATGGACAGAGTACGTGTGGAAATTAAGTTTTCAAACCCGGCAAGTTCAGCTTGGACGGAAGGCAAAAAATCTACTTTAGGCAGTCCTTGGATTGGGCCCTTAAAAACGAGTTGCTTGTCTTCAAACTTTAAAGTCAACGCAAGTAAGAAATCGGTGGTCTGCAACTCTTGAAGTGCTGCCGAGGTTTTGTCTCCACTGACTCCACTTACTAGTTTGGCCAGTCCTTTTGAAGAAAGAATTAGCCTGCCCAAGCCCTCTGCATTGGGCAAATTATCTCCTAGCTTCGTGGAAATTGGGTTTGCGTCCTCACTGAGGTAAAACCGAATTGCCTCTTCAATGACAAATGAGGAGGAGGAAATAAGCAGCACATTATTGAGGACAGTAATACTCCATTGGATGCTATTGTTTGCATCCAACACATCATATATCTCTTGTTCACTGTATTTCCGTGTTTGAAATCGAGTTGCCCTTGGCGCCTTGGATTTCAGTTTATCCAGGAGTTCTGAAGGGGAATTGGAATTGAAATTTAGGGTATACAACAGACTAAATTTGTCTGTTCCTACCGCGTGATAGCTTACAGTCACTTGTTTGTTTCGGAGGGTTTTGGTAACAAAACCCGCTTCGCCTACTAGGCTATCTAAGGAGTTTAATTGGCTGGATAAGGATTGAAAAGCTGGAAATCGCGAGAGTGCAGTCCAGATGGGTTGGTTCCGAAGCTCCTGCCAGGCATAATCCGCCTGTTGAGTTTCGAATAAGAAAACGGCATCACTAGAAATCAGTTCAAGGCTGTTGATGGTTCTGGACTGAATAAATCGTTGGTATACTTCATAGCCTCCCCAGCTAACGAGGGATAGCACTAGAATAACCAACAAACTTTTCCAGATTTTCAAGTTGCAGTATCGAGTATAAGTAAATGGAGTAAAAAAAGACCTAAGAAACTTTACGCAGTGGAAAGTGTCTTAGGCCACTGGTCCGGCAAGGACCAGATTAGTTGCTCAAGCGATCCAAAACTTGCATCACTTCTTTTACATGACCTCTGGAGGTTTCTAGCAATTGTTTTTCTTCTGCATTCAGATCCAGTTCGATTACTTTTTCGATGCCGTTTTTGCCAAGGATGACAGGTACGCCAAGATAGCAGTCATCAATGCCATATTCACCGTCAAGCTTGATACATACTGGGAATACCCTTCTTTGGTTTTTCAAGATGGCTTCTACCATTTGTGCGGCAGCAGCTCCAGGCGCATACCAGGCAGAGGTACCCATTAGCTTTACCAGCTCGCCACCCCCAAATTTGGTTCGCTCGATGATGGCATCTAGTTTGTCTTTTCCTACGAGTTCAGTAACAGGGATGCCTGCCACAGTGGTATAGCGTGGAAGTGGAACCATGGTGTCCCCATGGCCTCCCATTAAGATTGCCTGAATTTCTTTTCCAGAAACATTCAATTCTTCGGCAAGGAAGGCACGGTAGCGGGCCGTATCTAAAATTCCAGCCATACCCATCACTTTATTTCTTGAAAACCCAGAAGTTAAATGTGCTTGGTAAGTCATCACATCCAAAGGATTGGAGACTACGATGATGATTGCATTAGGAGAATGTTTCGCTACATTTTCAGTCACAGACTTAACGATTCCGGCATTGGTTTCGATCAAATCATCGCGGGTCATCCCTGGTTTTCTTGGAAGTCCTGAGGTGATGACTACCACATCTGAATTTGCGGTTTTGCTGTAATCATTCGTGCTGCCAACGGTACGGCTATCATATTGGTTGATGGGCGCTTTTTGCCAAATGTCAAGTGCCTTACCTTCTGCAATACCCTCTTTGATATCCACTAATACGATTTCTTCAGCTACCTCGCGGTATGCCAATACATCGGCACAGGTGGCACCTACGTTTCCTGCCCCAACAACGGTTACTTTGCTCATGGTTTTATATTTTTTGGTTTGATTGCCTAAAATTTGACCCTAAGTTAATAAGGGATATTTAGGAATTGAAACCGCTTCTGGATTAAGTTCGTCGCGAAGGCACTGTTTTTTTAATATGCATCTCGCATTTTTATTATTGTGCACTATTCAAACATTTGTCTCAGGCTAAAGAACCCAAAAGACTCGCGGTAGGACCGGAAAAGCCGTTGGTTGTTGTTATTGTAAAATTCAGCCAGAGAGGACATCATTTTTGCCTTGATTTTTGGATTGTTGTCAAAGATCTCTAGTAGGGCAAACTGTGGGATCACCAGTAATTCTGCTTCATCCGAGCTCACCAGGGCGGTGTAAGTTCTTTTCGAGTTTTCCAAAAGAGAATTTTCACCGAAGGCATCTCCACGCTTGAGTTGCATGATGGTCTCAAAATTTTCACGTAGATCGATGGTCAGATCTACCTGGCCTTTCCGAATGAGGTAGAGGGCTTGGCTTGGATCCTTGCTAAAAAAAACCACTTCATCACGAACGTATTTTCGCGCGTGCATGGTGGGCAAAAAACGAGCGAGTTCCTGCTGCTTAAGAAGCTCAAAAAATTTGATGCTTTGCAGGAAATCAAACATCCGCAGTTCTTGGGGCTCATAGGTTTTGGAAAAAGGATTTCTCATGGCTTAGCGTTTTTGTATGTGCAGGCATTTTTGGGTGGCTGGGCCCACTTTTGCCCAATCCGCAATCCGCATGCCAACTACCCAGGCTATTTTATTTCCTGAAACTAGGACTTTTACCTGTTTCTTTAAGGCAAATGGCACTTTATTATCAATCAGGAAGTCGGAAATTTTCTTTTCGGATTGCATTCCTAATGGATTAAACCGGTCTCCTTCGTACCAACTCCGGATTTGAAGCGGGAATTCCAAACAGTCCAAATCGAATACTGCATTTGCTGGATTCCAATCGATTTCTTTTTGAGGGGGACCCCAAGTCAGGTGGTACCCTCCGTCGGGAAGTTCAAAAGAAGGAGTTCCAACAGGAAGTTCAAGCTCAGGGAATGCCACAGGGATAGGGTATAGCAGGAGCTCTTCACGGTCTAGACTAAGTTCATACTGTGCGCTACGTAACAACCAGCCTGGCTTTATAGCTTCTAAGCTTTTTGAAAGGGTTAAAGCTTGGTCTGAATTGAATCCATAAGGTCTCAACCAAAAATAGAGCAAGGAGGCAACTCCTGGCATGCTACTCAAGGATTTGTATGCTAGATAGCTGATTCCATGCTGCTCACGAACATGTTCTGCCTTCCAGAGCTCAAATAGTCCTGAAAATGCCTTGCCCGTATCTTTTAATCTCGCAAAGCTCTGCAGGAGATTTTGTCGTGTATCGGTTTCCAGGTTATAAAGGGCAGGCAGTCCGCTATGGCGTAACTTATTCCTTTTGTAGTCGCTAGAAGCATTGGATCGATCTTCTCTCCAAGGTTGCTTCACCTCCTCCATGTAGGATTGAAGTTGTGCTCTAGAAAAAGGAAGAAGTGGACGAATAAGCTTTCCCCTTCGCTCGCTCATCCCATACAATCCTTCAATTCCGGTGCCCCTGACCAGGTTTAGAAATATAGTTTCTAGCTGATCATCTTCCTGATGTGCGAGTACAATTCCTTCCAGGTTATTCTGATTTCGAATTTCCTCGAAATATTGGTAGCGGATTTCTCGGGCTGCCATCTGGATGGAAATGCCTTTTTTTTCAGCCCATTCCTCCGTATTTGCACGATGGATATAGATGGGAAGTGCGCGGTCTTTGGCCCAGTTTTTTACAAATTCCTCATCCCCATCACTCTCCATGTCCCGCAAACCAAAGTTGACATGAGCCAGCTCAACTTGGATCCCAGCAGCATGAAGTAGATGGGCCAAGGCCATACTATCTAGTCCTCCACTGCAGGCCAAAAGATAGCTTTTGTTGGAGTCGAAAAGTTTGCGTTGGTTGATATGCGAGATAAAGGAGTCGTACATTGATCAAAAATAGCTTTTTCTGCTAAATTTGCCTCCATTCCTTACCGTATGAAATTTCCTTTTTTCATTCTATCCCTTCTCTTGATGCTCTGGATGCCATTCCTTGGCCATGGGCAGTCTTCTTCTCTCTTGGAGATCCGGAGTGCTGATCTGCTTCAGGGTGCCAAAGGCTTTGAGCGCCTGCTGGGAAATGTAAAAATGAAGCATCAAAACTCGCTAATTGCGTGTGATTCGGCCTACTTTTTTCGGGATGAAAATCGTGCGGAGCTTTTTGGAAGGGTGCAGATCAAGGACGAGGTGGATCCCATCACTACGACCAGCTCCTACGCTGAATACGATGGTGCTACCAAAGTGGCCAAGCTTCGCAAAAATGTGGTATTCACCAATCAGAAAACTAAACTGTATACCGAATACCTCGACTACAACCGGGAGTCCAATGTGGCCACCTATTTTGAGGGGGGCAAGGTGGTGGATTCAGTGAATGTACTGACCAGTGAGATAGGAACTTATGAGATCAATTACGAGCGGATCAGTTTTCAATATGATGTGATTTTGGTGAATCCAGATTACACGCTTAAAACGCAGGACCTTATCTACATGACCGTCCCAAAAACTGCCCAGACACCTGGATTGACCAACATTGTTTCCAAGGAAGGATACCATTTAGATGCTCAAAAGGGAAGTTTTTACGACACACAGCTCAAGCAATTTAAATTTTTTGAGGGCTTGGTCGAGACAGAAGAAAGCCGTGTAAAAGCGGATGAATTATTTTACGATGAGACCAAAGCCTACTACGAGGGCAAAAAAGACGTGCGCGTGCTGAATAAAGAAAGGAAGCTTGAAGTTTTTGGGGACGTAGGAAACTATTGGGAAACTAAAAAATTCAGTCAAGTATACGGGAAGGCGTTGGTGCGAAAGTATTTTGAGTCAGACACCCTTTTTCTTACTGCTGACACTTTAATTTCACAGGATGGAGAGGCTGATTCAGCTAAATTTTTGCTCGCCTTCCACCAAGTGAATTTGGTGAAATCTGATCTTTCTGGGAAGGCAGATTCCTTGTTGTATGCTTTTGGAGATTCTGCTATTCACCTGTACAAGGATCCAATTTTATGGAATCGATCAAGCCAAATAGCAGCAGATAGCATGGTTTTTTACTTGGTCAATGAAACCTTAGACCGGGTGTTTATGAAGAATAAGGCGTTTGCGATTTTGACGGATACCTTATTGAATTTCAACCAAATGAAGGGGAGAAAGATGACGGGGAATTTCAAGGAGGGGCAGCTGAGTAATTTATTTATTGAGGGAAATGGGGAGTCGCTCTACTATGCCCTTGAGGGAGATACCTTGACTCAGGGGATCAACCGAATTCTAAGCGCTACTATTGGACTTAGTTTTGTGGATGGTCTGATCAAAAAATCGAATTTTGGAATTCGACCGGACGGAAAATTCATCCCTGTTCAGGACATCAATGAAAAGATGAGTCGTCTAGAGGGCTTTAAGTGGAGGGTGGAGGAAAAGCCTTTGCGCGCTACAATAGATACCTGGCGAAAGGTGATTGAAATTGATCCAACGCTTCCAAATTTCTTCAATAAACCGGAGGTAAAGCTAACGATGCCCACCCAGGGGCAGCTTCAAAAGGCTCTTCAAGAGAAGCCTGTCAAACAGGCAGGAGGGGGTTAACCCTCTAGAAATGCGGCATTTTTAAAACTTAACAACAATTAACCGCTTTTTTGGGGGAAACTTGTATCTTTTTAAATACATTTAACGTATAGTTTATAGATTTTATTGTATCCATATCACGCTTTATTTAGTACCTATTTTCCATGCACGCCCGATTGCTCAAATTGATCCTTCTCCTGCTCTTAGTATTCCCGATTTTTGCGGGAGCTCAGCAGGTGCATGTCTTGAGTGAAGGGGTGGATTTTTCAGGTAAAATTGGTTCCTCCCAGCGGAAAACAGTAATTCTCCACAATGAATCGGCGCAACCTAAAACTTACCTACTTCGGAACATTAAAGGGAGTATTGGTTCGTCTCAAAAAATGCGGATTTGTCTTGGTGACCAATGTTTTGATCCCAAGAAAGATTTGGCAAAGGTGATGCTTAAACTAGCACCAGGTGAGATTTATACGGATCTTTACTTGGAATTTGAATTAGGAATTGCGGAGACTTTAGGCAGTTTTGAGTTGGTGTTTGTAAATAGTGAAGCCTTGCGTGATTTTTTTGTAGTTGAGGCAAAATATTCCGTTTTAAGTGAGTCAAAAACTGATTTTTCAAATAAAGATGTCAAGTTGGGGGATATTTATCCCAATCCTAGCAACCGGGTTGCGCAATTGGATTATACGGTAGTAAACCCGAAAGCCAAAGCTAAAATCACTGTAACCAGTTTTATAGGCAATCCTATCGCGGAGTATGACTTGGACCCCACACGAAATAGTCTGGTTATTCATGTGGCTGACTTTCAGCCAGGAGTGTATTTCTACACCTTATTTGTCGAAAATAAAAACGTAGTCACCAAGAAATTACAGGTTAAAAAGTAAGCGTTCCGTTAAGGCTATTTCATTTGAAATCTTACAATTATCCCTTATATTTGCGGTCCTTTAACTAATCATGCGTAACTATTCAATCTTCTTTGTGCTCGCCTTGGTCCTCTTTGGAGCCTGTGGCCCTTTTGCCAAGTTGGAAAAGAGTACCAACTGGGAGGAGTTGTACAATGGTGCCAACAAATACTACCAAGAAGGGGAGTACAACAAAGCGATTATCTTGTATGAGAAGGTACTTCCTGTCATCAAGGGATCTGAAAAGGCTGAAATGGCGGAGTACAACTATGCCAACTGCCACTTTAAGACCGATCGTTACATCGAGTCTGCAGGTTATTTCAATACCTTTTTCAAGACTTACAACCGTAGTGCCTTGGCGGAAGAAGCCTTATTTATGCATGCCTATTCACTTTACTTAGATGCTCCAGATTTCAATTTGGATCAACAAAGCAGCCGTGAAGCGGTGACCGCTATCCAGCAATTTGTGAGCAAATTCCCGGCCTCTGCCAGCTATGAGCGCGCGATGGACATGTTACAGGATTTGGAGGCTAGATTTGAAGAAAAAGCTTACAGCGAGGCAGAAATGTACTATAGGTTGAAGGAAGGGTTATTTCCTGGTGACTTTTTTAGGGCTTGCATTATAAATTTTCAAAATTTTGCCAAAGACTATCCAGAAAGCAAGCGCAATGAAGAACTCGCCTATCGCTTGGTTGAAGTGGGATATGCTTACGCTAAAAATAGTGCCTTTGACAAAAAGGAGGAGCGTTTGAACGATGCCTTGAAATTTGCAACTAATTTTTATCGGAAACATGCAGCAAGCGGTTATCTGGGAGAAGTGAAAAAATTAGAAACGCAAACCAAGGAAGAGATTCAGGCTCATTCCAAACAGAAAAAAGAGATTGCAGATAAGAAAGCTGCTGATGAGGCTGTAGTTACTACCACCTCAAATTAATTGAATTACAAGCATTTAAACACAAACTATATGGCTATTAATCCATCAATCATCACCAGAGACCTAGATAAAGTTGCCGATAAAACTGGCAATATTTATGAGTCGATCCACATCGTGGGTCAGCGTGCAAAGCAAATTTCTTCTACCTTGAAGGAAGAGTTGAATAACAAGCTTTCAGAGTTCGCTTCTACCGTGGACAATTTGGAAGAAGTATTCGAAAACAAGGAGCAAATCGAAATCTCCAAGTTTTACGAAAGAATGCCTAAGCCAACTTCTTTGGCGATGGAAGAGTTTACAGAGGGAAAAATCCACCACAGATATCCATCGCAAGAAGGAGCGGAGTAATTTTCAATGAATCTGGAAGGCAAACGGATTTTAGTCGGTGTTACAGGTAGCATTGCCGCCTATAAAACAGCGATTTTAACGCGCTTGCTCATCAAATCTGGAGCAGAGGTACAGCTTGTAGCGACAGCCTCTGCTCTTGATTTTATTACCCCCCTTACCTTAGCGACCCTGTCAAAGCGACCGGTGTTCTCTACTTTTTTTGAAAAAAACTCTGGCCAATGGCACAATCATGTCGAGCTTGGCCTATGGGCAGACCTATTTTTAGTAGCTCCCCTGAGCGCCAATACGCTAGCCAAATTTGCCCAAGGGGGATCTGATAATTTACTTACCGCGACCTATCTCTCTTGCC
Organism: Spirosoma fluviale; assembly: GCA_945897085.1. Taxonomy (GTDB): domain Bacteria; phylum Bacteroidota; class Bacteroidia; order Cytophagales; family Cyclobacteriaceae; genus Algoriphagus. Next base: position 17,092 of record CAMDEU010000014.1, on the reverse strand, counting down.
GTTGTCCTGTGATGCTTGCCCCAGCCATGGACTTGGACATGTACCAGCACCCATCCGTTCGTGCCAACTTGGAAAAAGTAGCTTCCTTTGGAAATATTGTGTTGGATGCCGAAACAGGTGAGTTGGCCAGCGGGCTATCTGGTCAGGGAAGAATGATGGAGCCAGAGCATATCCTGGAGCAGGTAATTCAGTTTTTTAATCCCAAGAAGGATTTTCTGGGCAAGAAAGTGATGATTACCTTGGGGCCTACCCAGGAAGCACTTGACCCTGTTCGATTTTTGAGCAATCATTCCAGCGGAAAAATGGGCTATGCCTTGGCCAAAGCATTTGAAGCACAAGGGGCAGAAGTTTACCTAGTCGTAGGTCCCGTTTCGTTGAAGCTAGATGAAAATCGATTTCAGATCCGTCGTGTCACCACTGCATCAGAAATGTTTGAAGCAGCTAAGGCCCTGCATGCACAGATGGATTTGGTGGTATTTGCAGCAGCAGTAGCTGATTTTAGGCCTGAAAATCCTGTGGCACAAAAAATAAAGAAGGCTGGAGAAGAACTGACCCTTCGTTTGGTACCCAATGTAGATCTAGCATTTGAGCTTGGAAAAATTAAGAGAGCAAATCAATTTCATGTTGGGTTTGCCTTGGAAACGGAGCAGGAAGAGGTGAATGCCAAAGCGAAATTGGTCCGCAAAAATTTTGATTTAGTGGTCCTAAACTCAGCTGTTGAAGCCGGCGTAGGTTTTAAACACGATACCAACCAGGTTCGTATTTTTCATAAAAGCGGGAGAGAAGTATCCTCTGCCCTTTTACCCAAGGAATCCATTGCTGCGCTTATTTTGGAGGAGGTCAAAAATGCAGCTTCATGACAAGTAGCTAAAGATTTTTTGTAAATTTAGTTCATGAAAAAGGGGATACTTATCCTAGTTGGATTTATTGGTATTTTTTTAGAGAGCAAAGCCCAAGAGCTAGATTTTAGGGTCATTATCAATAGTGACCGTTCTAGATTTCAAAATACAGACGTCTTTAATCAAATGAAAACTAGCTTTGAGCAGTTTTTGAATGGGCGAACCTGGACTTCGGATGAGTTTAGGCCTGAAGAGCGAATCAAAGGAAATTTATTGATTACCATCAGTCAAGTCCCACAAGTTGGGGTTTACAGTGCGACAGTTCAAGTGCAGGTGGTACGCCCTGTATTTGGCACTAACTATGAAACGGTGGTGCTTAACTTTATTGATCGGAATTGGTCTTTTGAATACCAAGATTCTCAACCACTAGAATTCAATCGGGTTTCCTTTTTGAATAATATTAGTTCCTTACTTTCATTCTATGCGTACATCGCGCTTGGGATGGATTACGACACCTTTGCGCTCAAAGGTGGCAATCCTTATTTTGAAGTGGCAAATGATATTGTAAATAATGCCCAGCAGTCGGGTCGTGCCGGCTGGGTACAAAATCCCAACGATCGTAGAAGCCGCTATTGGCTAATCAATGATATTTACATTTCAACGGTTTATGATCCTATTCGAGAAGCGATTTATTTGTATCACAGAAAAGGGATAGACCAGCTTGCAATTGCACCGGAGGAAGCCTATACTTCTATTTTGGAAGCGATTCAACTTGTGGCGCAAGCTAATAAATTGCAGCCTAACGGAATTTTCACGATCAGCTTTATAGACGCTAAAGGGGATGAACTGGTAGAGCTGCTCAAGAATGCCCCATTTGCTATTCGTGAAAAAGCTGTTCCTCTTTTACTTGAAATTGATCCGAATAACGCTAGAAAATACAACGAGCTACTCAAAAGTTAAGTAGTATCATTTAGTTTTGTTGTAAAGCCTTCCTTAATTCATGCTTACCTCACTTAAAATATCCAATTATGCTTTAATCGATCACTTGGCCATGCAGCCCAGTGCTGGATTGAGTATGATTACAGGTGAAACTGGAGCAGGTAAGTCGATTATGCTTGGAGCAGTAGGTCTTCTGTTGGGCAATCGGGCGGATACCAAGGTGCTGCTGCATGAAGAGAAGAAATGCGTAGTGGAGGGGGTTTTTGACATTCGTTCCTATGGATTGCAGAAATATTTTGAGGAGCTAGATCTGGACTATGAGGACAGTTGCATTATCCGAAGGGAAATCAGTCCAAATGGCAAATCCCGATCTTTTGTAAACGATACTCCGATCCTTTTGGATCATTTGAAGACTTTAGGGGAGAGGCTGATGGATGTGCATTCCCAGCATGACACCTTACTCTTGGGAGAAGGGGATTTTCAATTGGGCTTGGTGGATGCTTTTGCTGGAACAGGACCCGAGCGAACCGCTTTCCAAAAAGTGTTTACCGAATTTAAGAATGCCAATAAACGCTTAGAAGAGCTTACTAGGCAGTTGGCAACGCTCAAAAAAGAATTCGATTTCAATCAATTTCAATTGGATGAGTTGAGTAGTCTTTCTCTTGTTGCCGGGGAGCAGTTGGAATTGGAGTCTAGTCAGGAGATCCTTGAAAATGCTGAAGATATTAAAATAAAGATCCAAGAGATCCTTTCTCTTTTCCAAGACGAGCAGTTTGGAGTACTTCAGGGAATGGGACATATTCAATCGAGTTTACAGGGGTTGGAGCGATTGGCCCAGGCCTTTGGCAGTTACCGATTGCGGTTTCAGGAGGCTTGGATTGAGTTGAAGGATTTGGCAGAAAGCCTAACAGACGAAGATAGTAGTGTAGAAGTGGATGCTGAAAAGTTAGAAAAAACCCGCGAGCGTCTCAGCAAAATCTATCAGTTGCAAAAGAAGCATGGACTGCAGACGGTGGAAGAACTTTTGGTATTAGAAAGCCACTTGGCCGATCAGGTTTTTCAAGTTCAGCAGGTGGCAGAACAGTTGGAAGAAGCCAAGAGAGTTCAGCTCGTAAAAGAAAGGGCCATGCTCGAAGCGGGCGAGATTCTCAGCCAAAAACGACGGGCTTGTTTCCCTGCTTTTGAACGAGCATTGGAGGAATTAGTACATGAGTTGGGGATGGAAAATGCCCGAATTCAAATGGAAAGGCAATCGCTCGAGCCACATGCCACAGGGATAGATCGGGTGGAGCTTCTTTTTTCTGCCAACAAAGGGATACCGTTACAGCCCTTGAAAAAAGTAGCCTCTGGAGGTGAATTTTCGCGCTTACTTTTCGCAATTAAGTACATGATGGCCGATAAAATGGCTTTGCCTACCCTTATTTTTGACGAGATTGATTCTGGTATTTCAGGAGAAGTGGCCTTGCAGATGGTCCGAATGATGCAGGTCATTGCACAAAATCACCAAGTTATTTGCATCACACACCTTCCACAAGTGGCTGCCAAGGGAGATGTGCACTTCTTTGTGTACAAGGACCATAGTGCAGCAAAAACAATCTCTAAGGTCAAGCAATTGAGCGAGGAGGAGCGTGTGCATGAGCTTGCCAAAATGATTGCTGGAGCCAATCCTTCTGCCGCTGCTCAGGCTAGTGCCAAAGAGCTCTTGATGAATTGAGGGGCTAACTCCTAAATTTTATGTATTTTCACCGCAGATTTTGAATTCAACCCCATTGCTATATGTCAGAAAATTTACTTAAAGGAAAAGTAGGAATCATTACTGGTGCACTTGATGAAAATTCGATTGCTTGGAAAACTGCGCTCAAGGTAAAGGATCAAGGCGGAAAATTTGTCTTGACCAATGCGCCCATTGCCATGCGTATGGGAGCGATTAAAGAACTTGCTGAGGAGTGCAATACCATCGTAATTGGTGCAGATGCTACAGTAGTGGAAGATATTGAAAAGTTATACGCGGAGGCAAAAGAGTTTTTGGGAGCAGATTTTGACTTTTTGCTTCATTCCATCGGCATGTCTCCCAACATCCGTAAAGGCAAAGCCTACGGTGACCTCAATTACGATTGGGCCATGAAGTCCTACGATGTATCTGCGATCTCGTTTCACAAGATGATGCAGGTAGCCGAGAAGATGGATGTGATGAAGGAGTGGGGATCGATAGTAGGGCTTTCCTATATCGCAGCACAACGGATATTCCCGTTCTACACGGATATGGCAGACGCCAAGGCCTTGTTAGAAAGTATCGCCAGAGGCTATGGGTATCGTTTTGGTAAATTGAAGAAAGTTCGCGTCAACACCATCTCTCAATCTCCTACTAAAACCACTGCAGGAAGTGGAATTGGTGGATTTGATTCTTTTTACAACTTTGCAGAAGCTCTTTCTCCTTTGGGAAATGCCTCGGCAGATGCATGTGCTGATTACATTGTGACCATGTTTTCTGACTTAACTCGCATGGTGACCATGCAAAATCTTTTCCATGATGGAGGGTATTCCTTTACGGGGATTTCTGAAGAGATCATGGAAAAGTTCAAAGACTTGTAAAATGCTCAGATGGTCAACGGTTGACAGTCCACTGACGACAGTAGGTACTTTGTAAATCGCAAGCTTATCGATTGAATAAGTTTTTGCTAAGTCAAGCGATTCAAATCCGTTGAAAATATCAAAAGCCCCGTACGTACGGGGCTTTTTCGTTTCCACTCCTTTAAAAAACATTTTTTCATTTCTGGATTTCCCCTAACTTAAACACTTTAAGAACCCCAACTAGCTATGTTGAAAAAAATACTTGTCCTCGGTCTCGCATTGGTTGCTAGCGTCAGCTGGTCCTTTGCACAGATCATGCCTTCCCCTGCAAGAGCAGAGGGAGAGGGCCCTTATGAGAAACTGATTATTCGTGGAGTGACGCTTATTGACGGTACCGGGGCACCCCCAGTAGGTCCTGTGGATATTGTGGTAGTGAAAAATCGCATTACGCAGATTCAGGCAGTTGGTTATCCTGGCGTTCCTATCAACGAAAATCGCCGTCCCAAAGCGGACGACAAGACGAAGGTAATGGACCTGACCGGGCACTATCTTTTGCCTGGTTTGATCGATATGCACGGTCATATTGGAGGCTCTGGACAAGGTACCCCAGCAGAATACGTGTTTAAACTTTGGATGGCGCATGGAATTACCACTGTGCGTGACCCTTCGGCTGGAAATGGACTTACTTGGGTCTTGGACCACAAGAAGAAATCTGCGGCCAATGAAATCACTGCTCCAAGATTATTGGCTTATACTTCTTTTGGCCAGGGAGCAAAAGGGCCTATTACCAATGCCGAACAAGCGAAAGCTTGGGTCAACGAAAATAAGGCCAAAGGGGCAGATGGAATCAAGTTTTTTGGAGCAAAGCCAGAAGTGATGGAGGCAGCAATCTCAGAAAATAAGCGGATTGGATTAAAGTCTGCCATGCACCATCAGCAATTGGATGTGGCCAGATGGAATGTACTTCATTCTGCACGTGCTGGTCTTACTTCCATGGAACACTGGTATGGACTTCCTGAGGCGCTGTTTACCGATCGAACCATTCAAAATTTCCGGTTGGATTACAATTACCAGAATGAGCAACATCGCTTTGCCGAGGCAGGAAAGCTTTGGCAGCAGGCGGCACCACCTTTCTCAGACCATTGGAATAAGGTGATGAATGAGTTGCTAGAGTTGGACTTTACTTTGGATCCTACCCTTAATATCTACGAGGCCAACAGAGACTTGATGCGTGCGCGTACGCAGGAGTGGCATGGTGTGTATACGCTGCCTTCTCTTTGGCGTTTTTATGCTCCCAATCGTCAATCTCATGGTTCCTACTGGTTTGATTGGACTACCGAAGAAGAGGTACTTTGGAAAGAGAATTACCGTCTTTGGATGACTTTTGTCAACGAGTACAAAAACCGTGGTGGAAGAGTGACCGCCGGATCTGATTCTGGATTTATTTACCAGCTGTATGGATTTGCCTATATCCGGGAACTAGAAATGTTGCGCGAGGCAGGATTCCATCCTTTGGAAGTCATTCGTGCTGCGACCATGCATGGTGCCGAAGCCTTAGGCTTGGATAAGGACTTGGGTACGGTTGAAGTAGGCAAGTTGGCTGATTTTGTCATCTTGGAAGAAAATCCACTTCAAAACCTAAAGGTATTGTATGGTACAGGTGCGATTCGCACCAGTGAGGCGAATGAGCCAATTCGTGTAGGTGGTGTGAAGTATACTGTGAAGGACGGTATCGTGTACGATGCCAAGCAGCTTCTTAAAGATGTTCGCACTATTGTAGATCAGCATAAAGCTCGGGAAAATGTACGCATTACCCAGCCAGGCTTGGATTGGTAAGCTGTTGACTAGTACTTGTAAATAAGGGAGGAGAGCTCGCTTAGTGGCCTCTCCTTCTTTTTTTAGCAAAAAGATGCATACAATTCCTCCATATATTTCTCTATAAACTATGCCGTATATCTCTCTTCCCAATACGAAACTATTCTACCAAGAATCTGGATCCGGATCCGAGACTTTGGTTTTTTCACATGGCTTACTTTGGAGCCACAAGATGTTTGCGGCTCAGGTGGCGGAATTTTCCAAGCAGTACCGCGTCATTGCCTACGATCACCGGGGTCAAGGAAATAGTGAGGTAAAGGGACCTTATGACATGGATACAGTAGCATCAGATGCTGTAGAATTAATCCGATCCTTGGTTGGTGGCCCAGTTCATTTTATTGGATTGTCTATGGGAGGCTTTGTAGGCATGCGTTTGGCTGCGCGCCACCCAGAATTGATTAAAAGTCTAGCCTTGCTGGAGACTTCTGCCAATGCGGAGCCCCAAGAAAATCTACCACAGTACAAGCTCCTCAATGGGATGGTGCGTTGGCTAGGAATAATCCCTCCTATAGCCAGTAAGGTCATGAAAATTATGTTTGCAAAAAGTTGGTTGGCTGATCCTACTCAAGTTGACTCCATTCGCCATTGGAAAAAGGAACTGGCGTCTAATAAAAAAAGTATTATCGGTCCTGTGGAAGGGGTGATCTATCGCAAGGGGGTAGAAGAGGAACTTGCCAAAATTACCTGTCCTACCTTGGTGATCGTAGGAGATGAGGATGTAGCGACTACCCCACAAAAAGCAGCTTTTATTCATCAGGGAATTGCTGGAGCCAAGCTAGAAACCATAGTAGGCGCTGGTCACAGCAGCTGTATCGAAAAGCCAGAGGAAGTCAATCGATTATTGAAGGATTGGCTAAAAAGTTAACTGTCAACAGTCCACTGACGACAGCCGAGTCGTTGTGTGACCGGGTTTAGAATCTAAATTTTTTACGTTTTTTAGGGGTAGGCGCTAGTGACTGTGGATCATTCTGTCAACAGCTAACAGTCCACGGTCGACAGCCGATTCGTTTGGTAACAAGTATAGAATCTAAATTTAAATACGTTTTTCATATGCTGAACAATTGACTGTGGTCCGTCGACCGTCAATCGTGGACCGTTTGAATTTAAATAAGCTATTTATCAAGTGTTTAGGTACCCCTTGGTAATTTTTTTCAGCAAAATCTGAACCTTTTACCTACAATAAATGTATATACATCAATTGAAAGTTGAACCCATGGGAAAGATTGAAGAAGCAATCAAACAGTCGGAATTTAAGGATAGCTACAACAAGGTGGTGGTCAACTTATTGTACACCCATAGCTACCTGGTAGGCTTCCAAACGGCCGTGCTAAAGCCCATGGACCTTTCTCCGGAGCAATACAACGTCATGCGGATCTTAAGAGGTCAGCAAGGCAAGCCCGCCACTATCGCTGCCATCCAAGAGCGGATGTTGAATACGATGTCGAATGCCTCAAGGCTGGTAGACAAGTTGAAGGCCAAGGACTTGGTGAAGCGTGAAGAATGCCCTGAAAACCGCCGAAAAGTGGATGTACTCATTACCGAAAAAGGGCTGCGCCTTTTGGAATTATTGGAGCCTGAAATTGTAGCGATCAATAAAAAAGTAATTCACCTCGAAGAAGCTGAACTCATTCTCCTCAATGGGTTACTGGACAAACTTCGAGGGTAGTCCAACTGGACTTTCTAATTAAAACTTATCTTATCTAATTTCTAAACTTAAACCAAAACAATTATGAGCACCACAAAATGGATCATAGACCCTACCCACTCTGAGGTAGCATTTAAAGTAAAACACTTGGTAATCTCTACCGTAACCGGCTATTTCCGAAAGTTTGAAGGACATGCTGAATCCACCGCTGAAGATTTTTTAGGCGCAGCAGTTGCCTTCACCCTAGATGTAAACAGCATCGATACGAATCAATCCGATCGAGACCAGCACTTGAAATCAGCTGACTTTTTTGATACGGCTAGCTTCCCATCGATCGCTTTTGCAGGAAAGCTGGTCAATCAAGGAGGGGAATACCAACTCCAAGGGGACTTAACCCTTAAGGGAATTACCCAGCAGGTGACCTTAGATGTAACTTACGGAGGAACAGTAGCCGATCCTTACGGACAAACCAAGGCGGGATTTGAGATTGAAGGAAAACTAAATCGTAAAGATTTTGGACTGACCTGGTCTGCAATTACTGAGGCCGGTTCTGTGGTAGTCAGTGATCAAGTTCGCTTGCAGCTAAGCGTTCAGCTTGTAAAGCAATAAGACAAATACAAACTAAACCAACTCCAAAGGGAGCCTCTTTTTGAGGCTCCCTTCTTTATCCCTTTTTCCATGCAACCATTAGTCTTAGGAATTCACCACATCACGGCAATCTCTGGGGAGCCACAGCAAAACATAAATTTTTATGCAGGCATTTTGGGCCTGCGGTTGGTAAAAAAGACCATTAATTTTGATGCTCCAGATGTCTACCATTTCTATTTCGGCGATGCGCTAGGAAGTCCCGGCACTGTTTTCACCACTTTCCCATTTATAGGTGCACGTAGGGGAAAAAAGGGAGTGGGTGAGTTGACCTACACGGCTTTCTCCATCGGGATCACTAGCCTGACCTTTTGGGAAGATCGACTCAAAAGATTTGGAATCCCCGTATCGGATCGCTTGACTCGCTTTGGGCAATCCATCATCCGATTTGAAGACCAAGATGGCATGGGCATAGAGCTTGTCGCCAATGCAGCCGATCAAAGAGAAGGGTGGACCTATGGAGGGGTTCCGATTGAACATGCCATCAAGGGATTTTATGGAGTCACCCTTGCACTACGAAGTAAGGAGCTAACAGAGAGATTGCTTGTGGACAGCATGAATTACCGGTTTCATGGTCAGGAAGGGAATCGCTACCGATATGGTATAGAAGGAACTCCTGGAGAATGGGTGGATGTCCTAGTAGATTCTCAAGGCCAGATGGGGGTGCAAAGTGCAGGCACGGTACATCATTTGGCATTTCGAACCGCAACGACAACCTCACAACTAGAAATGCAGCAACTCCTAATCAAGCAAGGCTATGGAGTGACGGAAGTTCGGGACCGAAATTATTTTACGTCTATTTATTTTAGGGAGCCAGGTGGGGTGTTATTTGAAATTGCTACTGATGTGCCAGGATTTGCAATTGATGAAGATGAAGCACATTTGGGAGAACTTTTAAAATTGCCTGACTGGGCAGAGTCGAGCCGTGCGCAGATCGAATCTGATTTAAAGCCAGTCACCTTTCAACCTGAAAACTATGTCTAATTGGATTCAAGCAGGAATTCCACTTTCTCAATCAAAAAAAGCAATCATCATTTTGCATGGGAGAGGAGCAACGGCAGAAAGTATCGTATCACTAGCCGACTACTTGGCTCTAGCTGACTTTTCTATTTTTGCACCTCAGGCCGCCCAGCGAACCTGGTATCCTTATGGATTTATGGCGAGTGATCAAGGCAACTTTTCCGCTTTGAATTCGTCTTTACAAAAAGTTTCCCTTCTATTTCAATTTTTGATTGAAAATGGAAAAGCTCCAGAGCAGATTTATGTGATGGGTTTTTCGCAGGGAGCCTGCCTTTCTTTGGAATTCGCAGCACGAAATGCACAGAAATTAGGAGGCGTTGTCGCCTTTACGGGTGGCTTGATTGGAGAACAATTAGAAGAAAAAAAATATAGAGGGGATTTTCAAGGGACGCCTATCCTCCTAAGTAGTTGTGCACATGACATGCATGTGCCTGCCCAACGAATTCATGATTCTGCCCAGCTTCTTCGGAAAATGGGTGCAGAGGTAAGTCTTAAATTTTTTGAAGACGAGTTCCACACTATCCGTCCTGAAGAATTGACTTGGGTCAATCAAACGCTTTTTTTGTAAGGTTTCTTGGTTCAAAAATCCCTGGCACTAGCTGGGGTTTTTTTTGCTCCTATCCTAAAGCAGATTGTGGTACTTTTTACCTACTATTTCTAAATTGACTAAATTAGTGGTTAAAAGGAATATTTTATCAGGGACCCCAGTTCAGGATCGAGCTCGATTTGTGCATAGACTCCGACTTCCTGCTGCAGTTCCTCCACATGGCTAATGATTCCTACCACCCTGTTTTCATGGCGCAGCGCTTTGAGTGTTTCAAAGACCACCCTGAGCGAATTTTTGTCCAGTGCTCCGAATCCCTCGTCCAAAAAGAAGAAACTTTGATCAGCCTGATTCAAGGCTTTTACTTTTTCTGCCAAAGCCAAGGCCAGGCAAAGAGAAGCTTGGAAAGTTTGACCACCTGAAAGTGTTTTAAGCAGTCGTTTTTTGCCGCCATTCAGGTAGTCCATCACCCAAAAGGTATTGCTGTCATCAATCTCCAAGCTCAAGCTATTTTTGGTGAGTATCCTAAATCGCTTGTTGGCGGTATTGCATAGTTCCCGCAAGTAAATGGAGCTCACATATCGGACAAAACCCTTACCTGCAAAAAGTCTATCCAACTCCCGTAAATTGGTTTCTCGATTTTCAATTAGTTCAAACTCTCCCAAAAGGCTTTGCTTGTCTTTCAGTTTTTGAGAAATCTCTAGGATCTCTTGATTCAGTAAAGTGACCTTAGATTGGAGCATTTTTTCGGTATCCTTGGCAGCGGCAGCCTCTTCCAATAGGGTTTGGAACCTTTCTTCTGAATATTCTTTGATCCCCTCCATGGCATCCAGTACTTTAATTCGTGCATCGGTTGTGGCAACCTGCTGTTCATACGCACGAATTTCCGCATCCATTTTTTCTGTATCCAAGTCCAGCTGGATGAGCTGGATAAGCGCGTCTTTTTCTACAAATCCATGCTTCGCCATCATTTGGGTTAATTCCACATGGCTGCCCGCTAGTCGATCTTTAGTAGTAGTCAGCAGGACTTCAAAATTCTGGAGATCGGCTAGATTTCTAGATTGAGCAATTTGTCGCTCCTGGAGATGTTTTTGAACACCTACTAGGGATTCCGCTGCATTTTCAATGCTTTTTTCAACTAGAGCAATCGCACTTCCGATAGCTTCTGCTTCCTTCTTCTCATACGGTTCACAAAATTCTGGATCCTTGATCTCCTGCTGTTTACCAGCTATTCTGGAAAGCAAGTCTTGGTTTCGGAGCTGAGCCTGTTGCAAGGTTTGTGCAGCTTCTTCCTTTGCGTTTCGTAGGCCAGCACTCTTTTTACGTAATTCATTGAGTTGATTTTGAAGTTGTTGCGTAGTTTGAAAAACTTCAGTCAACTCAGAAATTTTGTGTTCTAGCTCCTCCTTAGTTGCTATGCCACTGGCTTTCAATTTTTCCCAAAGGGCTAATTCTTGCTTTTCAACCCCCAGTTTTTCCTGCTCTTTTAGATTCTGGTTTTTTTGAAGGTTGCTGTACTGTATTTCTTCAATACTTTTCTTTTGAATTAGGTCTCGAATATTTTCCAATTCAAGATTGCCTTGCTTTAAATCCACCTCTGTTTGTAGGAGTGCCGCTGCGGAGGCACTTGCCTGTAAGGGATTTGGGTGTTCACTAGCACCACACAGCGGACAGGGCATCCCATTTTCCAATAGATGGGTATGCGAGGCCAATCCTTGAGTTCTAAGTAGTTTTTCACGGGCTATCTCTAGCTGACTTACCCCTGATTTTTGCAGCGCCAACCATTCTTCCAAGCTTTGATTTGCTTTTTCGGGCACTAGACTTGTGAATTCTGTCAACCGATTTTTGCTAGATGCAAGTAGAGCCGCTCCTTCTTGAAGGGCAAGCTTCAACTCCAATTTTCGATGCATCAATTCTAGAATTTGATTGCTCCCAGTTTTTAATTCGGCTAGTACAGAAGGGTCCAAATTTGGGAGTCCAATTCGTTTTCCTTCAAGCAAATCAATCTCTTTTTCTAGGGATTGTATTTCTTTATTTTGAAGTTCAATCGCTGGAAGCAAGTCATTCAACTTGTCTTGAACCTGCTTTTGCTTGCTGGTCAATTCTTGGATTTCAAGTACCTTTTTAAGGTCTCGAATCTTTCCCTCGCGTTGCGGTCTCAGCGCATTGATTTCTCTAAATTTGACTTCGTCAGCTAAAAGAGTTTTGATTTCCTCGGCAAAGGATTCTTTGAAGCGATTGCATTCACTGAGGCTAACCTGGTATTTTTCCTGGTCCTTTTCCAGGTCTAGGATCCGATCCCAAATGGGTCTGAGGTAGGTTTTGGCACTTTGAAAATTCCGATAAAGTTGCCGCTTCTCCTCTATTTCGGGCTGCTTTGCGGTAAGCATTGCTTTTTCCTGAACTAGGTTTTGAAGTTCTAGAAAGGATTTACGAGTCCCTTCCATCTTGCGAACTGCCTCAGTCATTGCCTGTAAGGCCTGAGCTGCTTGCAGCATTTCTTGGCTTAATCCAGCATACTCCTCTTGTTTGGCAAGCAAAATTTCAGAAGAAATTCCATCCATACTGTTGATTAGGGCCTCTATCCGTATTTTTTCCTCACGAGCTTGTTTCAACAGGCTTCCTGTTTGGGGGGAAAGATCGAATCGATCTAAGCCAAATAAATCTTGCATCATCTGTGCACGCTCTGTGGGCTTTTGGTCAATAAAATCCCGAAACTTTCCTTGTGGGATGATGATGGTTTGTTTGAAGTTTTCTCGGCTCATACCAATGAGCTCTTCTGCTTTACTTGCTGTGGCCTGCCATTCTTGGCCCACTAGTTCATAAAAACCATGGCTTGCAGTTTCTATTTTTTCAGGGTCTTTCTTGTTTCGTTTGACGCTGTACCGAGCAAGGTAGGTGCTCCCATTATTTTGTCCAGACTTAAAAACAAATTTTAGGTCTACCTGGTGGTGCTGCAAATTAATCATGCTAGAGCGCTCGCCTGAGTTGGACACTCGCTCTGGGGTTCCGTAAAGGGCAATCAGAATTCCCTCCAAAATGGCAGACTTGCCGCTTCCAACGGAACCAAAAATCCCAAATAGACCTGCCGCAGTCAAGGTCTCAAATTCGATGACCTGCCGTTCTCTGTAGGAATACAATCCTTCTATTTCCAGTCGAATAGGAATCATGAGGCGGTGGTTTTGCTAAGTACTTCTTTAAACAAATCCACCAGTTGGGCATTGGGTTCTTGCCCTTTTTCACTGGTGTAAAAAAGTCGAAATAAGCTTTCCATATCCCTACTCAGGTCTTCAGCCCGTAGTTCATCCTGGGCCTGTCCAGGTGTATGCCGTAGTTGCGGAATCAGGTTGACGATTCCATCGTGTGCTTTCAAGATGGCTTTTCGCGTGTTGGCATCGATGGACTCATCTGTCAGAAAGGTGATTTCAACGAAGCAGGAGGGATGAGATTCGAGCCAAACCAAGGTATCTGGAAGGTTGTCAAAACTTACTTTGTACAAGGGTCGGCCTTGCTTTAAAGGGATAGGCCGGTACTGCACGGGTTCGTTTGGTTTGGCCTGTATCAGCACCACATTTTTTTCTTGATCTGCTTCTGAGAAGGAGTAGGCCAGAGGGGAGCTGGAGTAGACTACTGGGCCAGGGGACTTGCTTACCGTTTGGTAGCGATGCAGGTGCCCCAATGCAGCATACTGAATTGTACTGGGCAGCTGTTGGGTAAATAAAGATTGCGTACCTCCAACATGCAGAATGGGTCGCTCTGATTCAGGCTCTGTATCTGGGGGGCTCGTACTTCCTTCATCCACAAAAAAGAAGTGTCCCATAAACAGGTTGACACCTTTTTCATCGCAGTAGCGATCCGCAAGTTTCTGCCAATTCTGAGCAAGTAACTCCCGAAAAGCATCTTCCCGATTCTCTTCACCCAGGTAGGTGCGGAGGCTTACCTCATTCGCATAAGGAGCGAGCAGGATACGAACTGGAAAATCAAAATTGGGAAGCTTGAGTTCCACAAATCCTGAATCCGATCGAGTGATTTCCAAGCCGCTATCCAAGGTGCCGCAGGGGATGATGCTGTCGTAACGGCTGTAAAAAAGAATGCCTAATTCTCTTGCCAATGGATCTGGTGCTTCTACAAACTGGCTGCTATCGTGATTGCCTGAAATAGCCACTACTGGCCGCGTTCCATTTTTTGAAAGTCTGCGAAGCGTTTTATACAGGAGTTCTACCGCCTCATGGCTGGGATTGAAGGTATCAAAAATATCACCAGCTAAAAGCACTAGGTCTACCTCCTCCTGATCTGCAATTTGGCAGATTTCCTCCAAAACCAATTTCTGTTCGGCAATGCGGGAGTACTCTTGGAGTCGTTTGCCTAGGTGCCAGTCCGCAGTATGTAAAATTTTTAGCATGAATTACAGGGGATGCTTTGATAAGGGCTTAGGTTGATCAAATGGAATTACTAAAAAAGTTTAAGTCAATGGTTGTCTTGCTACTTATTTCTTTCGAAGATAGGTGAAGGAGAGGATTTGCCCCAACTACAAAAAACTGCTTTGACAGAAATTGGCATCTTTCTTGATAAATTAAGATGAATTGTAAGTTTTCACCATGATTTTCAGACACTTAATTATTGTTTCTTTCTTTTTTATCAGTTTCCAAGTTGAAGCTCAAATAGACTCCTTATTAATTGAAAAAGGGGTCGCTAGTTATTATGGAGGTCAATTCCATGGCCGTAGAACTGCAAATGGTGAGATTTTTGATAAGAATAGTTTAACTGCTGCACATAAAATTTTGCCATTTGGCACCGTGTTGAAGGTAACAAATCTCAAAAGAAACACTTCGGTCATTGTCCGAATAAATGATCGATTGCCAAAAAATTCAAAAAGGCAAATTGACCTTTCTCAAGGTGCTGCAAATGAATTGGGAATGCTCCGAGATGGAATTGGCAATGTGCGAATTGAAGTAATAGACCTAGATCAGCTGGATAAATTGATCCAGTATTTTGAAGAAAGGCCACATCCCAATTTGAGGCTCAGGCCCTATTTCAGGGCAATTGAAATTCCTCTATCCTTTACTCGTAAGTTTTTTTAATTAAAATACGATCCGCGATTCATTATACGTTTTCAGGCTCTGGATGTATCCAAGGGCCGCGGTAAGGTCTTCGTAATTTTTTCGTTGCTTCCGGGTCATTCAGCACGGTACGAGTACGGGGATCATAGCGCAAGGGTCGGCCACCCAGTTCCATGGAAATGTTTGCCAAAATACAGGCAGCGGTGGAAATATGTCCTTCTTCTACATCGGCGATAGGTAAGGTGTCCTTGTCAATGGAGTCCAGCCAGTCTTTCATGTGGAGACGAGTGGCAGGTGCTGCATTCAGCTCAATGCGATCTTCGGTGATGTCTTCTGGATACTGCTCCTTTTCAAAGACGCAGTCGAAGTGTATTTTCTCAGCTTTTGCATCGTAAGGGAGATAATCTGCCTGCATGGTACTTCCTGCAAGCATCCCCTTTTCTCCATAGATTTTGAAAGCCCAAGGATATGCTGGGTCGGGCGCATTTCCCCAGGTACGATGCTGCCACACCACATTCAGCTCGGGAAATTCAAAGGTGGCGGTTTGAGTATCTGCAATGTTTGACTTGCCTTCTTTCTGCACATAAATACCACCTGTAGCTGTGATTTGAGTAGGCCAGCCGAGCTTGAGCATCCAGCGCACTGTGTCCAACATGTGTACGCACATGTCACCGGGGATACCATTGCCATATTCCATAAAAGTTCTCCACCAGCGCGTGTGCGGCAAGCCATCGTATGGTCGCAAGGGAGCTGGGCCAGTCCATAGTTCGTAATTCAAAAAATCAGGAACTGGCTCTACAGCCGGGTTACCATTGGCTCGCATGTGGAAGTAGCAGCACACTTCAGCATGACTGATTTTCCCCAGCAGTCCACCATCAATGATTTGTTTTTTGGCTTCAATTAAATGGGGAGTACTTTTTCGTTGGGTACCAATCTGGCAAACGCGCTTGTACTTTCGAGCTGCCGCCAAGATTGCTTCTCCTTCGATAACATCTACGGATATGGGCTTTTGAAGGTACACATGCGCACCTGACTTCATGGAGTCGATCGCCTGAAGAGCATGCCAGTGGTCGGGGGAACCAATCAATATGAGGTCACAGGCATGGGTCTTAATCAACTCCCGATAATCTTCGAATAGTTGGGGTACTTTTTTGGATTTTTGACGCTCGGATACGAGTTTACCCGCTTCAGTCAACATTTTTTTATCTACATCGCAAAGGGCTACCACCTCCACATCGGCAACTTGAATCAATCGAAATAGATCAGATTTCCCATACCAACCTGCGCCAATCAAGGCGATTTTTAGGGGTCCTGATTTGGTTCTGAAATCCATGCCCAATAAGCCAAAGCTTGCTAGGGTCATGAGCGCGCTGGAGCCCTTCAAAAAGTCTCTCCGATTTAATTCGTTCATAATGTGCCAATTTTGATAGTGGAGTTTGAATATACAAAAACCAGCTATTTATGCAAATTGGTTTTGGAAGAATGGTAAAGCTACTCCCAGCAAACAAATAGGCTAGTTGCCAGGCTGATAAACCCGCTTGGCATTCTGTAGCACGGTTTTCTTATCCAAAGTCATGGGCTTCAGTTTCCGCGCTACAAATCGCTCCATCTGGTCGGCATAGTGAGGAGAATCAGAACGGTTGCTCGCCCCATAGACATTGATGCTTTCCAATACGGGCAAGCCCTTTCCAAAGCGTGCCATCAAGATGTAGGATTCTCCTTGTGCCGCTTTCCGCATCCCTTTTTCCCAAGCCGTAGAACGGATCGTGGTGAGTACATCGTCGATGCCCCAAAGAGGCAGTACTTTATCCCCGCGAACGAGCTTTTGGTACTCACCCAGCTGAACCAGCTCCTTTCCAAAATGAGTTTGAAAGTGTGTCTTGGCAGCTTGAAGACTTTGCACAGCTTCTTCCTCGGTAATCACGGTATCAATGGACCTTCCTGTTTTGGTAAA
>CAMDEU010000013.1 GCA_945897085.1 Spirosoma fluviale | reverse complement strand
ATGACAAGCAAGCCCACACTCCTCGTTTTGGCTGCCGGTATGGGCAGCAGGTATGGAGGCAACAAGCAGATTGATGGTTTTGGCCCCAACGGAGAGACCATCCTAGAATATTCCATTTTTGATGCCATCCAAGCTGGATTTGGGAAAGTAGTGTTTATCGTGAGGCAAGAGATCCTAGAAATCGCCCAGGAAAAGTTTATGCCCAAGCTTCAAGGAAAAATTGAGGTAGACTGGGTCTTGCAATCCTTGGATAGTTTTGTGCCCGCAGATCTGAAGCAAGCGGACCGCGTGAAGCCTTTTGGAACAGCACATGCAGTGCTTTGTGCAAAAAATGCGGTGCATGAGCCTTTCGCAGTCATCAATGCAGATGACTTTTATGGAAAAGAGGCCTTTGAAGCACTCGGCAAGTTTTTGACCACTACCGTGCAGCCTAATCTGCATGCCATGGTGGGCTACGCCTTAAAAAATGTGCTATCCGCGCATGGAACAGTGAGCCGAGGAGTCTGTGATACGAATGCTAAAGGGCAGCTGATCGGCATGACTGAGCGAACTTCAATTGCTAAAGAAGACCAAAAAATTATAAGCCGAGGGGAAGGAGAAGCTTTTGAAATAGCTCCAAATACTCCTGTAAGTATGAATTTCTGGGGATTTCACCCTGCGGTTTTTCAGGATATCGAAAGGATGTGGCAGGAGTTTCTGCCGGCCAATCTAGGGAACTTGAAGTCGGAATTTTACATTCCAACCGTCGCCAATAACCTGATTCAAGCCAATAAAGCGGCATTTGAGATTTTACCAGGCGGAAAAACCTGGTTTGGTGTGACCTACACCGAAGATCGTCCTGTGGTGATTGAGGCCTTGCAGCAGCTACACGAGCAAGGAGAATATCCTACGACACTGTGGTAAAAAAAAATGGGGCTTCGGCCCCTTATTTTTTGTAGTTATTCCTGTGTAAACAAGCCAGGAGGAGGGTTGGTGTCAAAATTTGATGGATAGTTCGAGTCGTCCACCAAAACCAAGTTCAATGATTTTTTGAAGCGTCGAAATTCGAGCTTCTTTTGTATTGTTCTCAGTTTTTGAAATACAGGATTTTGTTGTCCCTACTTTTTCTGCAAGTTGCGCCTGTGTCATGCCTCTAGTGAAACGGGCCTGTTGAATCAAGGCTCCAATTTTAAATGCCTCATAACCCGCTTCAAGTTCGTCACGGGCTTTTGTCTCACGTTTGCCGTAGTTTTTTTCTATAAATTCTTCAAGAGTTGTCAAGTTTGTAGTTCTGGTTTTCATAATCTGAAAATACTCAAATTTCCCAAGAAAGCACCTGCCCATCTTCTAGGTAAAAAAAGATCACTTCTGCATCAAGTCCACTGAGAATCTCCTTGGACCTCTCCGGTCGTGCATCGGTAATAAATAGCTGCCCAAAGTTGCCCTGGGACACCAACTGCATCAGCATGCCGATTCGGTCCTCGTCCAACTTATCAAAAATATCATCGAGCAGTAGCAAGGGTTTTTCCCCTTTCGCTTTTTCAAATAGCGCAAACTGTGCCAGCTTCAGTGCAATGATAAAAGACTTCTGCTGCCCTTGGCTACCCAATTTACGCAGCGAATGTGCATCGATCTGAAATTCGAAATCATCCTTATGGATTCCTGCATTGCTATTTTTGGTTACAAAGTCCTTTTGGCGTAGCCGAAAGAAGTAGTCCGGAAAATTTTCACTTAAAGCTTCGGTATCGTAATTCAAGGCCACCTTTTCCCGGCCCATAGAGAGTTTCTCATAATAGTGCTGGAGCAATGGAATAATCTCTTCCACTAAGGCAGCCCTTCGTTTCGCAATGGACTGACTCAAGGAAACGATTTCCTCATCGTAAGTACTCAGCAAGGTGAGGTCACGCCTGCCTGTTTCCCCAAATTGCTTCAGCAATGCATTGCGCTGCTTGAGAAAATGGTGGTAGCGAATCAGCTCCTCCAGATAGGGATGGTCTAATTGAGCGAGTAGGCCATCAAAAAATTTCCGCCGTCCCTCACTACCTCCTTTGATCAGCTCGGTATCGTCTGGAGCGATTAAGACCAAAGGAATTTTCCCTACATGGTCGCTGACTTTGTCCACGGCCTTTCCGTTTTGGAAAATCTGTTTCTTTTTTCCCAGCTCTAAGGTGCAGCGAACTTCCAGTGGATTGGATTCCACTTTAAATTTTCCGATCAGCGTAAAGAATTCCTTTTCGTGTTGAAGGCTAAGCGCATCGCTACTTTGCAAGGAACTTTTGGTCAAGGAAAGGTAATGGATGCCGTCCAATACATTCGTTTTTCCACTCCCATTCCTTCCCAACAAGCAATTGATCTGCGGACTAAAGGCAAGCTTGCTGTGAAGGTGGTTTTTAAATTGAATGAGGTCTAGGGACTCCAAAATCATGTGAGCGGCGAATTAATTGCAAGTCATCCTAATTTTTAGGTCGGGATTACTATATTTGAGGCCTAAAATAGTACATTTTGATCAGTACCCTATGGCAAAGAAAACGGCAGCGGCAAAGACCAAGGTAAATTACTCCAAAGAGACCTATGCTTTCTGGTACGAAAGCATGCTTTTAATGAGGCGTTTTGAGGAAAAAGCAGGTCAATTGTATGGCCAACAGAAGATCAGAGGATTTTGTCACCTTTATATAGGCCAGGAAGCCTGTGCTTCCGGTGCCATCACTGCCTTGACCAAGGACGATAAGTGGATTACTGCTTACCGTTGCCATGCGCATCCACTGGGCCTAGGCACAGATCCTGGAGCGATCATGGCCGAGCTTTATGGCAAAGCTACCGGAACCACCAAAGGAAAGGGCGGTTCCATGCACATTTTCGATAAGGAACGGAATTTTTTGGGAGGTCATGGCATCGTTGGTGCTCAGATCCCGATGGGCCTAGGCGTTGCCTTTGCTGAAAAATATGCCGGAACCAAAAATCTGTGTATCGCCAAAATGGGTGACGGTGCCCTTCGCCAGGGAGCCGTACACGAGGCTTTCAACTTGGCCATGCTCTACAAAAGCCCTGTAATTTTTGTGATTGAAAACAATGGCTATGCCATGGGAACTTCTGTAGCGCGGACTTCCAATGTCACCGAATTGTACAAGATTGGTGAAGCATACGACATGCCTTCTTTCCCAGTGGATGGAATGAATGTGGAAGCCATACATGAGGCGGTGGCTGAAGCAGCTGCAAGAGCTCGTCGAGGGGATGGCCCAACACTTTTGGAATTTAGAACCTACCGATTCAAGGGGCACTCCATGTCTGATCCGCAAAAATACCGTAGCAAGGAAGAAGTAGAAGAATACAAGCATCGTGACCCAATCGAGCAGGTGCTCTCCACCATTCGTGAAAACGAACTCCTGAGCGAAGTAGAAATTGAAGCAATCAATAAAAAAGTAAAATCCAAAGTAGACGATGCGGTGAAGTTTGCCGAAGAATCCCCTTGGCCAGATGGTATGGATGCCTTCAAGGACGTATACGTTCAAGAGGACTATCCTTTCGTGATGGAGTAATGCCCCCCTAAAAGGCAATCACAGGGAACGGCTTGTGTAATTGATAAAAACCGTATATTTGCGACCGAAAATTCAGCAACATGGCTAAGAAAGAAACAAAAAAATCAGACCAAAACGAACTCCTCGAAAACCCTGAGGTAATCGCAGAGAAATTAGTTCCTGGCGAGGATTTTTTGAAAAGTAACAGCAAAATAATAGCAGGGATCCTTGTGGTAACTGTAGTTTTGATTGGAGGAGTTTTATTTTTCCAATACAATACCCAACAGCAAAATGAAAAAGCTCAGGCAGAGATGTTTCAGGCTGTCTACTTCTTTGAGCAAGATAGTGTGGACTTTGCGCTCAATGGCGATGGCATCAATAAAGGCTTTTTGACAATCATTGAAAACTATCCTCGTACGGATGCAGCCAACTTATCGCATTTCTACACCGGATCGATTTACCTTTCGCAGAAGAAATTTGAAGATGCTTTGACGCACTTGGAAGAATTTTCTACGGACGACTATTTGGTACAGGCGAAAGCGTATTCTTTGATCGGTGATGCGAACTTGGAGTTGGGCAAAACCGATGAAGCAATTGCTCAATATACCAAGGCAGCTCGTACGAATGAGAATAAATTCATGTCTCCTAAATACCTTGCTAAACTGGCGGTAGCTCAGGAAGAAGCAGGTAAACTAGAAGAAGCGATCCTAACGTACACCGAGATCGAGGAAAAATACTACGAGTCCTTTGAATTCGCTGCGGCTCGAAAACATAAAGCGCGCTTGGAAGGCCTTGCCACTAAGTAATGCTTTGTAAATGCATGCTAGAAGAGTAAGGCGCTGAGTGTCTTACTCTTTTTTGTTTTAACCTCATTAATACCCTTATTTCCTATGGCTAGTTCCTCAAAAAACCTTAGCGATTACAATTCCAACAACCTCCCCGATGTATCCAAGAAGCGATTTGCTATAGTGGTATCTGAATGGAATGAGGAGGTAACTGGTTCTTTGTATTCTGGAGCCTATGAAACCTTGCTTCAGCATGGTGTGAATCCTAAAAACATCGTTCACAAGCAAGTTCCAGGATCATTCGAACTTTCCCTAGCAGCCCAGTGGTGTGCACAGGATGAGCAGATCGATGCTGTTATTTGCCTGGGATGTGTGATTCAGGGGGAAACACGCCATTTTGATTTTATCTGCGATGCCGTAGCGAATGGCATCACACAGGTAAGTTTGAAGTACAACAAACCGGTCATCTTTGGGGTGCTCACCCCAAACACGCAGCAGCAGGCCCTTGATCGAGCTGGAGGAAAGCATGGCAACAAGGGAGATGAAGCCGCCATCACGGCAATTAAAATGCTTGGATTCTAACCTATACCCTATTTACAAGTGAAAATAATGAAGTTTGGAGGGACCTCTGTAGGACGTCCCGAGCGCATGCATCAAGTCAAAGACTTGATCACTCGAAGCACTGAACCAACCCTTGTCGTCCTTTCTGCCCTATCCGGCACCACCAATGCCCTAGTGGGTATCGGCGAAGCCTTGGCCACTGCCGATAAGATTCTCGCTAAGGAGCGTATTGACAGCCTATATGCCCATTATTTGAACTTCTATCCTGAACTTTTGAAAAGCCCTGCCGCAAGAACTAATGCGGAGAACATTCTAAAAGAACATTTTGAACTACTGAATATTCTATTGAAAATTTCCTTCAACGAGGCGATTCAAAGGGACATACTTGCACAAGGGGAACTGCTATCCACCAAGCTTTTTCATACGCTTTTGGAAGAGTTTGGAATTTCCTCGGCCTTGTTACCGGCATTGGATTTTATGAGCATCGATGAAAACTCCGAGCCGGAGCTGGGTAAAATTTCAGAGCAATTGAAAGTAAAACTTAGTCAGCATCCCGATCAGCGCCTATTTATTACCCAGGGGTATATCTGTAAAAATCATCGTGGAGAGGTAGACAACCTGAAGCGTGGAGGAAGTGATTACACAGCTTCTCTAGTGGCTGCGGCAGTGCAGGCCTCCGTCTGTGAGATTTGGACCGATATTGATGGCATGCACAACAACGATCCTCGGGTGGTGGACCGAACGCGTCCTATTGCCGAGCTCTCCTTTGATGAAGCAGCCGAGCTGGCCTACTTCGGAGCCAAAATTCTACACCCTGCCTCCATCTGGCCGGCCCAACTGCACAATGTGCCTGTAAGACTTCTGAATACCATGGACCCCGCTGCGGCAGGTACCCTAATCAAGGCAGAAGTAGCCGAAACGGGGGTAAAAGCCATTGCTGCTAAGGATGGCATTACTGCCATCAATATTAAATCGAGCCGCATGCTGTTGGCTTATGGATTTTTGCGACGGATTTTTGAGGTCTTTGAAGCCTACAAAACACCCATTGACATGATCACTACCTCTGAGGTAGCAGTGTCTGTGACTATTGATGATTTGAGCCATTTAGACCAGATTGTCGAAGAGTTGCGCCGCTTTGGAACGGTGGAAGTGGATCCAAACCAGGCGATTATCTGCGTGGTGGGTAATCAAGTCGCAGAAACCAAGGGTTCAATCAGCGCCGTCATGGATTCTTTAGTGGACATCCCTATTCGTATGGTGTCCTTTGGGGGCAGCAAACACAACGTATCCATCTTGGTTGATGCACAATACAAGGTGCAGGCACTCAAAAGCCTCAATGAAGGCGTATTTAGTTGGTAATTTAATAGTAGCAAGATGACCTCCTCTAAACCTGGATTTCTACAACGGTTGCAATCAAAATGGCACCTGAAAAGCCTGACTCAAGTACTCTTGGTATTGCTTGTATTTGCCTGTACCGGAACCACCATCCTGTTGATTAAAAACCCCATTCTTGCTTTTTTTGGCATCGAAAGAGGTGGGGGCCAAGGGCTGATGAATACCATCGCGTATTTACTGCTGGTGTTGCCCTTGTACCAAATTATGCTATTGGTGTATGGCTTTATTTTTGGGCAGTTTCGATTTTTTTGGGAAAAGGAAAAGCAGTTGGTACAGCGAATTGGAAAGCTGTTTACCAGAAAAAAATCATAATTCTTAAAGTTTAGCTAATCCGACTCCAGTTGACGGCCGTATTTTTTTGTGCCCTTACCTGTCTCAAGATGGCGAAGTGGTCTGGGCTCTCTAAGGTAGGATCAGATGCCAACACTTGCTGCGCAGCATCTCTTGCCAAGGTCAATAGAGGAGCATCCTTACTCAAGTCTGCAATCAGAAGGTCAGTAATTCCACTTTGCTGGGTGCCCATCAAGTCACCAGGTCCTCGAAGCCTTAAGTCCACGTCTGCGATTTCAAATCCATCGTTGGTGCGCACCAGGGTGTCCAAGCGGATGCGGGAATCTCGGCTGAGCTCCACCTTGCTCATCAAGATGCAGTAACTCTGTTCGGCACCCCTGCCCACTCGCCCACGAAGCTGATGGAGTTGGGAGAGGCCAAATCGCTCTGCATTTTCAATAATCATCACCGAGGCGTTAGGTACATTTACGCCCACTTCGATGACGGTAGTTGCCACCATGATTTTTGTTTCTCCTTTCACAAAGCGCTGCATTTCATAGTCCTTGGCATCGGCTTTCATGCCGCCATGGACAATGCTCAAAGGTACCTGAGGAAAAGCCCTAGCAATGCTTTCATAGCCATCCATCAGATTTTTAAGATCCAAACTTTGGGATTCTTCGATCAAGGGATAGACGATATACACCTGCCTTCCTTTTTTTATTTCCTCCTGCATAAACCCAAAGACCTTGAGTCTGTCCTTGTCGTAGCGGTGCACTGTTTGGATGGGCTTTCTGCCTGCGGGAAGTTCGTCGATAACGGATACATCCAAATCCCCGTACAGGCTCATCGCCAGAGTTCGTGGAATCGGAGTGGCAGTCATGACAAGCACATGGGGTTGGTAGCTCTCGTTCTTGGCCCATAGCTTCGCGCGCTGCGCTACCCCAAAGCGATGCTGCTCGTCGACGATTGCCAACCCTAAATTTTTAAATTGAACTACCTCTTCAAGGAGTGCATGCGTACCTACGAGCAGGGGTAACTCCCCGGATTCCAACCCTTCATGAAGGACCTTTCGGGCTGTTTTTTTGGTTGAACCGGTAAGCAAGGCAATCTGGAGCCCCATGGCTTCGGCATAGACCCGAAGGCCCTCAAAATGCTGGTTGGCAAGGATTTCGGTAGGGGCCATGATGCAGCTCTGCGCTCCTGACCCAATGGCGAGCAGCATGCTAATAAAGGCAACCATGGTTTTTCCACTTCCCACATCCCCTTGAATCAGTCGGTTCATCTGCTTACCCGACTTCATGTCTTCAAAAATCTCTCGAATCACACGCTTTTGAGCGTTTGTAAGTTGGAAAGGAAGATGTTGCGTGTAAAAACCGGTTAGCAGCTGAGTGGAGCCTAGGACCTGTCCTCGTGACTTTTCGGTTCGTGTGACCTTCAGGGTAAGTAGCCGCAATTGTAGGTAAAAAAACTCCTCGAATTTGAGGCGCTTTCTTGCCTGGGCGAGGGCTTCCGGAGAACTTGGAAAGTGAATTTGTCGGATGGCTTCCTTTTTCCCGACGAGGCGGTACTGTTCCAGGATTCCTGAGGAGAGTGTCTCTTGCACCTGCGGGTACACGAGCGGAAGCAGCTGCTCCAAAATGCGGGAGATTCCCCTCGAATCTAGGTACCGAACCTTGAGTTTCTCTGTTGTAGAATAGACCGGTTGAAATTTGTTACGGGCCTCGTTGGCTGCCGCAATAGGTTCCATTTCTGGGTGAGCCATGCTCCATTTGCGTCCAAAAAGGGCGGGCTTACCCAAAAAGATAAAGGAGCCGCCTAGCGGTAGTCTTTTGAGTACCCAGGTGATGCCTTTAAACCAGGTCATCTCCATTTCCCCTGTATCGTCAACCACTACTGCCACTAGCCGTTTTTTGGGACCCATGCCTACCAAGTCAATGCTCTTGATTCGTGCGATCACCTGGACATGCTCCAGGTCTTCGTGGAGGTCTTTGATTTTTAAGAATGTGCTGCGGTCCTCGTAGCGAAAAGGGTAGTGCTGCAGTAGGTCCCCATAGGTGAATATGCCCAGCTCTTTGTTTAGCAGTTCAGCCTTCTGCGGGCCAACCCCCTTGAGGTATTCGATGCGGGTTTCAAAGATGGTAGACAAAGGCTTCTTTTTATGGGTAGAGCAAGTTACCGCAGACCATTGAATTTTGCCAAGGGTTTGCAGGAAATTGTCAGGTAATGGCAATCGCTACTTCTTCGAATTACCTTTCTTGAAGCTGTGCAGCAAAATTGGCGAAGCGAGCGCGATGTCCGTGCTGGCTTTGCAGTAAGGCCAATTGATTTTTAGCCCGGTGTAGGTTTTGAAGGGGGTAGCTGACGCGGTAGTAAACATTGCCTTCGAGGTGGTCGGTGAGGAATCTGAGTCCCATGATCAGGGTCATGATTTCTCCGCCAAGCAGGAGTGATTTCGCTTCCAATGGAGTCATTGCACCATTCAAACCTTCTAGGTAGCCCGAAAGGAGCTCTTCAAATAATTCTGGAAGGGCTTGAACTTGTTCCCAATCGGTGGAGGTTTCTGGCAGGCTGCAAGCAACTGTTCGTACGAGATCTCCAAAATCATACATCAGGTATCCCCCCATCACCGTATCTAAATCTACGACTGCTTCCACTTGGTTGAGGGTTTTGGAAAAAATCAGGTTGTTGATCTTGGTGTCGCTATGGGTGACCCGAAGGGGGAGATGGTTGCGTTGCTCCTGGTACCAATTCACCAAAGGCTGTTGCTCCAAATACCCTTGGAGAAGCGCTTGCTCCTCTTCTGGAATGTTGGGAAGTTGTTTGGCTACTTCTTGAAGTCGTGCAAATCGGAGGTCTAGCCGGTGAAAGTTTGGGATGGTCTCTTCAAATGCTTTTGCGGACAGTTGCTGACTCCAGGAAGCAAACTTTCCATATGCCTGTGCGGCCATTCGTGCTTGGGCAGGCTGCTGCACCTGTTGCAAGGTGCTTCCATCGACAAAATCAAAGAGACGGTAATTTTTTCCTTGGATAGCGGTTAGCCCACTGCCGTTTGTATTGAGTAGGGGAAGGGGAAGCTGGAAGGGCAACGGATGGCTAGCCGCATGCTTGGAAAGCAAGCTGAGGTTATGATCGATGCGATTGGGGAAGCGGAAAACGGAGTCATTGAAGCCCTGCAGAATCCATTTTTTGTCTAGTTGACTGACTAATAGCGTCTCGTGAATTAGTCCTTCACCAAATGGGCGAACTGTAAGGGGCGCATCGGTAAACTGGGGGTAGGCGAGGGTTAGGGCGGTAGCTAGCGCATCAAACATAGGTTGAAAATAGAAATTTCTTCTTGTAAATACAGGGGTCTGAATCGGCCTCAAAACTTTGGGTGGTCCAAGAACTTGTTTTTGAGGCAGCTAGGGGTTCTTTGGGGCTAAGAGCTATTGATCTTTCTAAAAAAAATCAAAAAAGGAATTGGCCTTAACTAAATAATTTTTTGTTTATTGGCCCATCAATTAACCCAAGACCCTATGAATGTTACTGCCTTAGATTGGAGCATTATTGCCGCTTTCTTCATTATTTCCTTGGTAATTGGCCTTGCATCGGCCAAATCAGCAGGAAGTTCTGCAAAGGAATTTTTTCTTTCTGGCCGCAACATGCCTTGGTGGCTTTTGGGGGTTTCCATGGTGGCAACCACCTTTTCCGCCGATACCCCAAACCTAGTCACGGACATGGTTCGAAAGGATGGTGTTGCAGGTAACTGGGCTTGGTGGGCATTTTTGCTCACAGGCATGTTGACCGTGTTTGTTTATGCCAAGTTGTGGAGACGATCTGAGTCGACCACAGATTTGGAATTTTACGAAATGCGCTATTCAGGTAAGGGAGCGGCTTTTTTGCGTGCTTTCCGTGCCATTTACTTAGGCGTATTCTTCAATGTGGTCATCATGGCAACGGTGTCTTTGGCAGCTATAAAGATCGGTGGGGTCATGTTGGGCCTTTCCCCTGTTCAAACCTTATTGATTGCCTCCGTGGTCACGGTAGTCTATTCCTCATTTGGAGGTCTTAAGGGAGTGTTACTCACTGATTTTTTCCAATTTTTCATCGCGATGATCGGCTCCTTTGGAGCAGCGTATTATGTGTTGGAACTGCCAGAAATCGGGTCTTTGCAGCAGTTGTTAAGCCACGAGGTTGTGGCTACCAAGTTGGATTTTATCCCTGATTTTACAGATCCTAATGTCTACATTCCACTATTTATTTTACCAATTTCTATTCAATGGTGGGCAACCTGGTACCCAGGAGCGGAGCCAGGTGGAGGGGGATATATTGCTCAGCGTATGCTTTCTGCAAAGGATGAGAAAAATGCGATTGGAGCTACCCTGTTTTTCAACATTGCACACTATGCGTTACGCCCTTGGCCTTGGATCATTGTTGCACTAGCATCCTTGGTGGTTTTCCCAACGGTAAACGATTTACAGGAGGCATTTCCTCATATTCCTGCAGACAAGTTGGGTGATGACTTGGCCTATCCTGCCATGCTCACCTTCTTACCAACAGGGATGATAGGCGTTGTCCTTGCCTCCTTGATAGCAGCGGTGATGTCTACGCTATCTACTCACCTCAACTGGGGATCTAGCTACATAGTGAATGATTTCTACATGCGGTTTTTAAAGCCCGAGGCAAGCGACAAGGAGTTGGTAGCTGTGGGAAGAATTTCTACCGTAGTCTTGATGGTGTTGTCAAGCTTTTTGGCCTTGGCTCTATCCTCTGCCTTGTCTGCCTTTGAGATTTTGCTTCAAATTGGTGCGGGCACTGGCTTGATATTTATTCTTCGCTGGTTTTGGTGGAGGATCAATGCCTACACAGAGATCTCTGCGATGATCATCTCCTTTGCCGTGGCGATCTTCTTTGAGGCAATCAATCCTTGGCTTGGCTGGGTGGATATTCCAGCGGAGCAGAGTTACCTCAAACTCGTCTATTCGGTATCTATCACTACGGTGGGCTGGTTGCTTGTGACCTTCCTTACCCAACCCGAAAAAGACGAGGTCTTGCTTTCTTTTTACCGAAAAGTGCAACCTGCTTCTCTAGGGTGGAAAAAAGTATTGGATCGATACCCTGCTGAGAAGCAAGAAAAGGGTAGACTAGGAATGGAAATTGGGTTGATGCTAGTGGGTACTGTCATGGTGTATGCAGCCTTATTTTCAACTGGATTTTTTATCTATGGAGAGATCATTCAAGGGGTAATTGCAGGATTTGTTGCTGTGGCGGGAGCCTTGTTTATTCTGCTTTCTTGGAAAAAATTAAATTCCTAAGGTTCCTTTCAAAATTGATTTCAACTCCCTTCACTTGTTCTAGTTGGACTGGTGGAGGGAGTTTTTGCTTGTCCTCCAAACTTACTTTTTGTTTCCTTCCTTCTTTTCAAAGTTCACCGAATTGATGAGGTGTGCCATATCAATCTTGATGAATTCAATGATTGGTGCTAAGGAATCATTTTTGAGAGCAGTGTTGAAATAAACTGCTCCACGTAGAAAATGGGAGGTAGAGTCGGTCACGAAAAATTGAAACTGGGTAGGGACTTCTCCAGTAAGTTCAGCTACCACTGCAGAATAACCATTTGGAGTAAGCAAAATCGCCTCTTCGATCCCATAGGCCTTGATCTGGTGCTTTGCAGTGAGGTTGAAGGCGTCGTTGGATAGTATTTTGAAATCGGTATTTTGGTCAATTTTTTTGTAAGTCAAATGTACCTTAGCTCCAAAATCCGGGTAGTTCAAGTTGATCCATTCTTTCTCATTCAGGTTGAAGGAATCTGCTTCCACCCTGCTGTAGGTAGAAAAATCCAATTGATAGGGATATCCTTGTTCTAGTTTTTGGTATGAGTGTTTCGGCAAATCAATGCGGTTGTATCCAGGAGGCCTTGGGAGCCAGTTGGACTCGCAGGAATAGAGGCCTACAGCAAGAAGCACAAGTGACATGATTTTCTTCATCGCCTAAAAGTAGGTTTTCTAGCGGTAATCAAGAGGTAGAATAAAGCAATTTTCAATTTTTCGACTGCTTTCCTTTTTTGGAGAAACAAGGATTAGGCATACCTCCCCACTTCAAATCCCCCAATTTCCATGGAGGTGTCTTTTTGTTGGTGCAGCTCAGACAGGATTTTTCCCGTGGCAGGTGCTAATGAAATGCCCATCATGGAGTGTCCACTGCCTACCAGTACGTTGCTGTATCCAGGCGCAAACCCGATGTAGGGGAGCCCATCAGGGGAACAAGGACGGAGGCCTTTCCAGATCTGCTGGTCTTCGGGGAAACTGGCTTGAAAGTCTGGATAGTAGCGATTGATTGACTCAAAAATCCCTTTTACTCGATTCTTATTGATGGATTCGTTGGTGCCAGCGATTTCCATGGTGCCTCCAAAGCGAATCGTTTCTCCGTAAGGACTTACAGCTACTTTTTGTTCCGTCAGGATGGTTGCTTGTTGGATTTCGGGACTGTTCTTTTGAATAAACGAATAGCCTTTTCCGCCCATCATCGGTAAGGAGAACTGCAGCATTTTTGCCAATTCTCCTGACCAAGAACCTCCGCAAAGGAGAAGTTTTTCACAGTCGATTTTGCCTTTGTCTGTAAGGACCGCTTGTACGGCACTGGCTGATTTTTCAAAGCCGAGCACCTGGGTCTCGGTGAGAAAAGTAACTCCCTTTTCTTCCAAGTATTTTTTCAAGAAGCTGTAGAGGGCTCCTGGATCTAAGTGGGCGTCCCCAGGAAATAGCACGGCTCCTCGGGCCTTAAGCTGGATATGTGGCTCTATCTTTTTGAGATCTTCAGGGCCTAAAATTTCAGCTTCCAGCCCATATTTCCGTGCCAAATGTGCAAATTCCACCTCCTCTTTTTCCATAGATTCGGTTTGGTAGGCCATCATCAGCCCTTTTTCAACCAAAGCCATGGACGAGTCCGGATGCTCTTGTCGAAACTCCTGGTACAAGGCCTTACTGAGTAGACTGATATTTTTGAGGAAGGGGATTGCTTTTGTAACCTGGCTGGGGGTGGCTGCCTTGAAGAAAAGCAAACACCATTGAGCCAGTTTGAAATCAAGTCGTGGATGGATGTAGAAGGGGCTTTTGGAGGAAAACATCCAGGAGATCCCTTTAGAAATCATTCCGGGAGCTGCCAGTGGGATGATGTGGCTGGGCACGATCATTCCTGCATTGCCGGTGGAGCAATTGTCTTTAAGGTCTGTACGGTCGATGAGGGTTACTTCGACGCCTTCTTTTTGCAGGTAATAAGCGGTAAAAAGGCCAACAATGCCTCCTCCGATGATCAGGGTTGGTTTCATTAAAGAAGTATTTAACCTTTGAGGTCTTCCAGACCTCGAAGGTTTTGGTTAATCCTTTGAGGTCTTTGAGACCTCGAAGGATTGAAATTTTATTGATTAAACCTTCGAGACCTCGAAGGATTTAGATTTGGATATTAATAAACCTTCAAGGTTTTTGTAAACCTCAAAGGTTTTGGTTTATCCTTTGCGGTCTTTCAGACCTCGAAGGATTAGAATTTGAATTAAACCTTCGAGGTCAAAAAAGACCTCAAAGGTTTAGATTACTTGAAATCCATGCACGTAAGGATCTTCCTCGTCCAGGATGATGGTGTTGTAGCCGTACACTTTCGCCCAGCCCTCAATGCTAGGAATGATGGCGGGCTTGCCGGCAATTTCGGTTACTTCCTCGATTCTGCCAATAAATTTGGAGCCGATAAAACTTTCATGCACAAATTCATCACCAGGCTTGAGCCAGCCTTTGGCAAACCACTGTGCCATTCGAGCTGAGGTACCCGTGCCACAAGGGGAGCGATCGATAGCCTTTTCGCCATAAAATACTGCATTTCTAGCCGTACTGCTTGGATCGAGGGTTTTTCCGGTCCACAGCACATGGGATAGCCCTCGAATTCGTTCCTGCTCGGGGTGTACAAACTCGTATTTTTCATTCATTTTCTGGCGTAAGTTGCGCGCCATGGAGATGAGCTGCTCTGCTTTGAAGTGTTCGATGCCTGGAAAATTTGCCTGCGGATCGACAATGCAATAAAAATTGCCTCCATAAGCTACATCCACAATAAGTTTTCCCAGCTCCTCTGTTTCGATCTCAAGACCTTCTGCAGCCAAAAAGCTTTTGACATTGGTGAGCTTCACGGAGGTGACCTTCTTGCCTACTTGGCTGTATTCCACCAGCACTAGACCTGCTGGGGCTTCCATTCTCAAGAATCCAGGGGTCTTCGGGTGAATCAAACCTTCTTCAATCGCAATGGTGATGGTGCCAATGGTGCCGTGCCCACACATCGGAAGGCAGCCCGAGGTTTCGATGAAGAGAACAGCAAAGTCATTTTCAGGGTCATGCGGAGGGAAGAGCATGGAGCCAGACATCATGTCGTGCCCCCGCGGTTCAAACATCAAGCCAGTACGAATCCAATCCAGATTTTCTAAAAAATACTGTCGTTTTTCCAGCATGTTGTTCCCTTTTAGAAAAGGAACCCCACCCGAAACTACCCGAACGGGATTGCCACAGGTGTGTGCGTCGATGCAAGAGAAGGTATGGCGTGAAGGCATTTTTTTGTGGGGGTAGAATGATTAAATGAAATACAATGGAAATAAGGTGGAAATACCCGCCGCGGCGGGCCGCTTCGTGAAATAAGTTAGGGAAATACGGTTGAAATAGACTTCGCTTCGCTCATTGAAATAGCAATTCGTGTTTATATTTCACCGAGCCTGCTCGGTATATTTCTATCCTATTTCTACTTTATTTCATTGTCAAAACCCCATTCACCGTCCTCCAAATTCCAAGTGGATTGCCATCCATCAAGGCCTCGGGAAGTAGTTCTTGGGGCATATCTTGGAAGGCGATGGGCCGAGTAAAGCGTTTGATGGCAAAGCTGCCTACTGAGGTAGTTTGGCTTGCCGTCGTAGATGGGAAAGGTCCTCCATGCTGCATCGCATGCCCTACTTCAACACCAGTAGGCGCTCCCTTGAATAGCAGGCGCCCACATTTTTCCTGAAGCAAGTTGACTAGCGGAAGGTGATTTTTAAGTTCTTCCAACTCTGCCCAAAACGTAATGGTCAGCTGCCCCTCAAGTTGGTGAGCGATGTTCAGAAGTTCTGCATGGTCGCGGTAAACTACCATAAGCCCAAATGCTCCAAACACTTCTTGATGGAAAAGCGGATTTTTCAACCAGTCTGCAGCCTTGATTTCTGCCAAGGCAGGACTTCCGTTAATCAGATGCTTTGGATCTGCCACTTTTACCCAACGGAGTTCGTTGCGCGCTTCAAGTGCTTGGATGGAATCGTAATAGGCTTTTGCAAT
The DNA here is from genome assembly GCA_945897085.1 of Spirosoma fluviale. Taxonomy (GTDB): domain Bacteria; phylum Bacteroidota; class Bacteroidia; order Cytophagales; family Cyclobacteriaceae; genus Algoriphagus. Next base: position 20,105 of record CAMDEU010000013.1, on the reverse strand, counting down.
GCCCGGGTGAAGCATGGGTGCAGCGGCAATCGCATGGAGTTCGGTGGCAATTGCTTTTTCAAAGTTTTTTGCTTGTTTTTCGGGTACGAAAATCAGGCCTGGATTGGTACAGAATTGTCCTACGCCCAAGGTCAGTGAAGTGACAAATGCTTTTGCCAAGGCATCATTTTCTTTTTCCAATTTTTGCGAGAAGCAGAAAATTGGGTTGACCGATCCCATTTCTGCAAAAACTGGGATTGGCACTTCACGCTGGTTGGCGAGGTGAAATAAAGCCATTCCGCCAGTATGTGAACCAGTAAATGCAAGGGCTTTCGCCATGGGGTGCTTGACTAGCGCTTGGCCTTCCTCAATTCCTCCCTCAACATGTGTAAATAGGGCAGGTGCTAGCCCGCAAGCCTTAAGGGCTTCTTGGATGCAATCAGCGACTTTTCTGGAAGTTTCTGGATGTGCGGGATGTGCTTTGTAGATCACAGAACAACCCGCTGCCAAGGCAGATATGGTATCTCCTCCAGCCGTAGAAAAAGCAAGCGGAAAATTGCTAGCTCCAAAGACCACTACTGGGCCGAGTGGAGTAAGGATGCGCCGGATATCGGCTCGAGGAAGAGGGCTTCGATCAGGCATTGCCGGATCGATAATGGCTTCTACCCAGGAACCTTCCTTTACCAAATTGGCAAACAGCCGAATTTGTCCGGTAGTCCTCCCCAGCTCTCCATTGATTCGTCCTTCTGGAAGGTTGGACTCTCGTACGGCCAGGGGAACAATGGTTGCTCGATTGGATTCCAAAATTTCAGCGAGGGTCTCCAAAAAATGCCCTTTATCCTTTCCAGATAGATTTTTATAATCTAGAAAAGCGGCTTGGGCTGCTTGAAATATGGAATCGATAGACATAGGTAATTGGATTTGGTTGGATAATTTGAAATACGATGGAAATAAATAAAAATAGACTGCGCTTCGCTCCGTGAAATAACTAAGGGAAATACGGTTGAAATAGACTCCGCTCCGCTCCGTGAAATAAGTTGAAATAGAAATTGGTGTTTATATTTCCCCGAGCTTGTCCGCTGCAGCTGACAAGCTCGGGCTATTTCGAGTGTATTTCTATCGTATTTCTAGTTTATTTTAAAGTGCCGGCCGATTTTTAATCCCGTCTGTAATTATTTTTTCAATTCGTACCCGCTCCTCACCAATCAAAGTTAGGCGTGGTGCACGCACATGTTCGGACCCAATTCCACAATGCTGTTCTGCCAACTTGATGTATTGGACCAGTTTGGGGTGGATGTCGAGTTCCAAAAGGGGTAAAAACCAACGGTAAATCTTTCGTGCCTCTTCGATTTTTCCCTCTTGAACCAAGTTGTAAATCACGACTGTCTCCTTGGGGAACGCACAAACCAATCCTGCTACCCAACCTACAGCACCCATCAGCAACTCTTCCAGCGCTAGGGTATCTACGCCACAAAGAATCTGAAATCGATCTCCAAAACGGTTGAACATACGGGTGACATTGGAGATGTCACGGGTAGATTCTTTGATTGCCTGTATGTTGGGGCAGTCAGCCAGCTCGGCAAACATGTCTATCGTCACTAGGGTTTTGTAATCCACAGGGTTATTGTAGATCATCATAGGCAAGGAGGTGGATTGCGCTACTGTTTTGAAGTAGGTCACCACCTCACGAGGGTCTGCTCCATAGCGCATGGGAGGAAGAATCATCAAGCCAGAAGCTCCGAGCTCTTCTGCTTTTTTTGCCCAAAAGAGGGCGTCTTTGGTTGCTCCTTCGGCGATGTTGAGCACTACGGGGACTCTGCCGTTGATGTATTTGACCGTTTCTCTCGTCAATGTGATTTTTTCTTCTTGTGAGAGTACGGAGCTTTCACCCAAGGTTCCTCCCAAAATAATGCCGTGTACACCACTGGCTAGTTGGAAGTCTAAGTTCTTAAAAAACAGATTCATGTCTAGACTGCCGTCAGCATGAAATTTGGTGGTCACTGCGGGAAATACGCCTTTCCAGTTCATATGGGTTTGATTTGGGCCAGAGATGGCTGATTGAATTTTTTTCTTAAAGCTAAGCAGGGACAACAAAAAATGCTGTTCCTGTATTAGTTCATTTTAATATTTTATTGATCAAAAATGAATCAATTAACTTAATTATACTAAAGTTCTATACCAATTTAAGAGGTGTAAAAAATTATATTCTTTCAAATTCTAAAGTTTCAGCGGGATTTGTGCGGCATCAGCAGGATAGGGGTCCATATTTTTACGACAAGTTGTACCAGCATCTGCAGTGGTAAATTAGGGATTAAGAAAGATTTTTTTGTATCCGAAAATTTTCTAAGTTTCAGCAGGGGACTTCAATCTATTCACCCCTTTTCTAGCCATGAAAAAATTAGTTCTTTTTCTTTTCTTCGCGCTCTTCTCCCTCCTGGTCCAAGCAACCGAGCTTGTCAACTTGATCCAAACCTACCAAGCAGACCGTGGGGCTTTAGGCCGCTTGTAAACAAATCGCCTTTCGGGCGAGTACTTTGGACGGATGGAGTCCTTAAACGGAGACTATTTGAAGACCCTACAAGCCCAAAACTATGGAGCGCTTTCTGAGGATGGGAAGATCGATTACGTTCTTTTCAGAAACTACCTAGAAAAGCAATTGGCGGAACTCGATTTGGAAAAGCGTGATTTTATGCAAATCCAATCGGTAATCGCCTTTGGAAAGCCTTTGGAAGCCTTTGTAGTTGGCCGACGCAGGGCTGTTCAGCCCGATGCACAGGCACTTGCTGCCCAATGGAATCAGGTAGCCCAAGCCTTAGACTCCCAACAGAAGGCGCTTGCCACTAGTTCGAAATACGATTCTTGGCAAAAGGCAGATTTGGCCGCCCAGGCAGTGGAAAGTTTGGGTAAAGTGGTCAAAGAATCCTACGACTTTTATTTTGACTTTGACCCCTCTTTTACTTGGTGGATGCCTGCACCCTGGCAAACGTTAGATGCGAGCATGAAAGCCTATGCCAAGACACTTCGAGGGCACTACAGCAACTCGGTCAAGGACGATGGCAGCGGCATCATCGGCAAGCCCATCGGAAGGGAAGCCCTTGAAAAGCAACTGGCTTTTGAAATGATTGCCTATACGCCAGAAGAACTCATCGCTGAAGCTGAAAAGCAGTTTGCCTGGTTCGAGAAAGAGATGCTCAAGGCCTCCAATGAACTAGGTTTCGGCAACGATTGGAAAGCAGCCCTTGAAATGGTGAAGAACACCTATCTCCCTGCTGGTGCTTGGCCTCAGGAGGTCGTTCGCCTGGGTGACGAGGCCATAGACCTGATGGTCAAAAATGACTGGTTGACGGTGCCGCCTTTGGCGATCGAAACCTGGAGAACCAGCATGATCTCAGCAGAGCGGCAGCGGGTAAGCCCATTTTTCTTAGGAGGAGAGGTCATTCAGATTGCTTATCCAACTTCTGAAATGAGCCACGAGGATAAAATGATGTCCATGCGGGGCAATAACCCCCATTTTTCTAGAGCTACTGTACAGCATGAACTTATCCCTGGACATCATTTGCAGCAGTTTATGAACCAGCGGTACATGACGCATCGCAGACCGTTTGGCACTCCATTCTGGACGGAGGGCTGGGCTTTGTATTGGGAGTTTGTGTTGTGGGACCGTCAATTCCCAAGAGACGCCAAGGACAAGGTGGGCATGCTTTTTTGGAGAATGCATCGTGCTGCGCGAATTATCTTTTCCCTCAATTACCATTTAGGAAAAATGACTCCGCAGCAATGCATCGACCTGCTGGTTAATCGTGTAGGTCACGAGCCTGCCAATGCTGAGGCGGAGGTTCGAAGGTCTTTTGAGGGGAGTTACGGACCCTTGTACCAGATTGCCTACATGATCGGGGCTTTGGAGATCTACGCGCTTCGCAAGGAGATGGTGGACTCAGGAAAGATGCCTGAGAAAACTTTTCACGACTTGATTCTCACACAGAACGCGATGCCGATAGAAATTTTGCGGGCGAAGGTGACTGCAAAAATGCTTTCCAAGGACCATCGGGCGAGTTGGAAATTCTTAAACTAATAGGATTTTATTGATTGGAAAATGTACAAGTGTGCCTTTCTTAATACCTTTAGTTTTTAAGTTTTTCTAGGCATGTGGACCCCGTTAATCCGTCAATTTCGTCACTACCTCACCCTGGAGCGTTCTTTGAGCGCCAATTCGATTGAAGCGTATACACGAGATGTGCAGAAGCTTGCGGATTATGTAACCCGTGAATTTCCTTCCAAGAGTCCTCTTGAACTCGAATTGGAGCACTTGCGGCGATTTGTGACAGCCTTGGCCATGTTGGAGATCTCCGCCTATTCCCAAGCACGAATTATTTCAGGGATCAAGGCCTTTTACCGCTTTTTGATGTACGAGGATCGAATCACTGAGGATCCTGCGCAATTGCTAGAGGCTCCTAAGTTGGGGAGGAAACTTCCGGATACCTTGAGTTTCCCTGAGATTGAAATGTTACTGGAAGCCATCCCTCTCGGCGAGGCAGAGGGGCACCGCAATAGGGCCATGATAGAAATGCTTTACAGTTCGGGGCTACGCGTAAGCGAGCTGGTGGAGTTAAAAAAGAGCCAAATTTTTACTGAGGTAGGGTTTTTGAAAGTTGTTGGGAAAGGCAATAAGGAGCGCCTAGTGCCGATTGGTAAAGCTGCATTGCATTACCTCAAGTTATATGACGAACATGTAAGGACGCATCAGACTCCGGGGAAAGGGCATGAAGAATATGTTTTTCTTAATCGTAGGGGACAAAAATTGACCCGTGTAATGGTGTTTTTGATCATCAAGAAAACTGCAGTACAAGCAGGTATTCAAAAAAGTATCAGTCCCCATACCTTTCGGCATTCCTTTGCCACACACCTCATTGAAGGAGGGGCCGATCTTCGGGCAGTACAAGAAATGCTAGGCCACGAAAGTATCACCACCACCGAGATCTACACCCACTTGGATCGAGATTACCTCAGGCAGGTGCTGACGGAATTTCATCCTAGGAAATAGGGGCTACTTATTGCCAAATGGACTCATTTAAAATTTGTTGGACGCTGTGGGTAGACACAAAAATCACCAAACGGTAGAGGTGGTAAGTTCCCAACAAGATCGCCAACACGTAAGCCAATTTTTGGCTATAGAGTATAGTTGAAAAATAAGTTTTTTTAGTAAAAAGTTCAGTAGCTAAAACTAGGATAGCTGCCAAACTTGCCATGGGTATAAGAGGTCCTAAAATGTGGTAGGATAGGCTTTTGTAAAGATCTCCTTGGTAAAAAAAAATAATAGATTTGGTGATCCCGCAGCCTGGACAAGGAAAACCAGACACCATTTTAAAAGGACAAAGAGATTGTTCGGATTCGATATGCCCCTGACTGGTGAGCATAATAAAATATGGGACTGCCAGCATGCTAAACGCACCGGCAATCCCATATATTTTTCTAATGACTTGCTTCTTCGTAAAGTTTATTGATATCACCTTGTACAATCATTGCAGAAACCATTGGGACAAAAAAGCCTAAGACCAACAATAAAGTAGATTGGTCTTTTCCAGCCTGTCCAGTACGCTCATAAATTTTTGGGAGGGCGTCTTTTCCAATTATGTAATAAAAATAGAGGTTCACTGGCATACAGCATCCTGAGAAAATGGCGATAGGCTGAGAAATAATTTCTTGTTCCGCTATTGCATTGATTACTTGCGCCACTTTAATGTTCCAATAAATCAGGTACAAACCACAGGTGACAAAGCCCAGTACTAATACGAGTACAGGATCATTTTTAAATTCGGGGATAGGTTGGGTCATAAAGTTTTTGTTTGCATTTTCTACTCGTAAGGCTTTTCGATTACACCCCGTTTTTAACTGGTCTCTGGCTCCAGATATTTCAATAAGGTGACAATAAATTTTTTGATTTTCAAATAAAATTTATGCAAAAAACATTTTTAAAGCCATTTGTTAACTAGCCGTTCTTGACATTTCTTGAATTTGTTCTTTTCAAATCGGCAATTTTTCTGTCTGGATAATTAACTAAAAACTTTAATTCTTTATATTATAGAAGTAAATCAATCCCCTATCCGAATAACTTGCCCTGCCTCCATCCCTCGCAAATCTTCCCGTTGGAGGTGTCCATAGAATGAAAATAGTGCCCTCCCTTCCACGTGGTGTTGCAAAAGTATCATTGGACCATAGTTTCCAAAATCTACATTGTCCTGAAAGCTGTGAATAGCACCATCAGAGGTGCAAAAACGGAGCTGCCAGCTGTCCATAGGTCTATTCCTAAGTAGGATGTTGAGGAAGTCTTCCTGTGCTTTGGCAAATACCTCGCTGCGGCGGTAGATGCCCTGCTTCTCTAGATAGCCTCCATAGCCATACTGCTTCCCTGATACCTTGCAGCTTCTTGAATACAAATGCATCGAATGCGGCTGTATCACTCAAACCTACCTCCTGAAGAGGACCATTGGCCGCTATAAAGTCTAAGGATAGTGCATTTTCAGTTCTCAAAGGCTCTCCAATTACAGGAAAAATAGACAGTTTGTTCCAATCCATGCCCCAAAAAATAGGGGTTCCTTCCATATAGAAAAGGGGTTTTTTATTTCCAAAAAAAATAGCAGATCTTGAAAGTCTGCTAAATTGAGATTTCTCCTTTCCGCTTCGGATAATTTTTCTAATTTTACGCCAATTTGGACCTAAGTAAAAAATAATTTCTTCTCTCCCCATGCCTAAAAATAGTAGCATCAAGCACGTACTCATCATTGGTTCAGGCCCCATAGTGATTGGACAGGCGTGTGAGTTTGATTATGCAGGTTCTCAGGCCTCCCGATCCCTTCGGGAGGAAGGAATTAGGGTTACGCTGATCAACTCCAATCCGGCCACCATCATGACGGATCCAGTGACAGCAGACCACATCTATTTGCTACCTCTTGAGAAAAAATCCATCCGGAAAATCCTCACAGACCACCCCGACATCGACGCGGTACTCCCTACCATGGGAGGCCAAACTGCCCTAAACCTAGCCATTGAATGCGATAAGGCTGGGATCTGGAAGAATTTTGGTGTGGAAATGATTGGCGTGGACATTGACGCCATCGATACGGCAGAAAATCGGGAGAAATTCAAGGCCTTAATGGAAAAAATTGAGGTAGGGGTCTGCAAAGGAGCTACCGCGACCTCCATGCTTCAAGGAAAAGAAATCGCCCAAGAAATTGGTTTCCCACTCATTATTCGTGCTTCCTACACCTTAGGTGGCGCAGGTGGAGCTTTTGTAGAGAAGGCAGAGGAATTTGAGCACTACCTCTCTGCAGGCCTTCAGGCCTCCCCTGTCCATGAGGTATTGATTGAGCAAAGTATCACAGGTTGGAAGGAATATGAGTTGGAGGTGATGCGAGACAATATTGGCAACATGATTGTCATCTGCTCCATCGAAAACTTTGATCCCATGGGCGTACATACAGGAGACTCCATTACGGTAGCACCTGCCATGACCCTTCCCGATCCGGTTTACCAACGCATGCGTAACTATGCCATCACCATGATGAATAGCATAGGTAATTTTGCAGGAGGCTGTAACGTGCAGTTCGCTGTAAGCCCAGACAATCAGACCATCATCGGCATTGAAATTAACCCGCGGGTGTCTCGGTCCTCGGCCCTAGCCTCCAAAGCTACTGGATACCCCATTGCCAAGGTGGCAGCCAAACTAGCCATTGGCTACAACCTGGATGAGTTGTCCAACTCCATTACAGGAACTACCTCCGCCTACTTTGAGCCTTCCATCGACTATGTGATTGTGAAGATCCCTCGTTGGAACTTTGACAAGTTTAAGGGTGCAGACCGCAGACTTGGCCTCTCCATGAAGGCAGTTGGTGAAGTGATGGGTATTGGGCGAAATTTTCAGGAAGCCCTCCAAAAAGCCTGTCAATCCCTAGAAATCAAAAGAAATGGACTTGGTGCGGATGGCAAAGAACTCAAAGACCAAGCCCAAATCTTGTATTCCTTGGCCAACCCCAGTTGGAATAGATTGTTTCACGTCTACGATGCTTTCAAACTCGGCATTTCTTTCCGTACGATCCAGGATCTAACAAAAATCGATAAATGGTTTTTGAAACAAATCGAAGAGCTTATTCACCTAGAAGCGGAAATCAGCAAGTACAAGCTTCAGACTATTCCAAAGGAATTGATGGAGGAGGCCAAGAAAAAAGGCTATGCCGATCGCCAAATCGCCCATTTGCTGGATTGTCTCGAGAGCGATGTATTTCACAAGCGCTACGAAGAGATGGGTATCAAGCGGGTTTACAAGTTGGTAGATACCTGTGCTGCGGAGTTTGCCGCAAAGACCCCTTATTACTACTCCACCTTCGGGGAGGAGAATGAATCTGTCCGTAGTGAAAAGAAGAAAGTAGTGGTCCTAGGTTCAGGCCCCAACCGTGTAGGTCAAGGTATCGAATTTGATTATTCTTGTGTGCATGGGGTTTTGGCGGCGAAAGAATGTGGCTACGAAACCATCATGATCAATTGCAACCCAGAAACGGTGTCTACAGATCCTGATGTAGCGGACAAGCTGTACTTCGAGCCTGTATTCTGGGAACATATCTACGAGATCATTTTGCAGGAAAATCCGGTAGGTGTAATCGTACAGCTCGGAGGACAGACGGCCTTGAAATTGGCGGAAAAGCTATCCAAATACGGGATTAAAATTATTGGTACCAGTTACGAAGCCTTGGATTTGGCAGAGGATAGAGGACAGTTTTCTACCCTGCTAAAAGAAAATAATGTGCCTTACCCTGAGTTTGGCACCATTCACAATACCAATGAGGCGCTCGAGCTTTGCAAGATCCTTGGATTTCCGCTGCTTGTTCGACCTAGTTACGTGCTCGGTGGGCAGGGGATGAAGATTGTGATCAACGAGAAGGAACTCGAAGAGCATGTGGTCAACGTACTTCGCGATATACCCAACAACGAGATCCTTTTGGATCACTTTCTAGAAGGTGCAATTGAGGCGGAAGCAGATGCGATCTGCGATGGGGAAAATGTCTACATTATCGGCATCATGCAGCACATCGAGCCAGCAGGGATTCACTCTGGAGACTCTTATGCTGTGCTTCCTCCCTACAACTTGGGGGATTTGGTGATCCGACAAATTGAAACCTACACCAAAAAAATTGCGCTTGCATTGAAGACGGTGGGATTGATCAACATGCAGTTTGCCATCAAAAATGACAAAGTGTATGTAATCGAGGCGAATCCACGTGCTTCGCGTACGGTTCCCTTTATTTGCAAGGCCTACCAAGAACCTTACGTCAACTATGCCGTAAAAGTGATGCTAGGAGAGAAGAAAGTGACGGACTTTAATTTCAAGCCTGTAAAAAAAGGCTATGCAATCAAGGAGCCAGTGTTCTCTTTCCATAAATTTCCGAATGTCAACAAGGAGCTAGGTCCTGAAATGAAATCTACAGGTGAAGCCATCTACTTTATTGACGATTTGATGGACGATTATTTCTTGAAAATTTATGCAGAGCGTAACATCTACCTGAGCAAGTAATGTTGAATTAAAACGAAAAGCCTTGATTAAATTTCTTCTTATATTTCTGGGTGTTGGATGGCTTTTGGGCCAGCTAATCCGCTATTTTCTTCGATCCAAGCTTGCCCAGCTCGCCCGAAGGGTCAATGAGGCTGCCATGGAGCAGCAGCGTGCCCAGCAGCAAGCACAGCGTCCCAAAGAGGGTGTGCATGTGGATTTTGTTCCGAAAAAATCTCCTCAGAAAATGAAGAAAGACATTGAAGGCGGAGAGTATGTAGACTACGAAGAAGTGAAGGATTAACCTTCATTTTTTTTTATTGGGTTCGGGTACACCAATACACCTTGTAGCCAGATGCAGTTTTGGTTCCAATTAAAAAATCCTTCCCGCCATCCTTCACCCCCAGTTTTTTCTTGAGTTCTTCAGCTCCTGTGCTGTAATTACGGCAAATTACATTTGCTTTCCCTGAAGGGAAAAGTGAATTGATGACTTGTTTTTTTGGAGCGATTTCTTGAAGCACTTCAAAAATCCGTCCTGGAATACCCGTAGAAAAGGCATCGCTCGTGTAGAGGTGACTATTTGTTGCTAATTTTTTGAGGCCAAAGCGTTCACCAAATAAGTTGAAGGCTCCAGCCTTAAGAATTCCCGCTAGGGGCTCGATCAGGTACTTGCCTGCTTCGGTAAATTTGGAATGCGCCTGTTCTTCGGCACTGGGGGCAAATTCAAAAGTTGGTAATCCACTTTCTAAATCAATCACTGAAATCATTCTCGGTACTCCTTCTTGGGCTTTTTCCCAATGGAGGAGGAGTTCTTTGACTTCATTCCGAACCGATACCACCGTAATTTTTTGAACTTCGGGCAATTCGTTCCAGGCCTGAGTCAGGTCCAGCATGGGAGAAACCTTCACTAGAATTTTTTTGGATTTACTTCGCAAAAGTGCCCATGCATCCACCACATTCGGTTCGCAATCTTGGAGTTTGTACAGCTTTTGATTGCCGCTACCCCGTCGGGCTGGATCCGCATAAACCAGGTCAAATTGCAATTCCGTTTTTCTCAAAAAATCCAACCCATCCCCATTTATGAATTCAAACTTATCTGGATGGAGTGTGGATAGGTTATGTCTTGCGATCTCAAAAAGTTCGGATTGTTCTTCACAGTAAATCCCTTTTTCAAATCCTTGGCTCAAGTGAAAAAAATCCACGCCAAAGCCCCCAGTAAGGTCGATGAGGCAATTTCCAGACTGCTCTTCTGATTTGAAGGAAGCTGTTTGCTCCGACGAACTTTGCTCGACCGAGATGCTGGCAGGGAAAAGTAGGTCTAGATTTTTGGACCAGGAAGGTAATTTTTTTGCGGCCTTCTGCCGAGCTGCAATTTGCTGCACCGCCATTTTGAGGTCAAAACCCACTTTTCCCTGGTACTTAAAAAGTAAAAGTGCAGGATCTTCCTCTAGGTGATTCTGCACAAATTGGTGGAATTCAGCGGTATTGAACTCACTGAAGCGCATTAGACGAGTTTATTTCCTAGGAGGTATTCGGCGATTTGTACGGCATTCGTAGCTGCTCCCTTTCGGAGGTTGTCCGCTACGATCCACATGTTCAGCGTATTGGGTTGAGACTCGTCTCTACGAAGCCTGCCCACAAATACCTCATCCTTTTTGTGTGCATGAATCGGCATGGGATAAACAAAGTTGGCCGGATCATCTTGAACAATGATGCCAGGAGCATTTTCGAGCAAGGTTCTTACTTCCGCCAAATCAAAATCTTGTTTAAACTCCACATTGACCGCTTCAGAGTGGCCTCCCATGGTTGGGACCCGCACGGTAGTGGAGGTAACCTGAATGGATTCGTCGCTGAAGATTTTTTTGGTTTCGTTGATCATCTTCATCTCTTCCTTGGTGTAGCCATTGGGTTGGAACACATCGATATGGGGAAGGACGTTGAGGTCAATCTTATGCGGATAAACCATCTCTGGCGTTTTCCCCTGGCGTTCTGCCATCATCTGATCTACAGCAGCTTTACCGGTACCCGTTACCGACTGGTAGGTAGAGACCACGATGCGTTTGATGCCGTAGCGCTGGCGCAAGGGCTCCAAAGCCAAGACCATTTGAATAGTAGAGCAGTTGGGGTTGGCGATGATTTTGTCTGCAGCACCGATTTCTTTTGCATTTATTTCTGGGACGACCAATTTTTTGCTGGGGTCCATTCTCCAGACAGAAGAGTTGTCAATGACTACGGTGCCTACTGCCGCGAATTTGGGAGCCCATTCCAAGGAGGCACTTCCTCCGGCGGAGAAGATAGCGATTTCAGGTTGGGCGGCTACTGCTTCCTCTAGGCCGATTACCACATGGGATTTGCCCATGTACTCGATGATCTTTCCTTTGGATCGTTCGGAGGCCACAAGTAGCAGTTGATCGTAGGGGAATTTGTGCTCTTGAAGCACTTCTAGGATTTCGGTGCCTACTAATCCAGTAGCACCTACTACAGCAAGTTTCATAGGTTTGGAGGGGCTTGGTGTTGAGTTATCAAAAGTACGGAGGCTTAACGCAATAATACAGTTCATTTAAAACAAATTTCTAAAGCGTAGGTTCAATTTAGCCTGCTGTGGTCCGTGTACGGTCAACTGTCTACGATTATCCGCAGTGTTTACTAGTTATTTGGAACGACTGATAGGATTGTGGATAATCCTAAATTATATTCACCTACTTTTTAAACTATATGACCATGTTACTATTTTTTGGTAGAGTAGCAATTCTGCTCTTGTCTAGCTTGACAGCCCTTGCTTTTCCGGCCTTTTCTCAACCTCAAACGCAGGGATTTCAATCCCCATTTACGGTTCAGTCCTACCCACAGCCCTTTCTCCCGGGCTGGTATGCCAACGAACTAAGGGCTACCTCTTCTCGGGTTTTTCGCCTTGCCACGGGAGGAATCAATGGATCGGTTGCCTTGGCGGTACAGCCCATCAGCTCCTTCACCGGAAAGGTATGGGTTCGACTATCTCCCAAAGGAATGGGCAACCCACGAGTTATTTTTTGGGCCAAAACCCTAAAAAATGGTACAGGGACTCGCCCTGCCTTGGTATATATTTCTTGGTCTACGAGCCTGGAGGGGAATTATCAGGAGCGAATGTTGCTAGGTCATTCCGCCCAGTTTCCAAATACCAACCTGAATTTTAGCAGGTTTGAGCTTGAGTTGCCTGCAGCACTCGCGGGCTTGGAGGAGGTGTATTTACAGCTAGAAATAGGAGTTGGGTCTGGTACTGGGAGTGCGGCACGCTGGGTCATGGATGACTTTAGTTTGGAAGACTTGGTGGTAGACGAGGAGGTGCCCAAGGTGTCCATTGTGAAAGGATATGGCAAGCGAGAGGTGTTAGTGGCATTTTCAGAGCGGATGGACCCCGTTTTTGCGCAGCTCAACTTGGCCTATCAGCTTGATGGAAGCAATCCTGTTGAGGCTCGGTTGCTCCTAGATTCTGTTGTCATTTTACGATCGGATGTGGACTTAGAAGAAGAGAAGGACTATGCTCTTTTTCTGCAGCAGCTGCCCGATATCAATGGAAATTTTCTTGCGGATACGCTACTTCGGTTCAGGTATACAGACCCCAGCTCGTTCCGATCAAAATCATTGGTGATCAATGAATTGATGCCGTCTCCACGAGTGGATCAAGACCTACCCTTTGTGGAATATGTAGAGTTGATGAATCCTACCAATAAAGAGTTGCGCTTGTCGGGGCTAGTTTTTTTGGCAAGCAGCACTGCCACTTTGCTGCCAGAGTTTTGGATTTCACCCGGGGAGTTTGTACTTATTTGTGCGGCTAGCCAAGCCCCTCTTCTTGCGGAATTTGGTCCGGTATTGCCGCTTCCTACTTTTCCTAGTCTGCCTAATTCTGGATCAGTCCTTCGCTTGAGAACTGCAGCAGGTTTGGAAATAGATCGGTTGGAATACCAGAGCAGTTCTTGGGGAGGGAGTGAATTTGCAGAGGGCGGCTATAGCTTGGAGTTGCCCGATCCTTTTTTCCGATGCGAGGCCTCTGAATTCTTGCTTCCTTCCAAGGACCCTAAACGGGGAACCCCAGGCAGGCAAAATTCGCAGTTCTCCCCAATCCAGGATCTGGGGAATTTACAGGTGGCCGCTTCATTTTTTAGAAATGCTACCCTGCTGGAAGTGGTGTTAAATCAACCTATTGTACCCTTGACTAGCCTAATTCCTTTTTCGATCACTCCTTCTTTGAGGATAGATTCTGCTCGAGTTTTTTCTTCGGGACGAAGGATTGGAATTGTTTTGGCTAGCCCAGCAAGGAGTATTACGGGCTACACTTTGAGGGCCTCTCCGCTGAACCGTTGTGTGGGGGAGCCGGCAGGATTTGAGTTGGAGGTGGTTCTTGCAGAGCCTGCTGCTAAGGGGGAGTTAATTCTGAATGAACTGCTAGTGGATCCCAGGTCAGGCGACCCAAAGTTTATAGAAATCCACAATACCACTGCGAAATACCTAAGCTTAGAAAATTGGGCTCTTGCCAGTTTCAATGATGCTGGGGATCTCCAGCAGCTTCGAGTCATTGGAAAGGAGGGAGATAAGTTAGCTCCTCAGGCTTATTTGTCCTTAACTGTCGATCCGGAGCGACTCCGTTTATCCTATCCTCAGTCTGCTGCAGGCAATTTTCTTCAAATGGCCAGCTTACCTAGCATGCCGATAGGGGCTGGGGTTGTGGTGCTCCTTTCTCCTGAGCGGCAGGTGGTAGATTCACTTCCTTACCGAGCAGAATGGCACCACCCTTTGCTACGCACGACCAAGGGAGTTTCATTGGAGCGGGTATCTCCTGTTTTTCCGGCCTATATCCCTTCTACTTGGCAATCTGCCTCCAGCAGCCAGGATTATGCTACACCGGGAAGGAAAAATTCCACAGCACTGTCTGTAGCCCTCGGGACCGAGCTTATTACCCTCTTTCCTTTGGTGTTTGATCCAGGGGGAAGTAGTGGGCCTAGCCAAGTAAGTATCACCTATTCCTTGGAGCAAAATGGTTGGGTGGGTAGTTTTACAATTTACTCAGCTGCAGGCCGTGAAGTTAGGATCCTTGGACAGAATCAGATTTTGGGAACGTCAGGGATTATTTCTTGGTCAGGAACAGATGCCACCGGGAGCAGGGTGCTGCCAGGATATTACATTTTTGTTGCGCAACTGTTTGATTTGACTGGCAGGGTCAAGGTCGTGAAGAAGGCGCTTGTGGTGGCTTCCCCTTTGTAGTGTAATTAATCAAGACTTCTCTCTATTCATGAGAATTTCAATGGTTTGGTAATCTATTGATAATCCTCCCTTTGTTTTGGTTTTCTCAAAGACTACTGTATTTTAGGGGATTATTTTTCAAGGCAATCTCAATAGTGAACCTTAAATCACGTAATGTATGAGTAAGGAAGAAAAAACCGCTTATTCTAAGGATGAGCTCAAGGAATTCGAAGAGATCATTCTTCACAAATTGGCCTTGGCAAAGGAAGAACTTCAATCTTTGAAAGAGACTTTGAGTAAAAAGAACGATAGCGGCACCGATCATACCTCTTCAACGTCCAAACTTCTGGAAGATGGGGCGGATACCTTGGAGCGAGAAAGCATGAATCAATTGGCGGCAAGACAGCAAAAGTTTACGATCAATTTGGAAAATGCTTTAATCCGGATCAAGAATGGAACGTATGGTGTTTGTGTAGATTCGGGAAAGTTGATTTCCAAAGAAAGGCTGAAAGCTGTGCCTCACACCATGCATTCTATTGAAGCCAAGTTGGCCAAGAAGTAAGCGTGGATTTCTTACATCGCCATATTGAGGCTTTGATTTTTTGTGCCCCTGAACCGCTTGGGGTGGAGGAGATGGTTTCTTGTTTGAGTGAGATGTTTGGTACGGCTGTTCCTGCAAAAGATGTGGAGACAGCCTTGGAGGCCTTATGTAAAAAATACGAGGAAGAAGAATTTTCTTTTGCGTTGGAGAAGTTGGGGGGAGGGTATCAATTTTTGACCAAGCCTGCCTACCAGCCAAGCATCAGTATTTTACTTCGTCAACATTCTCAAAAAAGGCTTTCCACGGCTCAATTGGAGACCTTATCCATCATTGCTTACAAGCAACCACTCACCAAAGGGGAAGTGGAGCAGATTCGAGGGGTCTCTTGTGATTATTCACTCCAAAAATTATTGGAAAAAGAGTTGATCGTGATTAAAGGGAAGTCGGAGGGAGTGGGAAGGCCTTTAATCTATGGGACCTCTCAAAAATTCATGGATTATTTTGGGATCAATTCCCTTCAAGATTTACCTCAGCCCAAGGATTTTTCTCAACCGGAGCATCAGATTGGTGAGGAAAAGGGTTAATCTAGTTTTGTGACCCTCGCAAGTCGGGACACTAAAAATTTTTTTCCAGTGCTCAATTCCTCACATAGGATTCTTGTCCGCCTAGTTTCGCCTTTTTTAAATTTTCTGCCTGCCAGTTCAAAATGAGTTTGAGGGGCTAAGTCAGCCAGAAAAAAAGTAGTCCTTTGTAGGGTCGCCACATCGTATTTGCTCATCTCTTTCATGAGGAAGAGATCTCGAGCGGAGCTAGCGGAAGGATTTCGCATGTGCAATTTTAAGGGCACTAGGATATCTCGAGGGAAGGTAGATTCATTAAGTAAGGGATCTAGGAGCTGCTTAAACTTAGCTTTCCATTCATGTCCATGGGGAGCATGGGCAGTGCCATGTTGAGCAAATGTCCGAAGGTGGGCGATCTCATGAATTAATGTAAGTAGAAACTGGTAGGGATTGAGGTCTAAGTTGAGGGTGATGGTTTGAATGGATTGGTCTCTGCGGAACCGAAAATCTCCTAGTTTGGTACTTCTAGGCTTTTTAACAAAAAAA
Source organism: Spirosoma fluviale (assembly GCA_945897085.1). Classification (GTDB taxonomy): domain Bacteria; phylum Bacteroidota; class Bacteroidia; order Cytophagales; family Cyclobacteriaceae; genus Algoriphagus. The sequence goes on along the minus strand of CAMDEU010000013.1, from coordinate 3,724 downwards.
TGGAAAGGGCTTTGTTCCCAAAGTTGAATGCAATAGGGAACTGCGCTTTCGGGAAGATGCCTTTGAAATAGGCGAAGGAGCTCAGTGGAAGGGGCAGACATTTTAGGGCACAAAAAAAGAGTTCCGATCCATCGGAACTCTTAATTTTTTCACGCGTGGTGTGATTACTTAACTGGAGCAGCAGCAGCAGAATCTGCAGCAGCTTGCGCAGCAGCAGCAGCAGCGGAGTCAGCAGCAGCCTGAGCAGCAGCAGCCTCAACAGCAGCGATAGAATCAGCAGCAACAGCAGCAGCGATAGAATCAGCAGCAGCTTGCTCTTCAGTTGACTTACCACCGCAAGAAGCAGTAGCGATCAAACCAGCGATTGCGAAAATTGCAAATACCTTTTTCATTTGTTATGGTTTTCTTAATTACAATACAAATGTACTAGTATTAATTTTAATTGTGCAAGTGGTAGACAATATTTTTTTTATTTGTTTTTGTAAACGATTTTGATGGGTACACCTTCGAAATCAAAATTTTCACGCAATCTATTCTCCAGATAACGGGTATAGGGTTCCTTAATGTATTGTGGAAGGTTGCAAAAAAATGCAAAAACGGGGTTTTTGGTGGGAAGCTGGGTGACGTATTTTATTTTGATGTATTTTCCTTTCCATGCTGGCGGCGGATATTTTTCGATGTCTTGAAGAAGAATATCGTTCAATTTGGAGGTGGTCACTCGCCTAGTTTTATTTTCATACACCTTTACAGCGAGTTCAATTGCTTGAAAAATTCGTTGTTTTTCGGTGACGGAAGTAAAAATAATGGGGATCCATTTGTGTTCACCAAGACGATCGATCATATCGTCTTTAATTTTATTCATGGTTTTATGATCTTTTTCGATCAAGTCCCACTTGTTGACCATGATGAGTACCCCCTTATTGTTCTTAATTGCTAAGGAAATCAGGTTGACATCTTGGGCTTCCAGGCCGCGAGTGGCATCTAGCATGACGATGACTACGTCGGATTCTTCCAAGGTCCTTAAGGAACGCATGACTGAATAAAATTCGATGTCTTCTTTTACTTTTGCCTTTTTTCGGATGCCGGCAGTATCGGTGATGATAAAGTCTTGTCCAAAAAATTTATAACGGGTGTGGATTGCATCGCGAGTGGTGCCTGCTTCATCGGTCACAATGGAGCGTTCTTGACCAATTAGGGCATTGAGGAAAGAAGATTTACCTGCATTAGGTCTTCCTAGAATCGATATTTTAGGGATGCCAGCATCTGGGTCTTCTATTCCGTCTTCCTCAAAATGGGTAATAATAGCATCCAATAGTTCTCCAGTACCACTTCCACTAGCTGCTGCAATCGGAAAAATCTCTAGATCGGTCAATCCTAGGGAGTAAAACTCATGGGACATAAATGATTTTTCCTGGTTGTCAGCCTTGTTTGCGACTACAAAGAGTGGTTTTTTATTGCCTCGAAGTTCATTTGCAAATTCCTCATCTAATTCTGTCATGCCGTCGTGGCAATCCACAATGAAAAGAATAACATCTGCTTCTTCAATGGCAAGTTTTACTTGCTTTCGAATTTCTGCTTCGTATAAGTCTTCAGATCCTGTAACATACCCTCCTGTATCGATTACAGAAAAGAATTTGCCACACCATTGGGCATGGCCATAGTGCCGGTCTCTGGTGACACCGCTCATGTTGTCTTCGATGGCCTTTCGCTCTTCCACCAGGCGGTTGAAAAGGGTGGATTTGCCCACATTGGGTCTGCCTACAATTGCTACAATATTTGCCATGATTAAGAGGGATCGTACCCAAATTTTTTTAGTACTAGTTTATTTTTTCTCCAGTCCTGTTCCACCTTTACGAAGGTTTCGAGGAAGATTTTTTTTCCGAAAAATTTCTCAAGGTCCAAGCGTGCTTCGGTGCCCACTTTTTTAAGCATTTTTCCTTTGTCACCGATGACAATCCCTTTTTGGCTGTCGCGCTCCACAAATATGGTAGCTCTGATTCGGATGAGCTTTTCTTCTTCGTGAAAATCCTCAATTCCTACTTCGGTGCTGTAGGGAATTTCTTTTTTGTAGTTGGTAAAGATCTTTTCTCGGATGATCTCAGATGCAAAGAACCGCTCTGGCCGGTCTGTTAGTTCCTCTTTGTCATAAAAAGGAGGGTGAACTGGCAGGCGCTCTACAATTTCCTGAAGGATCCGTTCGGTATTAAACCTTTCAAGTGCAGCAATAGGAATGACTGTTGCTGCTTGGATTCGAGATGTCCAGTACTGGGTAACTTCCTCCAGCTGCCCTTCTTTGGCCAAATCTATTTTATTGATGACCAATAAGATGGGTACGCCTGAGGCATTCATTTTGGTGATGACCTCTTCGATTTCCTCGTCTGTTTCATACAAGTCGGTCACAAATACAATGACATCGGCATCTTCTAAGGAGAGCTTCACAAAAGTCATCATGCTTTTGTGAAGTTCGTACTTTGGCTTTAGCATGCCGGGAGTGTCAGAAAAGACAATTTGGTACTCGTCGGTGTTGATTAGACCAAGGATGCGATGGCGGGTAGTTTGGGCTTTGGAGGAAACGATTGAGAGCCGCTCCCCTACTAGGATGTTCATCAAGGTAGATTTTCCTACGTTGGGTTTTCCTAAGATGTTGACAAATCCTGCTTTGTGGGAGGGGGAGATCATTTCTGATATTTTTTGCAAAGGTACTTGATTTTTGAGAGTTTGTCCTTACCTTTGCATCTCTATATCGCGGGATGGATCCGCCGCCGCGGATCGTCAGGCTTTATTAAAGACATATCGCGGGATGGAGCAGTTGAAAAGATTGACTGGCTCATATCCGCTCCGCCACGGCGGACATGCGCTTTCGGACACAGGTTCTAGGCGTTGATTGAGATAAAAAAGAGTAAAAGACATATCGCGGGATGGATCCGCCGCGGCGGATCGTCAGGCCTTATAAGATATATCGCGGGATGGAGCAGTTGATTAGATTTGCTGGGCTCATATCCGCCGCGGCGGACACAGGTTCGAAGCGTTGATTGAGATAAAAAGATTAAAAGACATATCGCGGGATGGAGCAGTTGGTAGCTCGTCGGGCTCATAACCCGAAGGTCACAGGTTCGAGTCCTGTTCCCGCTACATTGGAAAGGGATGCTTCGGCATCCTTTTTTTATTTAATCTAATTGAAGTTTTCTGGGCTCATATCCGCCTCGGCGGACACAGGTTTGCCTCCTGTTCCCGCTACATTGGAAAGGGATGCTTCGGCATCCTTTTTTTGTTTAGGACGTATACTGGCTTTGGGGCCACAGGATTGCCAATCATCCTCCCCAAACTCACTTTTTCATTTAATTTTTTTAACCATGTACACTGTTTACGTTTTGTACAGCCGAGCATTTGATACATGCTATGTGGGCTACACTTCCGATCTTCCTTCAAGATTACTTTCTCACAATGAATTGGGAACTTCCAATTGGACCAAGCGCTATCGCCCTTGGGAGCTCATCTACAGTGAAGAATATTCAACCAAAAGAGCTGCTATGGAGCGGGAAAAAGAGTTGAAATCAGGGGTGGGGAGGGAGTTTATTCGGAAAAATATTCTTAAGGAGATATAAATAGTATGCTATCCGATTTCCGCTGGGGCGGAAACAAGCGCTTTCGGACAAAGCATTTTTGGCGTACAGATTTACCTCCTGTCCCCGATACTTAGAACCCATTTTACGAAATGTATCAG